>CBDUCL010000141.1:0-7778 GCA_965365625.1 uncultured Chromatiales bacterium | reverse complement strand
AGCTATACTGAGCAAATACAAAAAATAACATTTCAGATCCAGCAACCGCATACCCAACACTCGGAGGAGGAGATTATGAAAGGACCCATTTTCGGGACCCCCGCTGGAGGACTGTTCATGGCAATCGTCCTTGCTTGCCTGGTTGGATGCGCCGCGAAAGAGTCCAAGACACCGACCCAGTCACCGATCCAGCAGGGGAGGGATCTTTCCGTCGAATACTGCCAAGCCTGTCATTACTTCGAGGGCACAGATCAAGCTGGGACATTGGGCCCACCCTTGGTTGCGATGAAACCTCGATTCCCAGAGCGTCAAAGGCTGGAGCAGATCATCTACGACCCGCACCGAGCCATCAGGCCGTATTCGATGATGCCGCCGTTCGGGCGCAACGGATTGCTCGATAGCGCTCAGATAAATCTGATCATCGATTACCTGTATACCCTGTGACGCGAACTGACCTGCATGCGCGTGTCGGGATGAACCGTACGGCGGCTCCCGGGTTTCCGGCTGCGTTATCGGGGCCGGCGTTGATCGTCGCCGCGGACGACCCGCGTGATCTCTAAGTGCTACAAGGAGCAATAAAGTGAAACACCTACTAATGCTGGTGACTGCCATCTTTTTGCTTGGAATCGGATGCTTTTCTGCGACTGCGGCCACCGATCCCGAAGCCGATCTGGCGGCGTATGACGCCTATTTCGAATCCCGTTTTCCGAACTTTGGCCCAGAAGAGTATGGGCTGGGAATGTACAACTTCAATGATGACAAACGCGCCCAATGGGAGGCCATTATGGAATTCCCCCCCTATGAATTTGTCGTCGAGATAGGGGAACAGCTGTACAACCAACCGTTCGAGAACGGTAAAACTCTTGCTGACTGCCTGGAAAACGGTGGCATCGGCATAGCTCATACCTATCCACGTTTCGATCCGGAGTCGGGAAAGATCAAGACGCTGGCCACGGAGATCAACGAATGCCGCGAAGCGAACGGTGAAAAGCCGATGAAGCTGCTGAAAGGAGATTTGCCGGCGATCCTGGCGTACTTGGCAGAAACCTCCCGCGGAATGCCGCTCCAGATCGAGGTGCCCGACGATCCCCGGGCGCTGGCAGCCTACGAGGACGGCAAACGGATCTATTTCACCCGCCGGGGACCCCGAGCCTTTGCCTGCTATAGCTGCCATTGGGAGGCTGCCGGTGCTCGTATTCGAGGCAACGAACTGAGCCCTGCGAGGGGCCAGGGCGCCAATTTCCCGGCGTACCGTTCCAAATGGGGCGCAGTGGGACCCATACAGCGTCGATACAAGGGCTGTATGAAGAACGTAGGTGCCAAGCCGCTCAAGGAGGGTAGCGACGCGATGAACAACCTGGAATATTTCCATCGGCGATTGAGCAATGGGCTACCCTCCAATGCGCCGAATAACCGGTTCTGATCAGGGTTCGAATGGAAGGTATCCCGACTTGAGAACTGCGGAGACGAAACTGATGAAGATAAGTCGACTGCTAACTGCCGTCCTATGGCTCGGCATGGCCTCGAGCGTGCACGCTGGGGAAACCGGTGCAGCAGAGCAGGCAATATTGGAAGCGAAAACTGCCAATGCCAAAGCGGACTCGATTCAGGGGGCTTGGGTATCCACGTCCGAGCTGATCAAGAAAGCCGAGGAGGCAGCCGCAAAAGGAGACGAGGCCGCAGCGGTGGACTACGCAGCAATGGCGAAAAAGGAGGCAGAGCTGGCATACGCCCAAGCGGCTTACGAGCAGGAAAACTGGTCGCCACCACCATATGCTCGGTAAAACCCGCGGATAACCCTGGCCCAGCGAGACTCTCTGATGGATACGGGAAGACGATTGGTACAGGTGACAATGGTGATTTGTTTCGCCGCTTCATGGGTGGGGTTTGCGGTGGCGGGCGAGCACGCTGTGAACATTACGCCCAGTCTGGAGAAGGTCGAGGTTATGCACCAGGGAAACCCTGTGGTGATTGAGCGAGTCCAACAGCAAAATCATCTGATCGGCTCTCCCTACAATACAACGTCACGTCCCTGTCCGCCCTTCTGCGTCCAGCCCATGACTATTGCGCCGGGGGTGGAGACCATAGGCGAACTGGAACTTCTGGGATACCTGAAACGGATTTCGACCGGCGATCGATCGATTCTGGTTGTGGACTCTGGGATCCCTGACTGGGCGTCGAAGGGCACTATTCGGGGTTCGATAAATATTCCATGGAATACGATCAACGTGGATTTTGCAGAGGGTTTCAAGAACGCGGCAGCTTCCGAGGAGATCGATAATATCTTCGAGGCTTGTTTCGGCGCCAAGCCGACCAAGCAGGGGTGGGACTTCAGCGAGGCGAAAACATTGGTCCTGTTTTGCAATGGTGCCTGGTGCCCCCAGTCGCCGATAAATATTGAGACCTTGCTAATGCAGGGCTACCCGCCGGCGAAGTTGAAATGGTATCGGGGTGGCATGCAATCCTGGGTCATGTTCGGGTTGACCATCGTGCGGCCGACCGGTGGATAGGACGCGCAGCGCTCGCGCCTGGTGGCGGTCGAGGTAGGTCGTACTGCGGATCCGCTGTTGGGGCGACAGGCGACGCGCGGACGAGTGTCCGTGCGGTATCGAACGATTTAGGGGCGTTTGGGCACGCCACAGCTGTTCGACGCTGTTTGCGTGAGTGTCCGCTTGCCTCTGACCCTGGGCCCTATCCTGGCTGATAGGGCAGGTACCTTGGGTAGTACATCCGCCGCCGCACATGCTCCTCTAGGTCGTCCGGACGCGGGAGGTCAGCCAGCCCCTCGGAGTAGGCCTGCTCGCACACCGCCACCGCGACCTGGGCGGAGATTTCCCGGATCAGCTTCAGGTCCGGCAACAGGCAGCCGGCGGCCAGGCTATCGTCGCTCACCTGGCTGGCCAGGGTCTCGGCGGCGGCGTAGAACATGCGGTTGGTGACGCGCCGGGTGTGGCAGGCGATGGCGCCCAGGCCCATACCGGGGAAGATAAACATGTTGTTGCATTGCCCCGGCACGAAGATCCTGCCCTCGTGCCTGACCGGCGGGAAAGGACTCCCGGACGCGAACAGGGCCTGGCCGTCGCTCCAGGTGTAGGCCTGCTCCGCGCTGCACTCGGCGTTGGCGGTGGGGTTCGACAGGGGCAGCAGAATAGGCCGGGAACTATGGCGCAGCATGGCCGCTACCGCTGCCTCGCCGATGGCGCCACCGCGGCCGCTAACGCCGATCAGCACCTGGGGCTGGACCCGGTCGATGACCGCCTCCAGCTCCGCTTCGGCGGGGCCGGGCTGGGCGTAGTCTCGTTTGTGCTCGGCCAGGGTCTCCAGCCGGTCAAGAGTTACCAGGCCCTCGCTGTCGATCATCCAGATACGGCTGCGAGCCTGCTCCAGGTCCAGGCCGTCCCGGGCCATCATGCCGGCGACGATGCTGTCGGCGATGCCGCGGGCGGCGGAGCCGGCCCCGAGAAACAGTACCCGCAGATCGCCCAGCGCCTGGCTGGTGATGCGCAGCGCGCTTAGAATCGCCGCCAGGGTCACCGCGCCGGTGCCTTGTATGTCGTCATTGAAGCAGAGGATGCGGTCGCGGTAGCGGGCCAGCAGGGGAAAGGCGTGGTTATTGGAGAAGTCCTCGAACTGGATCAGGGCCCGGGGCCAGCGCCTGTGCACCGCTTGGACGAAAGCGTCGACCGCCGCGAAGAAGGTTTCGCCCTTACACCGCGGGGTGCGCTCACCCAGGTACAGAGGATCGTGACGCAGCTCCGGATTGTCCGTGCCCATGTCGAGTAGCACCGGGAGGGTCCGCTCCGGATGGATGCCGGCGCCGGCTACGTACAGCGACAGCTTGCCGATAGGGATACCCATGCCGTTGCAGCCCAGATCTCCCAGGCCGAGGATGCGGCTGCCGTCGGTCACCACCACGATCTCCACCTCGGGCTCCGGCCAGTTGTGCACCATGTCTTCGAAGTAGGACTGTTCCCAGGCGCTGAAGTACATGCCGCGGGCGCGGCGGTAGATATGGCCGAACTCCTGGCAGGCCTTGCCCACGGTGGGGGTGTAGACAATGGGAGTGAGTTCGCGGATGTGTTCCAGCAACACCCGGTAATAGAGAGTCTCGTTGCGGTCGTGCAGGGTTTCCAGATGGACGTAACGAGCCAGGTCGTTGTCTTGGCGCTGAAAGTTCTCCATCGCCCGGTGCACCTGGTCGTCGATACTCACCACCTGCGGCGGCACCAGGCCGCGAATACCCAGGGCATCGCGCTCGCTGTCGGGAAAGCCGGTGCCCTTGTTCAGCAGGGGATCGGTGAGCAGGTCCTTGCCGCGTTTGCAGACCTTGAGCACGGCTTCTCCGCCGCGCTCGTCCGGGGGGCACCATCGCTCGTTCATCAGTCCGCTGTCCTTTCCTGCTTCCCCTCTAGTTGAGCATAGCCAAGGGACGTTACGGTCGCCAGCGCCGGATAAGGTTTCCTGCCTCAGCTATGGGACCCGAATCACTTCCGTTTCCGGATGCTGCTCCAGGAAGCGGCGCAGCAGCCGGTAGCTGTCCAGGTCGAAGCCCAGGGCATGGGGGGCTGCTAGGAGCTCGGCCCATTCGGTGGCGTCGGTGGCGGTGCCGAGGTGGCACCAATGATCCACTAGGTGGACCTCGCTACGGCCATTATCGGGGCAATGTTCACGGATGCCGATGGGCCCGCCATAGGGCCAGCCTGCCAGGCGCAGGGCGGACAGGGCCTGGAGTAATCGCAGGTGGTGCCTGGCTTCGGCCTCCTGACCGGCGCAGACGCCGCGGCAGCGGCCAAGCTGATAGCCGAAGCAGGGGCCTCGGCCACTCTCCAGCCCCAGGCGCTGGAGGCACAGCCGGTGCTCGCCGGCCAAGTTGCGCAGCACCTCCCGGGCCTGGCGACGGCTGCGGAACACCCCGAACAGCTCCCCCATCTCCCGCGGCGGCAGTTCCCCGGCGGGCACGATGCGCGGCGGGGTCACTGCCTGTTCCTCCGGGTCCCAGCGGATCGCGCACAGCTCGTTCTGGCGCCGCAGGCGGTGATTAAACACTGGCTGATGCTGCTTGATCAGGCGCGCCTCCAGCAGCAGGGCGCCCAGCTCGCCGGCGGTCTCCCGGAACTCCACCCGGCGCACCTGCTGGCTCAGGCGGGCATCGGTTCGAGAGCGGTGATCGCCGGAGAAATGGGACAGCACCCGTGAGCGCAGGTTGACGCTCTTGCCCACGTAGAGCAGGCCTCCAGTGCTGTCGTAGAACAGATAGACCCCGGGGGTGTCCGGCAGGGCGTCCAGCTCCGCCTCATCGAGTCCCGGCGGCAGCGTGGCCCGCTTGACCAGGCGCGCGACCTCGCTGTCCACCCTTTGGGTCGGATGCGCCTGATACAGATGCTGCACCAGGGCATGCACGGCCCGGGTATCCCCAAGGGCCCGATGGCGTTCGCCGCAAGGCAAGCCGTGGCGCTGGATCAGACGGTCCAGATTATGGTGGCGATGCTCCGGGTTGAGGGCTCGCGACAATTTGACCGTGCACAACACCCGGGCCCGGTAGCTGAGGCCAGCGCGGCGAAACTCGTTGCGGAGAAAACCGTAATCGAAGCGGGCGTTATGAGCCACCAGCAGGCGCCCATCGAGGGCTTCCAGGAGGCCTTCGGCCAACTCCGCAAAACGTGGCTGCCGGGCGACCATGTTGTCGCTGATTCCGGTCAGGGCCTGGATGCGGCGGGGGATGGGACGCTCCGGGTCGATCAGGCTGCTCCATTCGCTGACCGGCTCTCCGTCGCGGGTCTCGATTACCGCGATCTCGGTAATGCGATCGCGCACCGGATTGGTGCCGGTAGTTTCCAAGTCGAGGAAGACAGAGGGCTCGCACAGCATGGGCTCAATATAGCGCGAAAACCCGATCCGATGTCCTGGCCCGGATTAAGGCTTTCGCCACTCGACCGCCTTGTCTATCTGTTAACAAAAAAATCAATAAATGAGATTTAATAGCGATTAAATTATATAAATTGACTAAAGTATCAATATATACACGGCTATGCTCGCGTAGTCGTCTCGGATTCCGATCCAATTCCTGCTATTATATTGATATAAATGGCAATTATTAACAGAAAAGTATTAGGTAACGTCTTAAAATGATTGATTCGTCAATTACTGAAACCGACTTCTCTCGCCTCCTGAGCCAGGTGCTGGAGCGGGCCAGGGCCCAGGGTATCCGCCAAAAGGAGCTGGCGCGGCGCGCCGGCACCACGCCGGAGACCCTGTCGCGGGTCAAGGCCCGTGGTCGCGGAGATGCAGAACTGCTGGCCCGCCTGGGCCGCATCGTCGGGTTGCGTCTGAATTGGGTGCCGGACGACGACCTGCTGCAGGCCTTGGAGGAGGGGACGCTCTTCTAATGGACCGTTTTGCCTCGGTTTGGACCCGCACCCGGGATGGGCCAGAGAAGATGGGCAGCCTGGTGGCCACCCCGCGTCAGACCCGCTACAGCTACGACCCGGAGTTCCTGGCCCGGGGCCGCCGCTGGGGCCTGTCGCTGCTGGCCGATCCCCAGCGCTATCGAGACCGCCCGCTGGTGCACCGAGCCTCCGAGGCCTTGCCACTCCCGGCCCGGCTGCTGAGCCTGATCCCCCCAAGGCAGGAAAGCAACCTGCAACGCCGCTTCTATGCCCAGGCCCTGGCGCGCCGCAAGCCACCCCCGGCTCCGGGCTTCGAGACCGATTGGGAACTGTTGATGCTGGCCGGACGTAACGGCATCGGTCACCTCGACCTGTTCCGCGACGACCGCCAAGCTCTAGCCTGGTATGGAGAGACTCCGGATACTCGGCTCAGCCGGGGCCGCTCAGGCATTTGGCGCGCCCTGCGCAACGAGCTGGAGGAACACGCCGCGGGTTTTGCCGACAAGGTGGCCCCGTTTCTCGGACCCACGCCTTCGGTCGGGGGCATGATTCCCAAGCTGCTGCTGGCCCTGCCGGACCCGGACCTGCAACCCTGGAACGGCGAGGTCACGGCGCCCGGTCGGGGCCGGTCGCGCCCAGGGCTGGTCGAAGTGGTGCTGAAAATCGAGAACACCAGCTATGCGGGCATGCTGGCGCTCGAGACCCTGTGCCTGGACCTGCATGCGGCATGCGGTTTCGAGGTGCCCCGGCACTGGTTGCTGGAGCACCAGGGCCTCAAACTGTTGGCGGTGGAACGCTTCGACCGGGACCCGGACGGCCTGCCGATGCCGCTGGAGAGTTTCTTTTCCCTGATGGCCACCCAGGGTGTGACCGGCAGCGCGGATACCGAGATGGAGCGGGTAGGGCGCATGCTCCAGGCCCTGGGCGGCTTGGTCGATCTAGACGTGCGGGCCGCCGCCAAGGGGGTATACCGGCGCTTTCTGCTTGCCCTGCTGACTGGCAACGGCGACCTGCATCTGGATAACCTGTCCCTGCTCGGCGGTCCGGAGGCGGTGCGCCTGGCCCCGGTCTATGATCCCGCTCCCATGCGCGCCTGGGCCCGGCACGACCTGCTATCGGCCATCCCGTTCGAGATCGAGGGCGGCCTGCGCGAAAGCATCTTGCGCCTGGGGGCCAGCTTCGGCCTCGGCCTGCGGGCGGCCGAGAGCGAGTTGGAGAAGCTGGCGGCCGCCAGCGCCGACTACGGCGAGCGCCTGGCGGGACTGACCGGCGTGCCGGCGGAGAACCTGGAACGTCTGCAGGGCCGGGTCGGCCAGCTGCGCCGGCGCCTGGAGCTGGATTGAGGCCATGCCGGACTCCCGGTCCGGGGGCTATTTGGGCCCGGAAATGTTA
>CBDUCL010000140.1:0-7794 GCA_965365625.1 uncultured Chromatiales bacterium | reverse complement strand
CCCCTGCTCCTGCGCAGCGTCGCCGCCACGGCGCAGATTCTGCAGGATCCGATCGCGGGGCAGTGGCTCGCCCATCCCGTCCTTGCAGAAGTAGAAGCGTTTGAGGCCCAAACGGAGGTGATCCGAGGGATCGGCGCCGAAGGGCTCCCAGCCGGAATCCCGCACCACCCGCCAACTGCCGTCCGAACGCCCCCGGGCGTAGGTTCGATATTGTTCGGCACCGCACAACAAGCCCTCGTAACGCAGATTGCGGGCATTGCCGGTCTCCGCGGTGATGACCGTCACGTAGCGGATCGCCCGGTCGGGGCCGACGCTGAGCGAGGAGCCGTCCACCCAGAAGCGGAAATAGGGGACGTGCTGCATGGGCTGCACCTCGAACAGGTTCTCGTCCTCCGGAGGCGGGGGGATCTCCCACCCCTGCTCGCGCCAGGGCTCCGGGTCCTTGAGGGTAGGCGGCAGCATAGCGGGCTCGCCCATTTCGTCGGGAAACTCCGAGGTCAAGCCGGCGACGGGGAAAGCGGCCAACAGGCCCAGTAAGGCGAGGGCGCGACACCAATAGGGCATCAGACGGTCTCCTGACAGCTAGCGAGGGATTGGATCGACGGGCAGTATAGCAACTGCCGCGCTCGAGATTAGCGCGGCATAGGGTTCGGTCTGCGGTGAACAACGAAAAACGGGGCCCGAAGGCCCCGTTTCGCTAAACCGCTGGGAAAGCCGATTTAGAACTTGTGGACCATGCCCAGAGAGAAGCCGTCCCAGTTGTCTTCCACGTCGACCCACTGCACATAGGCCTGGGTGCGCTTGGTGAAGTTGTGGTCCAAGCCGAGACCCCAGGCATCTTTCTTTGAACCGAGGGTTTGGACTTCGCTCTTGCCCCAGAAGGCCTTGACGACGTTGTTGCCGAAGCCGTACTTACCGGAGATCTGGTAGTTGTCGGCGTCGTCGACGTTCACACCGCCGCGATAAACGTTGTCCTGGGTTTCCCAACGGCCGGCAATGCCAAAGGCGCCCATGTCGTAGCTGGCACCGATGGTCCACTTCTTCTCGGCAGCGTTAACCTGGGCGCTGGTGCCGTCCAGCTGGTCGTCGTCGAACCGATCGTAGGCCAGGGAGATGTTCAGACCGGCGTTGCTGTACATACCGGCGATGGAGTAGCCGTTGGCGGCGTCATCATCGTTGCCGTTGGAGATGGCGGCACCGGCCAGGGTGAAGCCGGCCCAGTTCGGGGAGACGTAGGCGACCACGTTCTGGGCGCGCAGGTCCTCGAAGCCGATGGTGCCGTTGAAGTCGCCGAGCTGGTCGGCGAAGTAGTCGTACTTGCCGGTGGCCATCTTGTACGGGTGGTCGTGACGGCCGAGGAGGGCAGTACCCCAGCTGTCGCTGGCCAGACCGACGTAGGCGTTACGGGTGCTGCCCACGGCGCTGTTGTTGGCCTGGTCGACGGAGAACTCCATCTTCCAGATGGCCTTCAGGCCGCCGCCGAGATCTTCGGAGCCCTTGAAGCCCAGGCGCGAGGCGCGCGGGGCACCGGCGATCGGGCTGTTGGATACGACCTTGTAGCGACGGTCGCCGTCACCGCCGGCTTGCTTGTCGATCTTCACGCCGTCGTAGGAAACAATCGCCTTACCGTAGATGGTGACTTCGGCCAGGGCAGTCATGGGAGCAGCTACCGCAGCCGCTACCGCCAGAGTAATCAGTTTTTTGTTCATGTGCGAACTCCCGCTCTATGTCGTTGACAATGCAGATGGTATTTTTACTGTGCAGGGTGAATATTAGCCAATTCGGGATCGGTTTGCAACAGTTTTTTTGAAAAAAACCACAACTGCTGGGATTGTTGCCAAAATGCTACGGGTTTTGGCTTAAACCACGGGTTCCCTTAATAATAGGCCGAAACCAAGGGCCCTGCACGGGCGCAACCTATTCACCACGGCTGCCGCCGAAGATAAAGCCGCCTTCCGCCGCCCCGCAAAAGCCATCCGGGAGCGCATGCGCAACCCGGTGGGTCTCGTTGTGGCGGAAAAGCCTCTTCATTATGCGCCCAGCGGGCGTTTGAGGCAAAAAAAACCGCCCCGCGAGGGGCGGCCAAGGGAGGAGATGCGATAGTGACCGCAGCTCACGTGCTCGCTGAGACGGCGCAACTCGCAGCCGGAGCCCCGAATTCAGATGCCGGGACGCGGCTCTGGGCTCGAAGGCGGCAGCTCACAGCGCAAGGCACCAAGGGCATCCTGGCTTGCGACCTCGGTAACCAGAAGTCGGGGCTCCGTTTCCAGCCGCTCGGGCCAGGGGTAGGCGACTACACCCTGGCCGGAGCAGACCCCGGCAGCAAAAATCAATGGCAATAACAATGTGCTCATAGGGCCGGTGCCGGGCCACTACATGGGGAGATTCCCGATCCCGGCTACTGGAATTTACCTATGCAAGACCCAGACCAGGATCCGGGAGACTCTTTGTGGCACCCGGAATATTTCATTCTTTCATGCAGATAAGAGATCCTTGCCAACCCCCAGAGCGGGCCAGCAGGCGCCCCATTGATGACCAGGCAGGGGCTATCCCTGCCCCTAACGGCAGTCAAGCTGGGGTATACTGCCAAAAATGACGGTCCTTAACTGACATCGACGGCATGAATCAGGAGATACCCAGCGATGCGCTCGCTCGACTCGAGGCGACCGAGCACCCGGCGATTCTGATCGGTTCAGACTACCGAATCCGGGCGGCCAATCGGGCCTACCAGTCCCTGTATGGGCTCGCCGGGCGCCTGGAGTCACAACAGCGCTGCCACCAGGCCTCCCACAACAGCCCGGTACCCTGCGACGAGATCGGCGAGAGCTGCCCGTTGCGGGAGACCCGAGAATCGGGCGCACCGCACCGGGTCTTGCACATTCATCATACCCCTCGGGGCGACGAGTACGTGGATGTCGAGACCCGACCGATCGCCGATGCCGAGGGCGAGGTTCGCTGGTTTCTCGAGATCCTGCGACCCGCCAGCGGCGCCAGCCCTCGGCCCGACGCCGAGGGCCTGGTGGGTCGCTCACCGGCGTTCGGCCGCATGCTGGAACTGATGCAGCGGGTGGCACCCAGCAATGCAGCGGTGTTGTTGCTCGGGGAATCCGGCACCGGCAAGGAACTGGTGGCCCGCGCCATCCACCAGCACAGCACCCGGGCCAACGGCATGTTCGTCCCGGTGGAGTGCTCGGGTCTCACCGAGGGCCTGTTCGAGAGCGAGCTGTTCGGTCATGAAAAGGGGGCCTTTACCGGCGCCCACCTGAGCAAGACCGGCCTGGTGGAGGCGGCCCGGGGCGGCACCCTGTTCCTTGACGAGGTCGGGGATATCCCCCTGCAGTTGCAAGTCAAACTGCTGCGGCTGCTGGAAACGGGGAGCTACCGCCGAGTGGGCAGCATCGACCCTCAACAGGCGGACTTCCGGCTGATCTGCGCCACCCATCGGGACCTGCGGGCAATGGTGGCGAGCGGGACCTTCCGCCAGGACCTGTTCTACCGCATCGCCAGCTTCCCGATCCGGCTGCCGCCGCTGCGCGAGCGGCAAGGAGATATCCCGCTGCTGGCCCAGGCGTTACTGGCCCGGATCGCCCCGGAGCGCCAGCTCCGGCTGGCGCCAGAGGCCCTGCAATGCCTGGAGCGCTATGGCTTTCCCGGCAATGTTCGGGAGCTGCGCAACGTCCTGGAGCGCGGCAGCCTGATGTGCGACGGGGCGGTGATCCGCGCCGATCATATCGCGGAGGTCTGTGCCGCGGGCCCCGAATCGGTGGGGGCGGAACAGGGCTTGCCGGGGGCGGGGGAGATCCTGAGCCTGGAGGAACTGGAGCGGCGATATCTGCGCCAGGTCCTGATCGGCTTCCCGGGCGACCGAAAATCGCTGGCCGCAAAGCTGGGCGTCAGCGAGCGCACCCTGTTTCGCAAATTGCGCGGTCTGAGCGCAGACCCGAACGGGGAGGGCGGTTAGCCGGGGCGGCGCAACAAATCGACCCGGTGAGGCTGGATGAATTCGGCGCCGTCGGCGGTCATGGCAGCCTCGAAGCGCTCCCGTAGCCGCGCGTACACCTCCGGTGCTATGCGATGCTCGGTATGGGTGACCTGGATGATCCGCCGCTCGAATTCGGCGAAATCGGCGAAGCGGCTCGGAGCCAGGAAGAACACCTGCCGCACCAACTCCAGGGCGCCCCGCTCCACTGCCCGCCGCACCGCGTCGAAGGCGGCTTGGCGTACCGCCCGCTCGTCGTGGAACATCCGCAGCAGTTGGTTGAACTCGCCGCCGTAGATCGGCTCCGAGATATAGGCCAGGCCGCCGGGGCACAACACCCGCCGGATCTCCCCCAGGGCCTGGTCCATGAGTTCGGTCGGCACATGGTGCAGGGACTTGAACATGAGCACAATGTCCGCCGCCCCGTCCTCCAGGTCGATGGCCTCGGCGCCGCCGTAGCGAAACTGAACCCTGGGCAGATCGGCGATCTGAAGATTGCGCTGGTGCTGGATGCGATCCACCTCCGTGGCCACCAGCTGGCGGACCGGGAAACGCTCGCTGATCTGGCGCGTCATCCAGGCCCGGCCGCAGCCGAGCTCGAGCACCCGCGCGTCCTCGAGGGGCAGCAAGCGCGGCAGCAGTTCCAGATCGCTGGCGGCGATATAGGCGTCGGGGTTGTCGATCCGCATGGTCCTCGGGGCTCCGGCTAGGGGGGGCGGCTCGGCAAGCATAATAGATGGGCGGCGGCAGTGGCGAGCACAGCTAGCCCGCGTGGGCCGGTTTCTGTTACAACGAAGCGGTTGGCAGTTGCCCGCCAACCGAGCCGAGGCCCGCGATCCGAACCGATTGAACCGAAGACCTATGCCATCCAGGCCCCTTACACTCCTCCGAGAGCGGCTCAGCGACCAGCTGCAGCAGGTGCGCCTGCGCCTGGCCCACCCCGAC
The DNA here is from genome assembly GCA_965365625.1 of uncultured Chromatiales bacterium. Classification (GTDB taxonomy): domain Bacteria; phylum Pseudomonadota; class Gammaproteobacteria; order Chromatiales; family Chromatiaceae; genus CAVWCW01. Next base: position 2,870 of record CBDUCL010000140.1, on the reverse strand, counting down.
GCCCAGCTGCAACTGGCGGTGCTCGGTCTGGTCACCGGGCTACTGGCTGGCGCAGTGATCGTACTGTTTCGTCTCGGGGTGGAGGGTACCCAGGCCCTGTTTCTGCCCGGCGAGCACCCGGAGAACTACGAAGCCCTGGCGCCCTGGCTGCGCCTGCTGCTGCCGACCCTGGGGGGCCTGGCCATCGGCCTGCTATTCGTATGGGCAGCCGACGGTAAGTACCTCCTGGGGGTGGCCCGCATTATGGAGCGCCTTGCCTATCACCAAGGCTATCTCAGCCTGCGCGAGTTTGTGCTGCAATTCGCCGGCGCCGCCCTGGCCATCGCCAGCGGCCACTCGGTGGGCCGCGAGGGGCCGCATATCTTTCTCGGTGCGGCCAGCGGCAGCCTGCTCGGCCAGCGCCTGAGCCTGCCCAACAATGCCATTCGCACCCTGGTGGCCTGCGGCACCGCGGCCGGTATCTCGGCCTCGTTCAATACCCCGTTGGCGGGGGTGATCTTCGCTCTCGAGGTGGTGATGATGGAGTACAGCCTCGCCAGCTTTGTGCCGGTGATCCTGGCGGCGGTGAGCGCCGATGCGGTGTCGATCCTGGTACTGGGTGCAGAGCCTGCCTTCTTGGTACCGCGCCTGCAGATGGGCTCCCTGGCCGAGATGCCACTGGTGCTGTTGCTCGGGGTGCTGGTGGGCGCGGTAGCAGCGGGCTTCATCCAGCTGCTGGAAAGCCTCGGAGCGGCCAGCCGGGAAGTACCCTTTTGGCAGCGCACCACCCTGGCGGGCCTGCTGGTCGGCTGCTGCGGGATGCTGGTGCCGGAGGTGCTGGGGATCGGCTATGACACTGTGGACCAGGCCTTGCTCGGAGCTCCGGGCATCCTCATGCTGCTGGCCCTGGCCTTGTTCAAGGTGCTGGCAACCGGCTTCAGCATCGGCCTCGGCATTCCCGGAGGTCTGATCGGCCCCTCCCTATTCATCGGCTCCGTAGTCGGCTGCCTGGCCGGCAAGCTGGTGCTGCTGCTTTGGCCCGGGGTAGGTTCCGACGTCGGCTTCTACGCCCTGCTCGGTATGGGGGCGATGATGGGCGCTAGTCTGCAGGCGCCGCTGGCGGCCCTGACCGCCATGATGGAGCTGACCCATAACCCGCAGATTATCATGCCCGGGATGCTGGCCATTGTGGTGGCCGGGCTGACCAGCCGCGAACTGTTCGGCAAGGATTCGGTATTTGTCTCGGTGCTAAAGGCGCGCGGCCTGCAGGTGAGCGCCAGCCCGGCCTTGCAGGCCCTGCGCCGAGTCGGCGTGGCCAGCGTAATGGATACCCGGCTCAGCCGCCAATCGCCGCGTATCGGGCGCGAGGAGGCCAAGGCCCTGCTGCAGGACAAGCCGGAGTGGATATTGATCGAAGGCGGCGCACAGCCCCTGGCCCTGTTACGCGCCCTGGACCTGGCTTTGGCGCTGGAGCAGGAGCCGACGGCCGAACAACTGGATCTGATGGAGATTCCCGGGCGCCGCTTGCAGTTGGCCCCGGTTCAGCTGCAGGCGACCCTGCAGGAGGCCCTGCAGCAGCTGGAACAGTCCGGCGCCGAGGCCCTCTACGTGGAGCGCATGACCGCGCCCGGCATCAAACCGATCTTCGGCATCCTGACCCGGGAACAGGTGGAATCCGCCTACCGACCTTGAGCCGGGTGCCTGACCCGGATCAGGAGATTGCCGTTTTCTTTTGTACAGGGGGCAGGCCGCTGGCTTAGAATCGGAGCGGTTGGGCTTTCAGGTATCATTTAAAAGAACAGGGGCATCCACCATGACCGAGGCAAACCAACCAGACTCCATCCAGCTCGACGGCCAAGACGTGCCGTTGGAAGACCTGCTCAAAGACTATCAGCATCTGCAGGAACAGAACCAGATGTTGAAGCGGGAACAGCGCAAGGCGGTACGCCGCTACCGCCGCGAGCAGGCGCTCAAGCCCTATCAGGCCGAGCTGATCCGCATGCAGCAGTACCTGGAAGAGACCAACACCCGGATGATCATTATCTTCGAGGGGCGTGACGCCGCAGGCAAGGGCGGCACCATCCGCCGGGTCACCCGCTACATGAACGAAAAGCACTATCGGGTGGTGGCCCTCGGCAAGCCGACCGAGACCCAGCGCACCCAGTGGTTCTTCCAGAAGTACGTGGCCGAATTCCCGCGCGGCGGCGAGGTGGTGCTGTTCGACCGCAGTTGGTACAACCGAGCCATGGTGGAGCCGGTGTTCGGTTTCTGCACCGAGGACGAGTACAGCAATTTCATGCGCGGGGTGGTGGGCTTCGAGCGCGACCTGACCCGCCAGGGCACGCTCTTGGTCAAGCTCTATTTCAGCGTCACCAAGGAGGAGCAGGCGCGCCGCTTCGAGCGCCGCAAGACCGACCCTCTGCGCCAGTGGAAGCTGAGCGAGGTAGACGTCCAGGCCCAGGACCGCTGGGACGAGTTCACCAGCATGAAGTACGAGATGGTCAAACGCACCCACAGCACCCACGCCCCCTGGACCATTATCCGCTCCAACGACAAGCAGATGGCGCGCTTGAACGCCATGAAGGTGGTTCTAAACTGCGTACCCTACGCACGCCGGGACCCGGGTTTGGATTATGTCCCGGATCCGAGCGTGGTGGTTTCGGGCTCGCGCGAGATCGAACTGATGGAGGCCCAGCGCATCATGAGCGGCAAGTTCGTCGGCTAGGGAAACGCTAAAGGATCTCGTTTTCTGTGCGGGGCGGGACGCCCCGCCGTTTCTTTCTCCCTCAGACCGATAACCCGGGCATCGAAAGACGCGAGATTTCCCTAGCTAAACCGAGCCTGGTTGGCATCGCCGAGTTATCGGCAAAAAAAAGCCCCGTTCGGAACGG
>CBDUCL010000139.1:0-7841 GCA_965365625.1 uncultured Chromatiales bacterium | reverse complement strand
GCAGCAGGTAGTACTGGGCATCGATACCGCGGTCCGCGGCCTGGGCCAGCACGGCACGCGCGACGAAGGCGTCCAATCCGTTGCCAAGCAGCCTGAAGCCGGCCTGATCCGGGTGGCCCTCGGCCTGCCTCCGGACCGCCTGGCCGAGACGCGTATCCGCGGTGCCGGAAATGGCCAGGGTGCCGGGCCGGTCGACATTCGTCGGCAGGCTGGAGCAGCCGGCAACGAGCAGGGTCGAAAGGAGCCCGATCCCGGCGACGGATCGCAGAACCCCAGGCCAGAAGTCTATTCTCGGCCGCCGCATAACCGGAGACCGCCGCCTCCTGAATAGGAGAAAGTCAGTTGACCATTGACGATTCATGGTGCCCGCCTAGAGGTTGCTTTGCCCAAGGCCGCAATCTAGCAGTTGCCCCAGAGCAACGCCATACACGCACGTTTGCGAACGGAGCCCCAAGGGAACGCTGAAAAAAGCCGTCGCCGGCATTTTTCAAAGCGAAGCATCCTGCCCCGCACGGAAGACACAGTAAATCGGCGTTTTCCTTTAGAGGCGGCCTGTTTCGCCGTTTGCCTAATCGACCCAGTGCAGGATATCCCGCACCACCGACCACCGAGGGGTCTTTCTCTTGGCGCCTTCTCCGAGAATCCAATGATTGTAAGCCCGCTGAAAGCTGCCCCGTTGCTGATGCCCCAGAACCCACCCGTCCAAATACTCCGAGAGCTCGCGATTGCCCTTGGCCACGGCGAACCCCAAAGGCAGGCGCCAGAGTATCGGTTCGGGCACTACAAGCGCGTATTCGGGATGGAGCAATGTAAACGCGGTGCCGATTTCCGCCGTGGAGATCAACGCATCGAGCGCTTGGCTGTCTGACGCGAAGAAATCACCCGGCGAGTTCAACTGCACCAACTCGAGGTCAACATCCGGCAACCAGGCGCGCAGTTGCGTCTCCACGAATTCCGGGTTGGCGGCAATGCCCGCCCGGAGCTTGCGCTGTTTTTTCAGCGCATCCAAGGTGGCGAAATCGTGGCGACGACTGTCTTTGACCAGGAAGCCCGCGGTCGCCGTCATCACCGGGTCGGAATACTCCACTAGCTCCAACAGCGCGGGAAGGTAGGGGACCGTGGGCACCAGATCGATGACCCGGGCGTCAAGTTTGTTCCCCATCTCACCCCAGGTTATCGGTACAAACTCCAACTCGACCCCGAGGTCCCTGGCCAGTTGGTTGGCGATTTCGACGTCGAATCCCACCAACTCGTCGGCCGAGTTAAAGAAGGAAAACGGGTATCTGGACGGCACATAACCCACCCTCAACCTACCCCGCTGCTTGATCTGCCGGATGCCGGACATGCCGGCCTGCGCCGAAGCCTGGGGGTTTCCGGAGTCCGAGCGATGCACCCGCATCGGTAACGGCTGCTCGGCAAGCCGCATGTGCAGCAGCTCTTCGCCCTTCTTGAAATCCGTGTCGATGGTCATCCTCAACAGGCCGCCGGTCGCCACTACACCGAGCGACAGGGCCAGCGCCGAGACAACCAGATAGTGCAGAATCCGCGCGGGCTTGAACACCAGGGAACCGCTCAGGGCCGCGACCCCGATCAGGCTGAAGGCCATCAGATTAACCGCCGAAACCAGGGTATCGAACTTGCCGGTGACGATGCTGGTCGGGATGTACAACTGGAACAGATCCTGTGGAATCTCGAACTGATCCATCAGAAAAGGCAAAGCGGTCTGGGCCTTGGCAAAATAGCTGGCGAGGCCGACCAGAAACAGCCTCGGGTAGTCGAATGGCTCCAGGGCGCTACCCGCCATCCACGCGGTAAAAGGGATGAACAACAGCGTCAGCAGCTTCCCGACACTGGGGAAATTGAAGGTCACCGGGATAATGATATCGACCAGCTTGTCGCTATCCTGGGTGCGCGCCCGATACTGTTCCAGCAGTGCATTGCTGCATTCGACCAGGATGGGCACCACAATAAAGAGGTTCTGGGTGAGAAAGGCGGTGAGCAGTGCGTCCTTGGAGACCCGGAGCACATCTTTGTAGCGAAACGGCGTCACCGCGGCTACCAGGCCCGGCAGGATCCAGAACGCGAGCAACAGCGCCGCGACGACGAAGATGACGAAGTAGGCCTGCAGCCGGGCAAACTCCTCGAAGGTCATGGTACCGGCGGTGACCGCAGCAATGGCGAATACCCCCAGCGGCGTCAGGTTGACGATGAACTTCGCCACCCGGGTCAGCGCCTCCAGGAAGGTCTGGAGCCCGGACATCAATGCCGCCTTGTTCTCGATGCCGATCAGCGCGATCCCGATCGTGGCGCTGAAGAAAACCACGGCGGGCACGACGTTATTGGCCAGGGCGTGAAACGGATTGGCCGGGATATAGAGCCCGACAAAATCGAACGGGGTCTTGGGCTCGATCAAAGCGGAGCTGTAGAAGGAGGCCGCTTGCAGGTCGGGCAGGCTCATCGGCATCAAAAACAGGGTGACGAAGGCTATGCCCCAGAACAGCACCAGCAGCAGCAGCCCCCGGGAGGCCAACAACCTGGCCTGATCCAGGGTCAACTGGCCCAGACCGACGATCAGGGCGACCGCCATATAGGGCACGACGGTCATCTGCATCAGGCGGATATAGGCGCTCGACAGCAGTTCGAGCGGCTGCGCCAGCTCACCTAGGAAAAGCCCGGTCACTATCCCGAGCCCCAAGCCGATCAGGATGCGGGCCGAAAGGCTCGACCTTGTCCAAAGCAACGAGATACTGGTTGCCGTCACGGCCGGCCTCGACGGCTGTCCGATCTCTGCCAGCCGGCCGCCGCCGGCAGCGAGCGGCTGCATGCCGGCGCAGCGAGGGTGAGGCCGGGGAGAGCCATGATTCTCAACGCATCGAGCTGGTTCTGGGAGAGCAAGGGGGCGATTCCGGTCAAGCGTAGCATGCCCCCGCCGGGGGTGTTAATCTCGAGCCCCAGGTTACGAGATTGGAGAAATATATGCGACGCCTGATCCTGCCGCTTGCGCTATCGCTCTTGCTCGCCGCCCCCCTGACCCAATCCGCGGACCAAAACGGCTACCGACAGTGGGTACAAGAAATGAAGGCGGCACCCAGGGGCCCATTCGAGCGCCTGCGGTGGTTCTGCAACGATGGCAGCGTACACCCCCCGAAGCCCTATCCCTGCGCAGAGCGCGGCGGCGGCCATCAACATGGGCAGTGGAGCGACCGCACCAGCAAACTGCGAGACCAGGGTTACAAGATCGCCAATCTCTATGCGGGCCTGGATCCGCAGGCGTTGGTCGTAGAACCGGGCTTCGGCGACAGCTACGCCCAGATGCTGATCGAACGCTATTTGATCGCCGCCGATGACGGCTGGATCCTGCGCCGGGCGCTGTTCTACCGGGGCGCCATCCAGGAGGAAGACGAGCGCGAGGGCGGTCGCGCCCTGCTGGAGTACCTGGCCGCCCAGCCAGAATGGATAGGCGTCCGCTATCCCGCGCTGCGCGTGGGGGCCCGCCTGATCCCCCACGGCCAGGAGAACGCCTCGGCGCAAAAGGTGCGCCAGGAATCGGCCGCCTTGTCCGACAAGGACCCGGGGTTCATCGAACTGCGGGCGAAGATCCACGGCGCCCCCGAGGCCGGCGACGCGGCGCGGGTACGAGGGTATGCGGCAGGGGTCGGCAACGCCGACCTCAAGGCCCGCTACCTGGCTTTGGCGGAGCTTATCGATCAAGTCTACCAGGCGAAGCCGATGGCCGATGTGCTGGAGGCCAATGCCAAGGTCTTCAGCGGTGGACCCTGGCTGCAGCAGATGCTCCGGGATGCCGCGGCGCGCCTGCAAGCCGATACAACGGCAGCCAACCGCCATCGGGTGACCGCCGGGCTGCTCGCCGATCTGCGGGATTCCCTGGGCCGGGTCCGTTCGCCCGCCGCCCGGCTGCGGGTACTGGATCTTAGCCTGCGGCTGGAAGACGAACATTTCCGCGCCGGAGCCGAGTTGCGGGACGCCCTGCCGAAGATGACCCGCAGCCAACGACTGGCCCTGCTGGGGGCCGCGGCGGAGGCCGCTTTCGGCGCCGGGCTGATTACGGCGCGGGAGCGCCAGGCGCTGCGGGAAAGCCAGGACCGGCTCGACGGCTCGGAAGTCCGCCTCGGCGACTACTTGCAGGAACTGCGCTACCTGGGCCGGGTACCGGGCTGGGCCACCCAGAACCTGCGCTTCTTCTTCTTCGAATCGATGCAGAAGTTGGCCGAGATCGAACCCAAGGCGATGCTGTTTATCCAAGACCAGCTGCGCGGCGGTCCCCTGTTGTTCTACTCTCAGAATCTTGACGGGCTGTCCCAAGACGGCAACCGCGCGGCGGGTGTCCGCCACAACCTCTTCGGCGACGAGATCGGCGTTGGCTTGCATGCCCTGAACCCGGGCATCGCAGTCGGTCAGCTGCATACTCGGCCCGCCCCTGGCCACCTGGAGGCGCTCGACCCCAAAGGCATCTATCTGCTGCCCGAAACCATCTCCCATCTGCCGCCGATTGCGGGGATTCTGACCGCCGGGGAGGGCAACCCGCTGTCCCACGTGCAGTTGCTGGCACGCAACCTGGGTATCCCGAATGTCTCGGTCAATGAGCAGCTAACGCCACGGCTCGACGCCCACGACGGTGAACAGACGGTGCTGGCGGTGAGCCCGGCGGGATTGGTCGAACTGGCTCGCTTCGATGACCGTTGGGCCGGCATCCTGGGCAAATCCGGCGGTGCCAGCGACGTGGTGATCCGCCCCGACCTGGACAAGCTGGACCTTTCGGTTCGCGAGTTCGTCAACCTGGACGACCTGCGCGCCGACGATTCGGGCCGCAGCGTCGGGCCCAAGGCGGCCAAGCTCGGGGGCCTGCGGACTGCCTTCCCCGAAGCCGTGGCGCCGGGCGTCGCCATCCCGTTCGGGGTGTTCAAGGCCGAGGTGCTCGACCGGCCCTACCAGGGCGAACAGCGCAGCGTATTCGAGTGGATGCTCAGCCAATATCAGGCGTTGGCCGGCCTCCCGCCGGGTTCCGCCGAGCGGACCGGCAAGACCGAGGCGTTTCGCGCCGAGCTTTACCAGCTCATCCTCGAAACCAAGCCCAGCGCCGCTTTTCGCGACGGCCTGAAGCGCGCCTTGGTAGCGGCCTTTGGCAGCGCCGACACGGGCGTCTTTGTACGCTCGGACACCAACGTGGAAGACCTGCCGGGCTTTACCGGCGCCGGCCTCAACCTGACCCTGCCCAATGTCGTCGGCTTCGACAACCTGCTGGCGGCGATCACCCGCGTTTGGGCCTCGCCGTTTACCGCCCGGGCCTTCGCCTGGCGCCAGTCCCATATGGAAAGCCCGGAACACGTCTATACATCGATCCTGTTGTTGAAATCCGTGGCGTCCGACAAGTCGGGGGTGTTGGTTACCCAGGACCTGGACACGGGAGACCGGGAGGTGCTCTCGGTCGCCGTCAACGAGGGTGTGGGCGGCGCGGTGGACGGCCAAGCTGCGGAGTCCCTGCGCATCGACACGCGAGACGGCTCGGTGCGCTTGCTGGCCACCGCAACCGCCCCTTGGCGTCGCCTGCCGGCCTCGGGCGGGGGGACCCAGAAGCTGCCCGCCAGCGGCGCCGACAGCGTTTTACAGCCGAAAGAGATTGAGCGCCTGATCCGATTCGCTCGCGACGAACTGCCGCAACGTTTCCCCGCCATCGTCGACGACAAAGGCAACCCGGCGGCCGCCGATGTGGAATTCGGCTTTGTGGACGGGCAACTGAGACTGTTTCAGATCCGCCCGTTCCTCGAGAGCAAGAGCGCCCGGGGCAATGCCTATCTGGTCGAAATGGACCAGGCCCTGGGCTCCAGCATGACCATGAAAATCAGCCTCAACGAGGTAGCCAAGCAATGATCAGACACTCGACCCTGCTCGCCCTGGCCCTGGGGCTCAGCCTCCCCGCCCTGACCCACAGCTATCCCCTGGACGGCTACCAGGATACGGGTATTCGTCGCCTGGAGGCCTCGCGCCTGGCCCATGAGGGCAAGATCCAGGGGCCCAAGCAGCCGGCCGGGGCCCTGCTCGACACCGATCAGGTGGATTTGAGGCTGCTCGACCACCCCGATCTCGAATTGCCTCCCCCTGATCCGGAATTCAGCAAACAGATCCGAGCCCTGTTGGGAGACCATGCCGCCAACTACGGCATCGCGGTGCTCGACTTGTCCGACCCGAACAACCCTCGCTACGCCGAACACCGCGGCGATCACAAACAGAACGTGGGCAGCGTCGGAAAGCTAGTGGTGGCGTTGGCGGTATTTCAGGCCCTGGCCGATATCTGGCCGGACCCGGCGGACCGGGTCCGCTTACTCAAGGAAACCATCGTCACCGCGGACGCCTTCTCACAACGCGATCACCACACGGTACGCAAGTTCGATGTCGACACCCAACAGCTGACGCGCGGTCCAATCGAGATCGGCGACCGCGCGAACCTGTGGGAGTACCTGGACTGGATGCTCTCTCCTAGCGCCAACTCCGCTGCCGCCATGCTGATGCGCGAAGCCATGCTGATGCGCCAGTTCGGTCAGGATTATCCCCCGCCCGAGGCAGAGACTCAGCGCTTCTTCGATGAAACGCCGAAGAAGGAACTGACCGCCCTGTTCGAAACGACCTTCTACGAGCCCCTGACCCGCAACGGTTTCGACCTGGCACAATTCCGCCAGGGCAGCTTTTTCACCCGCGGCGGAAAAGCCAAGGTGCCCGGACCGGGCAACAGCTATGCCACCGCCAGGGCGTTGATGAAATTCAGCTTGCGCATGGAGGAGGGGCGCCTGGTGGACGAATTCTCCAGCCGGGAGCTCAAGCGGTTGCTCTACAACACCGAGCGACGGATCCGCTATGCCTCCTCCCCGGCGCTAAAGGATGCCGCCGTCTACTTCAAATCCGGTTCCCTCTATAGCTGCAAGGAAGAACCCGGCTTCAAGTGCGGCAAGTACAAGGGCAACGTCAAGAACTATATGAACTCTTTCGCCATCGTCGAAAGCCCGGCGGCGGACCGCCGCCTGCACTATATGGTGATGCTGATCTCCAACGTGTTGCGCGTGAACTCGGCGGTCGAACACCAGACGCTGGCGACCAGGATCCAGCGCATGCTGGAGCAACGCCACCCTGCAGCGCCCAAGGCGGAGCCTTAGCGGCCGCTGCGTCGGGCCCGGTTCTGACTGAATCGGCCCGGCCAAACTGGGTGTTGGGGGCGCGATGCCCCCCGATTGCAATCCGGAGCGCGGAGCGGGAGTGACGGGTAATGAATACGGCCAGGCTGAGCGCCGGCGAGCGGATGCTGCGGGTCTTCACCGATCTGAAGCCTGGCGAGGGCAGGACGGCCCTGCTGATGTTCGCCAATGTGTTTCTGATCCTCTGCGCCTACTATCTGATCAAACCCCTGCGCGAAGGCTGGCTCGCCGTTTCCGACATCCAGGGCCTGTCCAAGATGGAGTTGAAGGCCTATTCCAGCTTCGGCCAGAGCCTGCTCTTGCTTGTCGTGGTCTGGGTCTACGCGAAGCTGGTTTCCGCGCTACCCCGGGTGCCCTTGATCACCTGGACCACCCTGTTCTGCATCTCCAACATGCTGGTCTTCTGGGCCCTTCAGCCGGGCCTCTGGCTGCCTGCGGTGCCGCTGCTCGGCATTCTCTTCTACTTGTGGGTGGGCATGTTCGGAGTCTTTGTCGTCGCCCAGTTCTGGGCCTTCGCAGCGGACCTCTACGACAGCAAACAGGGTGCCCGCCTGATCCCCCTGGTGGCCGTAGGCGCCACGGCGGGCGCCGTCTTCGGCTCCTGGCTGACCCAGGTGCTGGTCGATTCCGAGCCGG
>CBDUCL010000138.1:0-8023 GCA_965365625.1 uncultured Chromatiales bacterium | reverse complement strand
GCCCTGGTGGTTACCACCCTGGGCACCGAGCGCGATTCGCAGATCATCGACGCCCTGGAAGGCGAACGCCGCGAGCCGTTCATGCTGCACTACAACTTCCCTCCCTTCTGTGTCGGCGAGACCGGACGGGTAGGCAGTCCCAAGCGGCGCGAGATCGGTCACGGACGCTTGGCCAAGCGCGGTGTGCTGGCCAGCATGCCGGGCCTGGAGGACTTTCCCTATTCGATCCGCGTGGTATCGGAGATCACCGAGTCCAACGGCTCCAGCTCCATGGCCTCGGTATGCGGCACCAGCCTGTCGCTGATGGACGCCGGGGTTCCGATCAAGGCGCCGGTGGCCGGTGTGGCCATGGGCCTGATCAAGGAGGCCGACGCCTTCGCCGTGCTCACCGACATCATGGGCGACGAGGACCACCTCGGCGACATGGATTTCAAGGTCGCGGGCACCGAGAACGGTATCAACGCCCTGCAGATGGACATCAAGATCGACGGCATCACCAAGGAGATCATGGAGACCGCACTGGCTCAGGCAAAAGACGGTCGCCTGCATATCCTCGGCGAGATGAACAAGGTCATCTCCAGCCACCGCTCCGAGATGTCCGAGCACGCGCCGCGCATCATCGAGTTCAAGATCAACCCGGAGAAGATCCGCGACGTCATCGGCAAGGGCGGGGCAACCATCCGTTCCATCACCGAGGAGACCGGGGCCACCGTCGATGTCAGCGACAACGGCTCGATCAAGATCTTCTCGGTGGATCGGGCCGCCGGCGAAGAGGCCAAGCGCCGCATCGAGCAGATCACCGCCGATGTGGAAGTAGGCACCATCTACGAAGGCCGGGTGGCGCGCCTGATGGACTTCGGCGCATTCGTCACCATCCTGCCGGGACGCGACGGCCTGGTGCACATCTCCCAGATCTCCGACGAGCGGGTGGAGAAGGTGAGCGACAAGCTGGCCGAGGGCGACGTGATCAAGGTCAAGGTCCTGGAAGTGGACAAACAGGGCCGAATCCGCCTCAGCATGAAGGCGGTGGCGGCCGAGCAGGCCTGATCCGCAGCGCCCGATCGAGTAGTAACCAGAAAGGGGGCCGCAAGGCCCCTTTTTTCGTGAGCCGACCATGCGGACCCGAACAGATCCCGCAGCCCCTCATCTGCTGCTCGCGGTATCAGCCCACGGCTACGGCCACCTGGCCCAGTGCGCTCCGGTGGTCAATGCCCTGCGGGCGCGCCTGCCGGCGCTGCGCCTGACCATCCGCAGCGGCCTGCCGCGGGCCTATCTGGCATCGCGCATCCGGGGGCGTTTTGCTCACCAGGCCCGCAGCGACGATTTCGGGGTCTGCAACCGGGGCGGCCTCGAGGTCGACTTGGAAGCCACCGCTGCCCGCTACCGGGACCTGCACCGGGACTGGCCGCAGCATCTGGCCGAGGTGGCCCGGGAGTTGCGAACCGCCGCCCCCGATCTGCTGCTCGCGGACATCCCTTACCTGACCCTGGCCGCGGCGCAGAGCGCCGGCATCCCGAGCCTGGCCCTGTGCTCCTTGAACTGGGCCGAGATCTACCGGCACTACTTCGCGCACCGCCCCGAGGCCGCCGCCATCCAGGCTCAAATGCTGGCCGCCTATGCCGGCGCGGAGCGATTCCTGCGGCCACAGCCTGCCATGCCGATGGAAGGCCTGGCGAATCTGCGTGACATCGGGCCGATCAGCGTGCACGGCCGCAGCCGCCGACGCGAGCTGACCCGGCGCCTAGGCCTGGGGGAGGCGGATAAGCTGGTGCTGGTCAGCATGGGCGGCATCGCCACACGCCCGTTGTTGGAGGACTGGCCGGAGGTGCCGGGCCTGTATTGGCTGGTGCAGCGCGATTGGGACGTGCGGCGAGCCGACGCCCGGGTGCTGGAAGACAGCGGGCTCGACTTCTCCGACCTGCTTGCCTCCTGCGACGCCTTGATCTGCAAACCAGGCTACGGCAGCTTCACCGAGGCTGCTTCCAGCGGCATCCCGGTACTTTACGTGCGCCGCGACGGCTGGCCGGAGCAAGACTGCCTGCTGCGATGGCTTCACGCGCATGCCCAATGCGCTGGGGTGGATCGGCAGTCCTTCGAACGCGGGACCCTGATCGATCCCCTCCTGGAGCTGTTGGAGCAGGGGCCCTATACACCGATTCGTCCGACCGGCACCGCCGAAGCCGTAGAGTTAATCCGGCCCTGGCTCGGTTAGTTTCGACCCCAGGCTGAGCAACACCGCACCGCCCCGGTAGGGTTGGGCATAGCCGCCGGCCGCTGCTGCTGCCGACAACTCGGGCTTCCAGGCGTCGGCGTAATGGACCGCCGCCGCTGCCGGCCGATCAGCCAGCCAGGAGGCCAGCTCAAACTTTCTCCGAGACAGCTCCAGCAACGGCGCTTGCAGGCGGCCGAGAAAATGGTATTGATCGTGGTAAGTGCCGAAGTGGGCGACGCGCACGCCCTGTTGCTGCAACTGGTGAATCCGCTGGGCTATGGGCCGCAGATCGAAGGCCGGTCGCGCGGCTTGGATTACCGAAAGGTGCGCGCCAACAAATATCAGTGCCGCGCCGAGCGCCATGCCTAGAACTTGTTGCTGCGGCGACCACTCCCGGCGCCAGGCAAATGCCGCCAGGGCCAAGGCGAGCCCCGACCACCCCGCCAGGCTTGGCACCTCGGAGGCCCACCAGAGGCCGGGCAAGGGGCGATGCCAGAGCGCCTCGACATGGGGCAGCACCAGGATCAACAGGGAGAACGCCGACAGCATCGCCCCCAGGGGCCAGGGCCTGCTCGGCCTTGCATCGCCGATGCCGCGGCTCAGCAGAAGCGCCAATGGCGGGAAGATTGGCAACAGGTAATGGGGCTGCTTGCTGCTGACCGCGGACAACAGCAGAAAGCCAGAGCCCAGCCAGAGCAGGCAGAAGCGGGTTCCGGAATCCTCCAGCCGCCGCCTCGCTGCACCCAGACTGCGCCAGAACCCGGGCCAGAGGGCGAGCGGCAGCAGCGAAATCGGCAGGCCCAGCAGATACCACCAGACCGGCCTGGGATGGGCGACATTGCTGGCCACTCGCTCGGTGGTCTGGCTCCAGAGGATGGCATTGGCATACGCCTGACCGCCGGCGCTGGCCGCCGGCAAGGCCCAGGCCAGGGAGATTGCGACCGCCAATGCCAACGCCGAGGCCAGCCCCAGGTACCAGCCGAGCCAGCCCGGCGGTCTGCGCTCTACCAGCCATACCTGGGGCAGCAGGGCCATGGGCAGGGTGTAGACCAACACCACGGGTCCTTTGGCCAGCACCCCCAACCCCAATGCAAGCCCGTACAATCCCCAACCGAAGGTGCTGCCGCGACGCCGGACCTGGACCAGGCCGATTAGGGCCACAAGGGTACAGAACACCACCAGCATGTCGAACATCAGTGCGGTGCTGAAGTAGACCCAGAGCAGGCTGGCTAGCAAGGCGATCGGCGCCAGGCCAGACGCCTGGGGTGCTTGCGGCCAGAGTAGTCCGCACAGGTAACGGGCCAGGAACAGATTAGCCAGGGCGATCGAGGGAGGTACGAGGCGCGGCCACCATTCGTTGACCCCGAACGCCCACCAGCCGGCGTGGATCAGCCAGAACAACAGCGGCGGCTTGTGGCTGTAGGGTTCGCCATTCTTGTAGGGAACCAGAAAGTCGCCGCGCAGCCACATCTCCCAAGCCACTGACAGGTAGCGGGTCTCGTCGATAGGCAGCAGCGGACGCAGCCAGAGGGCCGACAGCACGAGCACTGCCCAGAGTGCGATCAGGCCCAGGGGGTGGAGCAGCCAGCTCGCCCCAGCAGGCAGGGAGGGGGCTTGCGGTGGTTGTCCGATCATTGCGATTCAGCTCCGGCTGGAGAAACTCTCGTAACAACGTTTCCCGAGTGGGGTAGGATGCCCCTAGATTTTCGATCGCCTCGAGCGACCGAAAACGAAGGCTATCGGAAGCCGCGTTTTCAGCGTTTCCCCAGGGCAAAAAAACGCCGATGACCAGCCGTCCTGGCCACCACCGGCATTGCTCTCGAAGAGCCGGCAACCCAAGGTCCGCGAGCGTAATCGCTCAGGCAGTTGAAGCCGGAAGGCAGCCGGCAATATTCCGAAAGCGCCGAAACAACCGCGCACCCTCCGGGTGCTACATTCCCGAGATGATACAACAGGCTGCGTTGCCAGGGGCAGCCCTAGGGCTGCCGCGAGCTGCTATGGGCACAAGGGTTCGGCCGTTGCAGGCGCTTTCGGTCATGGCGGAGCGGTCAACTCCGTTCTTATCGGTGTTAAACTACGGTGTGGGGCTTGCGCTGGTAGGGCCCGCCCCGTGGAGGCTAGCGTCGAGCGGGCTAGGAGATTTAAGAGCAGCTGCCTTATGAGTATGGACCACCAATCGCCGCGGCTGTCCAAGGACGCTCTGATGGCCCGGATGCAAGCAATCGAGTCGGCTCGAGAACGCTTGCGGGCAGGGTGCGGGGAGGCAGCAGCCGAGATCCGCCGCATCGCTCGCCTGACGGGCGGTTTCGTGGACGCCTGCGGTTCGCAGCGGCTGGCGGAATTGGCGGCATCCCTGGAGGAATCCCGGGGGAGCGACTTCGGCCACCGGTTGGCGCTCCTACTGCAGGAATTGGAGCGGTTGATCGCCCACTGCAAATCGCCGCCGGCCAATATCCTGGTGGTAGAAGACGACCCGATCGCCGCTCACGTCCTAGCCTCCCACCTGGAAGCACCGACGCGACGAATATTTTTTGCCCGCAACATGCGAGAAGCAGAATCCATCCTGGCCAATCACAGTGTCAGTTTGGTGTTGCTGGACCTTGTTTTGCCCGACTCCGACGGCCGCAACTTCCTGGTCGAGCTGCGCCGGCGTCCGGAAATGGACGGCGTGCCGGTACTCATCAATTCCGCGGACACCAGCGCCGCCACGAAAGTGGAGTGTTACACCCTAGGCGCGGACGAGTTCTTCCCGAAACCGATCAGCCCCGAGGTACTCAGCGCCGCGGTTACTTCGAAGCTGCAGCGGGCGAGGGAGATTTTTCTCCAGTCTCGGATCGATAAGCTGACCGGTCTCGGCAACCGCACGGCCGTTATCGAGGCGTTTCGGCGCCTGGATTTTCTGGTCGATAGGGCGGGTTCATCCCTGTCCCTGGCGATTCTGGACGTGGATCGTTTCAAGCGGGTCAATGACGCTTACGGTCATGCCATTGGCGACGGCGTGCTGAAGTTCCTGGCCCAGGTGCTGACCGGCCACCTGCGCGACAGCGATGTCGTGGGGCGCTGGGGCGGCGAAGAGTTCGTGGTGCTGTTACCCGGTAGCGGGCACCTCGACGCCGCAGCGGCATTGGACAAGACCCTAGACATATTTCGCCGCCATCGTTTCGAGGCACCGGAGGGGGATCCCTTTTCGGTCAGCTTCTCCGGGGGGGTGGTGGAAATCCGGGCAGACGAGGGGCTGGAGCAGGCGATAGGGCGCGCCGATGCGCTAATGTATGCAGCCAAACAAGCGGGGCGCAACAGGATTTTGGCTGAGCCCGCGGCCCAGGAGTTGGAGTCCGGGCGGATTCTTCTCGTGCTCGGAAACCCGGTGCTGGGACCCTCGGTTCAGTATCGGTTGCAGCAGGAGGGCTTCGACGCCCTGCTGAAAACCGACGCTACATCGGCCCTGGAAGCGGCGCCCAGCTTCGATGCAAACCTACTGCTGCTGGAAACGGACCTGCCGGGTATGACAGGGCTCGACCTGCTGGATCGGCTCAAGCGGCTGCCGGCCTACCGCAATTTGCCGGTGCTGATGCTGGCGGATTCGGAACAAGAAGGGGCTATGGAGCAGGAATTGGCCTCGGGAGTCTCGGACTTCGTACTCTTGCCCTTGTGCCAGGTAGAGCTGATCACCCGCATTCGGCGTTTGATCAGGCGCCTTCGGCCCCCGCAAGCCGACCTTGCCCAAGGAAGCGCCGAAGCAAGCGGTCTGTGAAGGGTCAATCAGCGTTTCCCCGGCTGGCCCACCACAGCCGCAGCCGCAGGCCGATGCCGGTGGTGTAACCGACGCTGGCTGCGCCGATGCGGCCTTCGGCGTCGATTACATAGCTGCTGGGAACCCCACGGATGCCCCAACGCCCAGCTAACTCGCCCGATTCGTCTACCAGCGTCTTAAAGCTCAGGCCCTGCCGGCGCAGATACTCGGCGACCGCGGCGGCATCGCCCGATTGGGTGGCCACCGTGAGCACCGGGTAATCCCGTGCCAAGGCGTCCAGCGAGCCCTCCTCGGCACGGCAGATCGGGCACCACTCGGCCCAGAAATGCACCAGCACAGGTTGACCTCGATAATCGCGCAGATCTACGGGCCGGCCGTCGGTCAGCAGGCCGCTCAGCGGCGGGGCAGGGGCCCCGGTAAGATCGCGGGTCTGCCACCACTGGAAGGCCGCCAGGAGCAACAACAGGATCAGGATATCCCGCAGCCAGTTCAACCAGCCGCGGCGCTTCGGTCGGTCAGACAACTGGTGCTTGCCTCGATCGGTAGCCGGGAAAGGCACGATTTTAACCCAGTAAGCCGCTAGCCGGTGCGTCAGCACCAACCGCCGACTGGACAGTTTCGGATGCGGCATGCTTCCCCCTTCCTGTAATGCCGACTAGACTTGCCGCCAAATACCGTCGATCCGGCTTCGCCCGGGGGAGGAAAGAATGTTGGAATTAGAGGTCAACGGCACCCGCCACGAGGTTGGTGTCGATCCGGAAACGCCGCTGTTGTGGGTGCTGCGGGACCACCTTGGACTGACCGGCAGCAAATACGGCTGCGGCATGGCCCAATGCGGGGCTTGCACGGTGCTGCTCGACGGCGAGCCGGTGATGTCCTGCGTCACCCGGCTGAAGGAGGCCGTCGGCAAGGCGGTGACCACCATCGAGGGCCTGGCCGCGGCCGGCGGCGAGCGCCTGCAGCAGGCCTGGATCGCCGAGGAGGTGCCCCAGTGCGGCTACTGCCAGTCCGGCCAGCTACTCACCGCTGCCGCCCTGCTGGCCCGCAGCCCCCAGCCCAGCGAGGCAGAGATCGATGCCGCCCTGTCCGGGGTGCTCTGCCGTTGCGGTACCTATAACCGGATTCGCCGCGCCATTCAGCGGGCGGCGACTGCATCCAAGGAGGCCTGAGATGAGCCGACCCACGGACCTAAGCCGGCGCCGCTTCCTGCAGGCCGGCGCCCTTGCCGGCGGTGGACTGATGCTGGGGCTGTATTTGGAGCCGGTTGCCCGGCTGCAGGCAGCGCAAGCGCCCGCACCCGAAGCCGCCCGCTTCGCTCCCAATGCCTGGTTGCGCATCCATAGCGACGGCCGCATTGTGGTCGAGATCGCCCGCTCCGAGATGGGGCAGGGCATCATGACCGGTTTGGCCATGCTGATCGCCGAGGAGTTGGAGGTGGAACTGGACCAGCTCACCGCCCGGTTCGCCCCCGCTGATTCGGCCTATATCAATCGCCTGCTCAGCTCCCAGGGCACCGGCGGCAGCACCTCGATTCGCGATGCCTGGACCAAGCTGCGGGAGGCCGGGGCGGTGGCTAGGGAGATGTTGCTGGCCGCCGCCGCCGAGACCTGGCAGGTAGACACGGACGAGTGCCGCGCCCAGTCCGGGCGGGTGCTGCATTCGGCCAGCGGCCGCTCCCTGGGTTACGGCGAACTCGCCGCCACGGCTGCCCGTCAGGCGGTGCCGGACCTGGTGTTCCTGAAAGAGCCCGAAGAGTTCCGGCTGATCGGCACTCCACAGCCACGGCTCGACACCCCCGCCAAGGTCGACGGCAGTGCCCAGTTCGGCCTGGATGTGCGCCGCCCGGGAATGCTGTTCGCCAGCGTCGAGCGCTGCCCGGTATTCGGTGGCCGTCTGGCCCGGCTGGATAGCGCCAAGGCCGAGGCCAGCCCCGGGGTGCGGGCGGTGGTGCCGCTCGAAGCGGGTGTGGCGGTGGTTGCCGACAGCACCTGGCAGGCGTTCCAGGCCCGGGAGCGACTCGAGATCGAATGGGATCTGGGCTCAGGTGCCGAGGTCGA
>CBDUCL010000137.1:0-8062 GCA_965365625.1 uncultured Chromatiales bacterium | reverse complement strand
GCAGCACGGCTTTCGAAAACGCGGTTTCCGAAAGCCTTCATTTTCAGGCGGTTGGGCGCCGGAAAATGGCGGGGTGTCCTGCCCCGCACGGGAAACGCTATTAAACCAGCGCTTCCCGAGGGCTCGAATCCCAAACCCGGTTGCGCCCGCTCCCGCATCGGGAAGGGTTCAGCCGTGCCCGATACACCCGAGGCGGGCCGGTTTCCGCCTGTGCCCTGGCCGCGAGCAACGCGGATCAGGTAATCACCGTCGGCGCGTCGCGCCCGGTGCGGGCCTGGATCTCGGCCAGTTCCCCGGCGAGTCGGATCAAGGGCGCCATTACCTCCTGGGTGTCCAGGGCGTGGCGCGCCGGGTCGGGCTCGAAGGCCTCCAGGTAGACCCGCAAGGTGGCCCCTTCGGTGCCGGTTCCGGAGAGCCGAAACACGACGCGGGAGCCGTCGCTGAAGCCGATACGGACCCCCTGGCGTTCCGAGACGCTGCCGTCCACCGGGTCGGTGTAGGCGAAGTCGTCGGCGTAGGCCACTTCGAGGCCGTTCAAGGTCTGGCCCTGCAGGCCGTCCAAGCGCCCGCGCAGGTGCGCCATCAGGTCTTCGGCGGCGGCCTTGTCGATGGCCTCGTAGTCGTGGCGGGTGTAGTAGTTGCGCCCGAAGCGGCGCCAGTGGTCCTGCACGATCTTGGCGACCGGCTGATGTTTTACCGCCAGCAGGTTGAGCCAGAACAGCACCGCCCAGAGCCCGTCTTTTTCCCGCACATGATCGGAGCCGGTGCCGAAGCTTTCTTCGCCGCACAGGGTGATCTTGCCCGCGTCCAACAGGTTGCCAAAGAACTTCCAGCCGGTTGGGGTCTCGTAGCACTCGAGGCCCAGGGCATCGGCCACTTGGTCCACTGCCTGGCTGGTGGGCATGGAGCGGGCGACCCCCCGGATGCCGCCGCGGTAACCGGGTATGTGGTGGGCATTGGCCGCCAGCACCGCCAGGCTGTCGCTGGGGGTGACGAAAAAGTCCTTGCCCAGGATCATGTTGCGGTCGCCGTCGCCGTCCGAGGCGGCGCCGAAGTCCGCCCCGTTGCTGCCCTCGGTCAGTGCAACCAGTTCATGGGCGTGCACCAGATTGGGGTCCGGGTGGCCGCCGCCGAAGTCCGGCAGGGGCTCGGCGTTGATGACCGTGCCCGGTTCGGCGCCCAGGTCCTGCTCCAGGATGCGCTTGGCATAGGGGCCGGTAATCGCGTGCATGGCGTCGAAGCGCATGCGGAACAGCCCGGAGTTGAACAGCTGGTGGATGGCCCCGAAGTCGAACAGGTTACGCATCAGCGCGGCATAGTCGTCCACCGGGTCGATGACGTCGACCTGCATCGACCCGAGTTGGCTGCTGCCGATCTGGTCGAGGTCGAGGTCGGCGTTGTCGACGGTGCGGTAGCTGTCGATCTCCAGGGTGCGCCGGAAGATGGCTTCGGTTACCCCTTCCGGGGCCGGGCCGCCGTTGGGCACGTTGAATTTAATGCCGAAGTCCTCTTCCGGGCCGCCCGGGTTGTGGCTGGCGGACAGCACGATGCCGCCCTGGGTCTGGTACTTGCGGATCACGCAGGAGACGGCGGGGGTCGAGAGCAACCCGCCTTGGCCGACGATCAAGCGCGCCACCCCGTTGGCCGCGGCCATGCGGGCGATGATCTGCACCGCCTCGCGGTTGTAGAAGCGGCCGTCGCCGCCCAGCACCAGGCTACCGCCCGCGAGTTCGGACTGAGAATCGAAGATGGCTTGGACGAAGTTCTCCAGGTAGTGAGGCTGCTGGAATACCCGTACCTTCTTGCGCAGGCCCGAGGTGCCGGGCCGCTGGTCGTCGAAGGGTTTGGTGGCGACGGTGATGGCTTGCATATGGGTCTCTCGACGTTAAATAAGAAAAATGGAATATTGGCGCCTATTCAAACACAGGCTTCCGGCGGAAGCGATACCCCTTGAAATATTCGGGTAAGGACCCAATGCAAGGGCTTTGCCAGGCGGCCGCGCAATGGCCGCCTGGGTTCCGTCAATAATTCGTAACCGAGTTTGGAGGCAAATCCCGCAATGACCGTCGAAGCCCATAAGGAGACGCTGGAGTTTCAGGCCGAGGTGAACCAGGTTTTGCACCTGATGATCCGCTCCCTCTATAGCAACAAAGAGATCTTCCTGCGCGAGCTGATCTCGAATGCCTCGGACGCCATAGATAAGTTGCGCTTCGAGTCCCTCAGCGACGAGGCCCTGCTGGAGGGGGAGAGCGACCTGAAGATTCGGGTCGGTTTCGATAAGGAGGCCCGCACGGTCACCATCTCCGACAACGGCATCGGCATGGATCGCGAGGAGGTGGTGCAGCACATCGGCACCATCGCCAAGTCCGGCACCAAGGAGTTTTTCCAGCGCCTGACCGGCGACCAGGCCAAGGATAGCCAGTTGATCGGCCAGTTTGGGGTCGGCTTCTATTCCAGCTTTGTGGTCGCTGACCGGGTCACCCTGACCACTCGCCGCGCCGGCCTCGGCCGCGAGCACGGGGTGCGTTGGGAATCCAGTGGCGAGGACGATTTCACTTTGGAGACGGTGGACAAGGCCGGTCGCGGCACCGAGGTGGTGCTGCACCTGCGTCCGGAAGAGGACGAATTCCTCGACGATTTCCGACTGCGCTCGATCATCCGTAAGTTCTCCGACCACATCGCGGTGCCCATCGTCATGCCCAAGTTGGACAGCGGCGCCGACGCCGAAGAAGGCGAGACCGTGATCCCGGAAGACGAGTCGGTCAACCAGGGAAGCGCCCTGTGGATGCGCAACAAGTCGGAGATCAGCGACGAGGAGTACACCGAGTTCTACAAGCACGTGGCCCACGACTTCGAGGAGCCCTTGGCCCATGTCCACAACCGGGTCGAGGGCACCAACGAGTACAGCTCCCTGCTTTTTGTCCCCAAGCGCGCCCCGTTCGACCTCTGGGACCGGGAGTCCAAGCACGGCATCAAGCTATATGTCCGTCGGGTGTTCATCATGGACGAGGCGGAAAAGCTGATGCCCCACTACCTGCGCTTCGTCAAAGGGGTGGTGGACTCCGACGACTTGCCCCTGAACGTTTCGCGCGAGATCCTGCAACATAACCGCAAGATCGACGCCATTCGCGGCGCCAATGTAAAGCGCATCCTCGGCCTGCTGGAGGGCCTGGCCAAGGACGATGCCGAGAAGTACGCCCAGTTCTGGGGCGAGTTCGGGCGGGTGCTCAAGGAGGGTCCGGCGGAAGACTTCGCCAACCGCGAGCGCATCGCCGCCCTGCTGCGCTTCGCCAGCACCCATGAGGGGGCCGAAGGGGAGAGCGTCTCGCTGGACGACTATATCGGCCGCATGCAGGAGGGTCAGGACAAAATCTACTACATCACCGCAGAGACCCCGGCGGCGGCCCGCAATAGCCCGCACCTGGAGGTGTTCCGCAAGAAGGGGGTGGAGGTGCTGCTGCTGTCCGACCGGGTCGACGAGTGGCTGATGTCCCACCTGACCGAATACAAAGAGAAGGCCTTTCAGTCCGTGGCCAAGGGCAAGCTGGACCTGGGCGAGTTGGAGAGCGAAGAGGAAAAGGCCGCCGAGGAGGCCGCCAACAAGGAGCACGAGTCCCTGTCGAAGCGAATCCAGGAGGTGCTCGGCGAGGCAGTCAAAGAGGTGCGGGTGACCCAGCGCCTGACCGACTCCCCGGCCTGTCTGGTGGTGGAGGACTTCGAGATGAGCCCGCATCTGGCGCGCATGCTCAAGTCCATGGGCCAGGAAGGGCCGGCGGTAAAGCCGATTCTGGAGATCAACGTCGAGCACCCGCTGTTGCAGCGCCTGGAGGCGGAGGGCGAGGAAGACCGCTTCGGCGACCTCTCCCGAGTGCTGTTCGACCAGGCCCTGCTGGCCGAGGGCGGGCAACTGGAGGACCCGGCCGCATTCGTGCACCGGCTCAATCATCTGATGTTGAGCCTGGCCGGCGGCAAGGACTGATCCGGGGATTGAAGGGCGGGTCTGCGTACAGCAGGCCCGCTTTATAAGCCCCGTATATCCCCGCATTCATAGGGGTGAATGGCTTGGCCGCGGCCGCTATGGCAGACTGCCCCGCTTACCCACAGTTTCAGTAAGGAGTCTGCCGACATGCGAGTAATACTCTTGGGCGGCCCCGGCGCCGGCAAAGGTACCCAGGCCAACTACATCAAGGACAAGTACAGCATTCCCCAGATTTCGACGGGCGACATGTTGCGCGCCCATGTCAAGGCGGGCACCGAACTGGGCGTGGCGGCCAAGAAGATCATGGACGAGGGCGGCCTGGTCTCCGATGACATCATCATGGGCATGGTCAAGGAGCGCATCACCGAGGACGACTGCAAGAACGGCTTCCTGTTCGACGGCTTCCCGCGCACCATCCCCCAGGCCGAGGCGCTGAAGGGCGCCGGCGTGGATGTGGACGCGGTGGTCGAGATCGCGGTTCCCGACGAGGAGATCGTCAAGCGTATGTCCGGCCGCCGGGTGCACCTGGCCTCCGGCCGCACCTACCACGTCGTCTACAACCCGCCAAAGGAGGAGGGCAAGGACGATGTCACCGGCGAGCCTCTTATCCAGCGCGACGATGACAGCGAAGAGACCGTGCTTGCCCGCCTCAAGGTCTACCATGACCAGACCGAGCCGTTGATCGAGTTTTACAACGAG
This sequence comes from uncultured Chromatiales bacterium, assembly GCA_965365625.1. Taxonomy (GTDB): domain Bacteria; phylum Pseudomonadota; class Gammaproteobacteria; order Chromatiales; family Chromatiaceae; genus CAVWCW01. The sequence goes on along the minus strand of CBDUCL010000137.1, from coordinate 3,384 downwards.
TTCGCCGCCAGCGGCGAATCCAACGCCCCCAAGTACCACCGTATCGAGGGCGTGGGCTCGGTGGACGGTATCCGCGACGCGATCTTCGCCGCCTTGGGCTGAACCCGGCACGGGCCGCGAGCCGATCAACCGGGCCAATGGCCCGGTTTTTTTGTGCCTTCGCGAAGAGCAATTGGCGGCCTAGTTTGTTAGAATTTGCGCAACTTTCAGCATTCACCCGACGGGGGATTACCTGTGGCCGTAGTCGAACTGACCAAGGAAAATTTCGAACAGACCATCACCGGAAACGGTTTCGTCATCGTAGACTTCTGGGCGCCCTGGTGCGGGCCCTGCCGCTCATTCGCCCCGACCTACGAGGAAGTCTCCGGCGAGCACCCAGAGATCGTGTTTGCCAAGGTCAACACCGAGGAGCAGCAGGAAATCGCGGCCCACTTCCAGATCCGGTCCATCCCGACCCTGATGATCTTCCGCGATCAGATCATTATCTTCAGCCAGCCCGGGGCCTTGCCGAAGACCGCTTTCAAGCAGTTGGTCGATAAGGCCGGCGGCCTGGATATGGCCGACGTGCGTCGGCAGATCGAAGAAGAGCGCAGCAAGGGCTCGGCCTGATCGGCGCCGAGTCGGGCAGCCGAGCTAAAGCCGGCCGTTTATTCCCAATGCAATCCACGCGCTACCCCTGGGACCTGCGCAAGCTGTGGCAGCAGTGTCCCAGCGTTGGTTGTCTGATGGACCTGTGTGACGAAAACTATCACCACCTGCTGCGGCTGGCGCCACGACTGCACAAACTCGATGGTTGTCGGCTGTCTCGGGTGGGCGGCGACATGGACCTCTACCTGGAAGTGCTGGAACAGACCCCCTACACCAGCCTGGTGCACCTTACCTACTATTTCGAGCACCACGCGGGCCAGCGTCCGGATCCGGATGCTACCTTGCGTGTCTACCACGACTGCCGTCAGGTAGAGGTAGTGGACCTGCAGCAGCGGATTCTGCCCCCGGCCGGCCGACGAACTCCGGCCGACCTGGCCTGGAAATGGCGGTTGAACCTGTTCCTGTCCAAGTGGCTCTCGTATTGCGTGCGCGAAGGGCACCGCTTCCCCCTCGACGCCCCGGCCGCGGACGGGCCGGTGTCAGCCTCGCTGGAAGCCTGCTGAATCCGGTTTATGTCGCCCGCTGAAGCGGGCCCATTCAACGGCGAAAAATAGTTGACAATTTCACTCAGGAAATGCTAGCCTACATTTACTGAGTGTTTTAGTCGGAAAACCGTTCCACCTGAGGAGGGGGAAAATGCGACTGTCGACCAAAGGCCGCTATGCGGTCACTGCCATGTTGGACCTGGCTCTGCATAACCAGAAGGGCCCGGTTACTCTGGCCGAGATCTCGGAGAATCAGGGTATCTCCCTGTCTTACTTGGAACAATTGTTCGCGGCTTTGCGCGGCAAGCAACTCGTGCGGGGCGTGCGCGGTCCGGGTGGCGGCTACTATCTGGGCCGAGCTTCCCACGAGATCTCGATCGCAGACATCATCTGCGCCGTGGATGAGTGGGTGGAGTTCACCCGCTGCAAGGGCCGCAAGGATTGCCGCAATGGCGACCGCTGCCTGACTCACGATCTGTGGAACGATCTCAGCGACGAGATCTTCAACTTCCTGAGCGGTATTACCCTGGGCGAGCTGGTCGAGCGGGGAACCGCGGGCAAGAAGGACAAGGAGATGCGGCCCGATGACTTGGTAGCCGGTCAGGGTTTCAAGGCGGCCTGAGTCGACTCTTGGACCTGGGCGCCGGAAAACCCGGTGTCTTGCTCGGCTCGGGCGAAGACAAGGCGAACCCGGGTGCCCCTTTGGGGCGCTGATTCTATCTGTAGATCGCCGCCATGGGCTTCCACCAGGCGTTTTACAATGGCCAGGCCGAGGCCGGTACCCGCCGGCTTGGTGGTGAAGAAGGGCTCGGTAAGGCGATCCAGCAGGTCTTCGGGTACTGGGGGGCCGGAATTGCTCACTTCCAGCGCCAGGGTGCCAGCCCGCCGGTCGGCGATCAGCCTCCAGCCGATGTCACTTCCTTCGGGAGCGGCTTCGCAGGCATTCTGGGCGAGGTTCAAGATTACCTGAGTAAGGCGATCCCGGTCCCCCAACAGAAATTCCCCTTTCTCGACCCCCGTTAAGTCAAAGTGCTGGTCGCGCGATTCAGCGGGGGACGGATGAGAGGCCAAGACCTCTTTTAGGAGCTGCCCCAGGTCGAGCCGACGGGTGTCGAGCTGGATCGCCTTCGCATAGAGCAGAATGTCTTCCAACAACCGGCCCATGCGGGCCGCCTCTCGGCTCGCCAGCTCCGCGCGTTTGGCGCCGGTTCCCGGAAGCTCCAAGCGTTTGAAGTAGTCGAGGGCCATGCTGATGGTGGCCAACGGATTGCGGATTTCGTGGGCAATGCCGGAGGCGAGTTCGCCAATATCGGCCAGCCGGGCCCGTTCCGCCAGGCGCAGGGTGCGTTCGAAGCTGTGCGTCACCAAGTGTGCGATATTGGCCAGCAGCGCCAGGTGCTCCGGGGTATAGGCGCCACGTTGGCGGGTAGCGATCAGCAGCAGGCCGGGGCTTTGTTCCGGCTCTGCAAAGGGCAGGAAGATCGCCTCTTGCAGCCCGCGCTCGGCGAGCGCCCCCAGCAAATCGGCGTGCCGGTGGCGAACCGTCCTCTGCGCAAGGTCCTTCAGGTGCAGGGGGCGGCCAGTATCCAGGGTCTGCTCCAGCAGGTCGGCGGGCACGGGAAAGTGGGTGCGCAGCGGCGGCTCCAGTCGACCTTGGCTGCAGCTGCAGTCGAGCTGAATCGAGCTGCGGTTGCCGCGCACGAACAGGATGCCAACCCAATCCAGGGGCAACAGCCGAGCGAACTCCTCGGCCACGAAGGCCAGGGTCTGGTCCAGGTTGCTGCCCTGCTGAAGGCGGTCGATCAGACGAAACAGGGCGCGCATCCGCCCGGAGAGCAGGTTGAAACCGTCCGCCAGCCAATCCAGTTCCTGGTGGCCGAAGCGCTGCAGCTGATGGGTGAAATCCCCCTGGGCGAATCGCCCGATGCTGTTGACGGTGCGGTCGATGGGGATCAGCACCCGGCGGTAGAACCAGAGGAGCAGCCCGAGGGCAATCGTCAGCCCCAGGGCCAGTGCGATTTGGTTGGCCCGGTTGATCTGTTCCAAACTGTCGGTGAGCTGGTGGTGCAGGGTCTCCAGCAGGTCGGTGGCAGTCTGTCCCAGCACGCCGCTGGACTCCATGATGTACTCGGCGGCGAATTCCAGGCGAGGGTTCTCCGGGTCGTCGCCGAGCGCCGTCATCAGTTCCTGGTGGAACTCCGCCCAGGCGGTCTCGACCACCAACCTTCTCCGACAACCCAGCAGTTTTACA
>CBDUCL010000136.1:0-8078 GCA_965365625.1 uncultured Chromatiales bacterium | reverse complement strand
GCGCAACACTGGCAGTGTTGAGGTCGGCGGTTCGATCCCGCCTGGCTCCACCAAATCGCAGAGGAATCCGGCGCCCGAAAAGTTGCCGGATTTTTCGTTACAGGTTCCAAGGTCCCCTTCGTCTAGAGGCCTAGGACACCGCCCTTTCACGGCGGTAACAGGGGTTCGACTCCCCTAGGGGACGCCAAATTCGGCGAGTTGAAAAACGGGCCAACCGGTATCGGTTGGCCCGTTTTTCGTTTCGTGAGCGGCTACCGGGGGCCAGGAGCCGAGACGGCGGAGAAATCCGGACGATGAGACGGGTGGGGCAAACTGGCCGCACCCGCCGTGGGTCAGCGCAGATTGCTCTTGTAGAAGGGTATCTTGGCGTTGCGGGCGGCCGAGAAGTTGGCGAAGTCCATGGTCACGGTCGCCAGCTCGACGCCGTCGAAGTTGGCGTCGGTGACATTGGCGCTGCGCAGAATGGCACCGCCGAGCACTGCGTGGGAGAAATCCACCTCCGTGAGGTTGGCATGCTTAAAGTTGGCGTCTTCGGCGGACACGCAGTGCAGGCGCGCTCCGGTCAGGTCGGCGCCTTCCAGGTTGGCCAGGTTCAGCACGGTAAAGCTTTGGTTGTGCATCCCCTCCAGGTTGGCGCCGCTGAGATTGGCCTTGATCAGGTTGGCGTCGTTGAGGTGGCTGTTGCGCAGGTCCGCCCCGGCCAGGTTGGCTTCCCTCAGGTTGGCGCCGATCAACAGGGCGTCGTTGCATACCACACCCGCCAGGTTGGCTCGGAACAGCGAGGCGCCGCGTAGGTCCGCAAAGCTCAGCACCGCGTTCTCCAGGTTGGCCTCGCGCAGCTCCACGTTGCACAGGTTGGCGCGGAACAGATTGGCCCCTTGGAGGTTGCTGTTGAGCAACATCGCCGCATTGGAGCCGACCGGATCGCCGAGCTTGGCCGAGGTGAGTTCGGCGTTCTGCAGATTCGCGTTGTTGAGGTGGGCGCCCTGGAGGTAGGCGCCGGCGAGCACCGCCTCGCTCAGGTCTGCGCCCACCAGGTCGGCGAGTTCCATTCGGGCTTGGCTGAGGTCGGCCCCGCGCAGGTCGGCATCCTCCAGCCGCATGTCGCGCAGGTCTGCGCCTGCCAGGGTGTCGGCTTCGATGCTTGCCAGCACTTCGCCGGTGTTTTTGTTTTTGATTTCAATCATGGTTCACCAGCCTTTGCCTATCCGCGCGGCTCCGGGACGCCCGTCGAGCGCCCTTGGTCGCTTGTTTATGATGCTCCGAGAATATACCCCGTATCCTTTGGCGCCACCAGTTGCGCATACCCAAATTCCATCCGCCTAGCCGCACCCGCTCAGCGGCTTGATTTCTTCCCTTTAGTTATTCTCGGCGGCCGGCGGCATTTTCGGCATTGATCCGCCGCAATCGTCGGCAGGATAGGGCAGCTGGTCGCCAAATTGGAGGGGGTTTACCTGACGGTTGTCAATCGAAGCGCAAATTCTTCCTCGGGGAGCGGTATGCGAAACGGCGAAGCGTTCACTGCATACCTCATCTAAATACTTAAAAAAAATTTATAAATATATGAATAAGAATTAAAAAATATTTTTAAAGTAGCTGGGTTTGGTAACAGCCGCAGGGGAGACCAGCGATCAGGGGCTAAAAGGGCGACTGCTATAATTCCCCAAAAGAACGTGCAGAAATAATGAATTAGTAGAGGGGACGCACATGGCCGAATCCCCCCCGAAGTATCGATCGCGCCGCCCCGCTCTGGATCATCCGCCGCTGCCCCACCGGCCGCAGCCGGCGCTGGGTTTGGCCGGCAATCTGGCTCGTACCTTTATCGACTCCCCGTTGTCTCCCCTGCTACTGGTCGCCACCCTGGCGATCGGGCTGCTCGGGCTGCTGTTCACTCCGCGCCAGGAGGACCCGGAGATCTCGGTGCCGATGATCGACATCTTCTTCGCCTACCCGGGGGCCAGTTCGGAGCAGGTGGCGACCCTGGCCATCGACCCGCTGGAGCGCATGATGAGCGCGATCCCCGGAGTCAAACACGTCTACTCGGCCGCTTCCCGCGGCCGCGGCATGGTGACAGTGCGCTTTATCGTCGGGGAGCCCTTGGGCGAGTCCATTGTCAAGGTCCACGACAAGCTGCAGTCGAACCTGGACAAGATTCCGCCCGGAGTCTCCATGCCCCTGGTGCAGCCGAAGGGCATCGACGACGTGCCTATCGTCACCGTTACCCTGTGGTCCGAGCAGTTGCATGACGGCGCCCTTAGGCGCATCGCCTTCGACGTACTCCAAAAGCTCAAAGAGGTGCGCAATACGGGCGCCAGTTTCGTGGTCGGCGGGCGCCCGGAGCAGGTGCGAGTGGAGGTGCTGCCGGAAAAGCTGAGTGGGTTCGACGTCAGCCTGGACCAGGTGGCGGCCACCATCCGTGCTGCCAATGCGGAGCAGGATACCGGCTTCGTGGAGGACTCGGACGTGCGCTTTAACGTGTCGGTGGGCAGCTACCTGCGCAGTGCCGCAGATGTGGAACGCTTGGTGGTGTCCAGCCAGTACGGGAGCCCCGTGTATATCAAAGATGTGGCCCGGGTGGTGGACGGGCCAGCCGAGACCGAGCGCATGGTCACCTACTATAGCGGACCCGCCCAGCTGACGGGCCTTCCCGTCACCCTGGGCGCCCCGGCGGTGACCCTGGCGATCGCCAAAAAAGAGGACACCAATGGGGTGCAGGTCGCCAACGACATCCTGGCGCAGCTGGAGACCCTGAAGGGAAACCTGATCCCGCCGGAGGTCCAGGTCAGCGTCACCCGCAACTACGGCAAGACGGCCAACGACAAGGTGAACGAGCTGTTGTTCTCCCTGCTCGGCGCGACCTTCGCCGTCAGTATTCTGTCCTGGGTCACGATCGGCGGTCGTCCGGCCCTGGTGGTGATCATCATTATTCCGGTGGTGATCCTGATCACCATCTGGTCGGCCTGGGCCCTGGGCTACACCATCAACCGGGTCAGCCTGTTCGCCCTGATCTTCGCCATCGGCATCCTGGTGGACGACGCCACGGTGGTGGTGGAAAACATCTTCCGCCGCTGGCTGCAGGAGGAAGAGACCAGCCTTCCGATTGCGGTGGACGCGGTGCGCGAGGTGGGCAATCCCACCATTATCGCCACCCTGGCGGTGCTCTCGGCCCTGCTGCCCATGGGCTTTGTCAGCGGCATGATGGGGCCCTACATGCTGCCGATCCCGCTGCTCGGTTCGGTGGCCATGATCTTCTCGCTGTTCGCCGCCTTCGTGTTCACGCCCTGGTTCGCCTATCGGCTGCGCCCGCCGATGCACAAGCTGCAGCGGGCCGAGGCGCGTGAGCGGCGAATTCAGGACATCATCGGCCGCGTCTACCGGCCCCTGATCCTGCCCCTGATCAATAGCCGGCTCAAGGGCCATATCTTTCTTTGGAGCATCGTGGTGGCATTCTTCGCCGCTTGCAGCATGTTTTACACCAAGGCGGTGGTGGTAAAGATGCTGCCCTTCGACAACAAGCCCGAGTTCAATGTGGTGATCAATATGCCCGAGGGCACGGCGCTGCCGATCACCGCGAACGTTGCCCATCAGGTCGCGATGGCGCTGTTGGAGATGCCGGAGGTCACCGCCCTTCAGACCTATTCCGGTACCGCCTCGCCCTTCAACTTCAACGGCATGGTGCGTCATTACTACCTGAGGGAGAACACCTGGGAGGGCGATGTGCAGGTGATGCTGGTGGACAAGGACGAACGCGAGCGCAGCAGTCACCAGTTGGCCAGCCAGGCCCGCCACCTGTTGACCCCGATCGCCGAGCGCCTAGGCGCCCGCATCGCGGTGGTGGAAATGCCCCCAGGGCCGCCGGTGCTGCAGACGCTGGTGGCCGAGGTCTACGGCCCGGACGCCGATACCCGGCGCCAAGTGGCGAAGGATCTAGTGCAGATCTGGCAGGATACGCCCAACGTCGCCGATGTGGATGACTATATGACCAGCCCCTACACTCGCTGGCACTTCGCTGTGGCGACCGAAAAGGCGACCCGACGCGGGGTTTCGGTGGAGACCATCGGGCGCAACCTGGATATGGCCATGGGCGGCCATCAGCTCGGTGACGTCAAGCGCGGCACCGTGATGGAACCCACCTACCTGGTGCTGCAGATGCCCCTGGAGGCCCGATCCAAGCTGGCCCGTCTGACCCATCTGCCGATCCCCAGCGACCGCGGCGGCAATATCGCGCTGTCGGAGCTTGGCTACTTCCACCAAGTAGCCGAGGATCCGATGATCTACCACAAGGACCTGCGCCCCATGGAGTACGTGGTGGCGGAGATGGAGGGCCGCCTCGGCGCCCCTATCTATGGCATGCTCGGCGTGGAGGATAGACTGGCCGAGTACACCACCCCGGATGGGGTGCACATGTCCGGTACGCTGACTGGCCCGCCGGACAGTGATGCCGAATCCGGTTTCGAGTGGAGCGGCGAGTGGGTAGTGACCTACGAGACCTTCCGCGACCTGGGCCTGGCCTTCGCCGCCGCCCTCGTTCTGATCTACATCCTGCTGGTGTGGGAGTTCGGGAACTTTATCCAGCCGGCCATTATCATGGCGCCGATCCCGCTCACCCTGATCGGCATCATCCCCGGCCATTGGCTGCTCAATGCCGAGTTCACGGCTACCTCCATGATCGGCTTCATTGCCCTGGCGGGCATCGAAGTGCGCAACTCGATCCTGCTGGTGGACTTCGCCAAGAACGAGATTCACCGCGGTGCCGGTGTACGCGAGGCGGTGGTAAGGGCTGGGCGCACGCGCATGCGGCCGATCTGGGTCACCGACCTCACCATGATGGCCGGCGCCTTCGCCATCATCCTCGATCCCATCTTCCAAGGCATGGCGGTCTCCCTGCTGTTTGGGCCCATCGTCGCGGTCCCGCTGACCCTGCTCGTGGTGCCGCTGGGCTGCATCTCCGCCAGCGGAGCATTCTGCATGGTGGAAGAGGGCGAGGTCGAAGCCGAGCCCGATGCCTGTTGCGAGTGAACATCGGCAGCGTCCTGCAAGCCGATTCCGGCCAACGACGCAGACAGAATAGCGCCATGGGCTAAACTTAGGGCTTCGAAAGAGGGGCGGCGACCGATCGCCCGCCCGCTGGCCTATTCCCCTTTCCCAACCGGATAGGAGATTGACCCATGCAGCTATCGGATCAGACCCTGTTGCGCTCCCAGGCCTATATCAACGGCGCCTGGGTGCATAGTCACAGCGGCGCCACCCTCAGCGTAAGCAACCCCGCAGACGGCACCGAGCTGGGACGGGTACCCGACATGGGCGCCGAAGAGGCCCGCGCCGCTGTCGCTGCCGCCGAGGCCGCCTGGCCGGCTTGGCGCAGGCTCCCGGCGCGGGACCGGGCCGAATTCCTGACGCGGTGGTATCGGCTGCTCCTGGAGCACCAGGAGGACCTGGCCCGGCTGATGACCGCCGAGCAGGGTAAGCCCCTGACCGAGGCCCGGGGCGAGGTCGCCTACGGCGCCTCCTTTATCGACTGGTTCGCCGCCGAGGGCCGGCGCATCTATGGCGATATTATCCCCGCCAACAACCCGGCCCACCGCATCCTGGTGCTCAAGCAACCGGTCGGTGTCGTCGCGGCCATCACCCCCTGGAATTTCCCGCTGGCCATGATCACGCGCAAAGTCGCCCCGGCCCTGGCCGCCGGCTGCACCGCCGTGGTCAAGCCGGCGAGCGACACCCCGCTCACCGCCCTGGCCCTGGCCGAGCTGGGGGAGCGGGCCGGCATCCCCCGAGGCGTGCTCAATGTCATCACCGGCCGCTCCGCACCCATCGGCGCCGAGCTGACGGCCAACCCATCGGTGCGTAAGCTCTCGTTTACCGGCTCCACCGAGGTCGGCAAACAGCTCATGGCCCAATGCGCCGGGACCCTCAAGAAGCTGTCGTTGGAACTGGGTGGCAATGCGCCTTTCATCGTGTTCGACGACGCCGACCTCGACCAAGCGGTGGCGGGCGCGCTGGCCTCCAAATACCGCAATGCCGGCCAGACCTGCGTCTGCGCCAACCGCCTGCTGGTGCAAGACGGCATCTACGATGCCTTCGCCGAGCGTCTGGCCGAGGCGGTGCAGGGACTGCACGTGGCGCCGGGCACGGAGGAGGGGGCCCAACAAGGCCCCCTGATCAACGAGCAGGCGGTGGAAAAGGTCGAGTCCCTGATCGCCGATGCCCTGGACCGAGGCGCGCGCCTGGTCACTGGCGGCCACCGCCACCCCCGTGGGGGCACCTTCTTCGAGCCGACGGTTCTCTGTGACGTCAGCGCCGCCATGCGGGTCAGCCGGGAGGAGATCTTCGGCCCGGTTGCGCCCCTGTTCCGCTTCGGCGACGAAGCCGAAGCCATCGCCATGGCCAACGACACCCGCTACGGCCTGGCAGCCTACTTCTACACCCGCGATCTGGCCCGCGCCCTGCGGGTCAGCGAGGGCCTGGAATACGGCATTGTCGGGATTAACGAAGGGGTGGTCTCCACCGAGGTCGCCCCCTTCGGAGGCGTCAAGGAATCCGGCCTCGGCCGCGAGGGCTCGAAGTACGGCATCGATGAGTTCCTTGAGATCAAGTATGTGTGCATCGGCGCTGTGGAGAGCTGAACAGCCGGAATCTTCGCGGCAAGCGGTTCATCCCGGGCCGCCGCGGCCTCCAGACGCTGCGGGTTTGGGGCTTGAATAACGCGCGCCTTGTGCACACGTGACTAAGATTGAGAGGTCGTATAGCCAAGCCGCGCGCCGGGATTCGGGCAATGGGGGAGGGGAGTAGCGCCGTGCTCGCGATTCCCGATGAACCGGGCGTTCAGCAAAACACAACAGGAGTAACGGGATGAATACGATAGAGGCAATCTACAACAGGCGCGCGGTAAAGCACTTCGATGCCAACCACAGGCTCACCGAAGACGAGGAGCAAAAGTTGCTCCAAGCGACGATCCAGGCGCCCACCAGTTTCAATATCCAACACTGGCGCTTTGTGATACTGCGCGATCCGGAATTGCGAGCCCGAATCCGCAAGGAGTTCGGTAACGATCAGGCGCAGATAACCGACGCGTCGCTACTTGTGCTTTTCACGGCAGATGTCAAAGCGTGGCAGAAGAGCCCGGAACGCTACTGGGTGAATGCGCCGCAAGAGATCGCCGATCTGCTCGTCAATTGGATGGGCCCGTTTCACGAAGGTCGTGATTGGCTGCAGCGGGACGAAGCCCAGCGATCCATTGGCATCGCAATGCAGACCCTGATGCTGGCGGCGCAGGATCTGGGCTATGAATCCTGTCCGATGATCGGGTTCGATATCGACAAGGTCGCTGAGCTGATCGGCTTGCCCGAGGATCACATCATGGGTCCGATGGTGGCGATCGGTAAGGGAACCATAGCGCCCTGGCCAAAGCCAGGGCAGCTCCCCCTAGAAGAAATCGTATTCGAAAATTCCTTTAAGTAGGCGGACCAAGCGCTCGGATCCTTTGGGCCGGGCGAAGTTCTTCTTGTGGGATTGCCCCGACTTTCGGGGGGCCATGGGTGCGACCGAAATGCCGGAACCAGCCGGGTCCCGGGGCAGCGTTGCCGGCCCCGCGCGCCGCGACTACCATTGCGGTACCAAAGCGGCGAATACGGGGTAGGGCGTCATGAACAAGCGGAAGGGGGTTTACTTTGGGGCATTCCTGGGACTGATCCTGGCGATGCCTTCGGGTGCGGCGCTGCGCTATACCATTGTCACCGATATCCAGCGCGAAGGGGGGAAAGCGAAAACCGACCGCTTAGTCGAGCGGGTCACGGTGGACGGCGACAAGGGCCGTATCGACTTTCTCGCGCCCGATGGCGGCAGCCAAGCGAACGCTGGCTACCTCCTGACCCTGGACGGCGGCCGAACCATTGCGTGGAGCGACGGTGACGAGGCCGTCTGCGCCAATTGGAGTATCGACGAGTTCTTCGCCACCGTCGGCGCGCTCCTGGAGAAGGGAACCCGCTTCATCAACGCCGAACTTCCGGATCAGTGCGTATAGCCAGCGCTCGAGACCGAAGGCGACGCAGGCGGAGTGCGCCGGTCTGCCGTGACGT
>CBDUCL010000135.1:0-8088 GCA_965365625.1 uncultured Chromatiales bacterium | reverse complement strand
AGGCCGGGCTGGCGGGTGGCGATCTCGGCGGCCAGTTCAGCATAGCGGGCCAGCTCCCGATTGCGGCCCAGGTAGGCGGCCAGGTCCTCGGGGGTGTCGAACACCAGCCGCTGGGGCAGCCGCTGGCGACCGAGCTGGCGGTGCTCCAACTCCAAGTACTCCAGCCGATAGCCAGGGCGGGCGGCCCCGGCCTCGATGGCCCGCTTCCAGGCCGCGGCGGCGGCGAAGCCGGCCAGCAGCCGGTTGCCCCGGGGCGGGCTCAGCGGCAGGGACCAAGGAAAGAGCGACTCGCCCCCTAGCGCCGCCCGCATGGCTCGCCCGCTGGCCCAGATGCGCTTGGCCCGGGCCCGGACCTCGGCCGGCGGCAACATCGGCTCAGGCGGCCCCGGCCTGCTCGAAGCGGGCCTTCTCCTGGCGGTATTCCTCTAGGGTCAAGTTGCGCAGGATGGACTCCTGCCCGCCCTGGTTGTGCACGAAGTGCACGGCGTGGATATAGTCCTCGATGACGTGGATCTTCTGCAGCGGGGTGACGATCAGCAGTTGTAGCCCGAGCTTGCGGAACAGCTCCAGGGCATAGCGGGTGGACTCGTCGGAGCCGCGGCCGAAGGCCTCGTCGATGACCACGAAGCGGAACGAGCGCGAGCGCCGGCTGCCCCACTCCAGTCCGAACTGGTAGGCGAGCGCCGAGGCAAGGATGGTATAGGCGAGCTTCTCCTTCTGACCACCGGACTTGCCGGCGGTGTCGGCGTAGAACTCCTTCTCGTTGTCGTCTTCCGCATAGCGCTCGCTGGCGGAGAACACCGACCAGTTGCGCACGTCAGTGACCTTGCGGGTCCAGCGCCGGTCCAGCTCGGCCAGGCCCTCGCGGCCATTGAAACGGTCGATCACCTGCTTGACCTGGAGGAACTTCTGCTCGGTATAGAGTTCTTCCTCGTCCAGGCTACCGGCCAGGACCTGGCGCAACTGGTGCTGGAACTCGCGGATCTCCGGGTCCGGGCTGCGGTCGCGCAGCAGGCGGATATAGGTGCCTGGGCCATATTCGATCTCCCGCAGGGAGCGGTTAATGCGCTCGATCTTGCCGGCGATCTCCCGCTGCTCCTTCTCCAGTTGGGCCTGGAACATGGCCACCCCCTGGATGGTCTCCTCTTTGAGCATCTCGCGGAAGCGCGCCTCGTGCCGGGGCAGGCCCTCGCGCTCCAGCTCCCCGAGCATGCCGGCGTACTCGCCCAGGGCCTCCACCGCGGCATCCACCTCCTGGGTCTCCGCCGGGTAATCGCGCTTGTAGTCCTGCATGGCGGAGATCAGGCGGTCGCGCAGGCGGTCACGCTGCTTGGCTTGACGGTCGATCTCTGCCTGCACCGCCTGGCGCAACAAGGACTGCTGGCGGTCGAGATTGACCAGGCTCAGCTCGGCCCCCTCCTCCAGGGCCTGGTGCAGGGCCTCTAGGCGCGCCGCCACCGGGGCGCGTTCAGCCTCGGGCCAGGCGGCGAAGCGCTCCTCGGCCGCCGCCAGCTCGCTGCGGGCGGTCTCCAGGCGGTTCTCCAGCCGGCCCTGCTCCAGGCGCAGCTCATCGCCCTTGGCGCGCTTGCCCTGGACCGCCCCCCGGACGATGCGCAGCTGGGTGCGGAGGTCGTGCAAGGCGTCGGAGCTGTCCTCGATGCGCCGCTTCTCGTCCTGCAGGGCCTGGATTCGGGCGGCCACCGCCGGCCAGTCGATCTCTTCGAAGCTGGGGCAATTGAGCAGGTCCCGGGCCTGGTCGCGCTGGGCGCCGAGGGCGGCGATCTGGGCGCCGAGCCGCTGCGACTCCCCGGCCAATCCCAGGATATCCCGGGCCAGGGCGTCGAGCTGGGCCTCCAGGGCCTGCACCTTCTCCCGGTTGCTCCAGCCCAGCACATAGCGGGAGCGGTCGTGCAGGTCGTGGCGGTCGTCCTTCTCGTGGCGGCGGCCGCCGGTCTTGATCTGGCCCTGGCGGGTGACCGCCTTGGGCAGGCGGTGGAAGTCCTCGATGCGCTCGCAGCAGACATGGTCGAACTGCTGCGCCAGCCAGGACTCCAGCCAGGGGTAGAAGGGGCTGTCCGGGCGGATGCGCAGCTTGCGGTGCAGGGCCCGCGGCTCCCTCGGGCCGGCCGGGGGCCGGGCCTCCTCCAGGCGCACCCGGTAGTAGACCAGGCGCCCGTGCAGTCGGGTGCGGTCCACATAGCGGCTGACCGCCCCGTATTGTTCTTCCGGCACCAGCAGACTGAGGCCGAAGTTGTGCAGCAAGCGCTCGGCGGCGCCCTCCCAGGCCAGCTCCTCCTCGGCCAGTTGCAACAGCTCGCCGGCAAACGGCAGGGCCTCCTCGTCTAGCCCCAGGTCGCCGGCCATCTGGGTGCGCAGTTCCAGGGTGCGGCGGGGGATGTTGCTGCGCCGTCCACGCAGGGAGGCCACTTCCTGCTCAAGCTCGCTGCCCTGGTCCTTGCGCCGACGCAACTCCACCGCCAGGTCGGTGTGGCGCTCGCCCAGCGCCGCGGCCTCCCGCTCCAGGGCCTGGCGCCGCTGCTCCACCTCGGCGCGCAGGCGGTGGAAGCCCTCTTCGTCGGCCGCCGGCTGCAGGGCCAGGGCCTCCGCTTGGGAGCGGTAGCGGGCCTGGTTGGCCTGGCGGCGCTCACGTTCCGGTCGCAGGCGCTTGACCTCCTGGTCGATGTCGCGCAGGCGGCGCCCGCCCTGATCGTCGATGGCGGCGCGCAACTGGTCTTCCTGCAGCTGCAGGGCCTCCAGCTCCGCGCCCAGCTTCTCCAGGCGTCGGGCCAGGGTCGCCAGATCTGCCTCCAGGCGGGAGATACGCCCGGCGGTCAGACGCACCCGGTGGCCGGCGAACCATGGTTCCAGGGCCTCGCGGCAGGCGGTGAGCCCGGCAATCTCGTCCAGCAGGGAGGCATGCCGGCCGCCGTCAGCCACCAGGGGTTGCAGGCGCTGGATCTGGTCCTTGGCTTTGAGCACCGCGGCATGCGCCCGGTTGAGGTTATCGAAGGCCCGGCGCAGGGCCTCGATGCGCGCCTCCACCTGGCACTCTTCCAGCATGTGCTGGCGCACGAACTCGGTGAGGTTGCCCACCGACTTCATGGACACCGTCTGGTAGAACAGGTCCAGGGCTTGCTCCTGCTGGATGCCGAACAGGCGCCGGAACAGCCCGGCGTACTCCTTGAAGCTGTCGCGCAGCTCCACCCCCGGCAGCCTCCTGAGACGCTTGCGCAAGGCCGCGATATCCTGGCCGAAGCCGCCGAAGTGCTCGGCAATCGACAGCGCCCCCTGGCAGAACACGAACAGGCGCTGGGGGTTGCGCTCCCCGGGCTTGAGCCAGAACACCTGGGCCAGGGTCGCGGTCTGGTCGTAGCCGGCATTGCGAAAGCGCGCCAACAGCACCGAATAGCTGGACTCGTCACGCAGGGCCACCGCCCGGGCCGCCTGAGTGCCGGCGTCCTGCTCGCTCTTATACTCGCCGCGAATATAGGAATACAGGCTGCGCTCGCGCCCCTCGGCGCCGGCCGCCTTGTTGTAGACGATGCGGTGGTGCGGCACCAGCAGGGTGGTCAGGGCGTCCACCAGGGTGGACTTGCCGGAGCCGATGTCGCCGGTGAGCAGGGCATTGCGCCCGGCCGGTTCCAGGCCCCAGACCTGGCGGTGGAAGGTGCCCCAGTTGAGCAGCTCGAAGCGGTCCAGGCGAAAGCCGCTCAGGGCCTCGTCGGCGCCGAAGTCCAGCTCTTGCTTTAGCCCTGGGTCTTGCCTCAGGCTCATCCGCCCTCCGCCGCCGCCCGGTAGGCGGCCAGCTTGGCGTCGAAATCCGCCAACCAGTCGGCATCCACCAGGGCCTTGAGGATGCGCTGCACCTCGTAGTGCTCGCCCTCGCCCTTGAGTCGGCGCAAGAAACCGTAGTCCACCGCCTTGCCGATCTGGGTCTGGATATAATCCACGGTGCGCGCCTCGCTGCCGCGCTCGGGCAGGTAGACCCGCAGCATCTCGACCAGCTGCTCGCGCTCCAACACCAGGCGCGCCTCGCCGCCGCCCGCATCCTGCTCCACCAGGCGCTTGCGCAGCAGGATCAGCAGCAGGCTGAGCGGATAGCTGAGCGGCCGGCGCTGCACCAGCCGCGGCAGGGGCTTGGCCTCGTCCGCGTCCGGCTCGCGCTGACGCAGAAAGGCATAGCCCTCGGACTCGTCGAGCAGCAGCTCCAGGCCGATCACCCCCAGCCAGTCGCGCAACATGCCCTGCAGGTCCAGCAGCGGCTGCCAGAGGGCCGCATGCTGGTCCCGGTAGACCACGCCTTTGAACAACTGGACCAGCACCGGGCCGGCCTGAGGCGGGTGTGGGGCATTGGTTTCCATCGGGCCATTATCGCACGAACACCACCTTCGGTAGCCGCGCCAGGCGGCGCCGGCCGTTGGCGTCGCACAGCTCCACCCGCTCCTCCTCGGCGGCGTCCACCAGGGCCTTGGGGTCGCGGCTGGCCAGAGTGAGGTAGGCCACCAGCTCGGCCAGGCCCTGGCGCAGAGGGAAGCGTTGCAGCACCCGGGCCAGGCTGACCTGGGACTCGCGCTGCAGCAGACGGCGGATATTGGCCCGCAGCACCGCCTCGTCCACGTGGGCCTGGCGGAACAGGGCGTCCACCGCCACCTCGGCCTGGCCCTCGCGCAGGTCCAGTTCCTCCAGCGGGACCCGCAGCGGCGGCCGGTACAGGCCGCGGGCCATCACCAAGTCCAAGGCCGGGCGCGGCTCCTCCAGCTCGGCGAAGCGTCGCTCGTCCGGGGCCTGCTGGCGCAGCGCCACCGCCCGGCGCTCGATGCCCTGGATCAGGCCCATTATGCGCCGGTTTTCCAGCCAGGCCTGGTCGTCCAGGTACTTGCGCAACTGCTCCACGAGCAGGTTGTTGGTGAGAAAGACCTTCTCCCCGGCCTCCAGCAGCCGGTAGCGGATCTGGCGCAGGAACTCCCCGGGCTGCAGGGTCTGCACCGGCTCCAGCCCATAGGCGGCCTCCAACAGCCGGTCCAGCTCGGCCTGGCGCTGGGGCGACATCAGGAACTCCCAGAAGGCGCGGAAGCTCTTGCCCTGATCGGAGTCGCGGATCTCGTCGTGGCCGGCGAAGATCTGGTCCAGCATCTCCCCCTTGGGGCGGTCGCCGAGGGCGATACGCTCGCGGGTGGCCCGGTCCAGGGCGCGGAAGTTGTACTCCACCTGGCGGAAGTCGGCCAGCAGCCGACGGGCGGTGTCCTCGGCCTGGTGGAAGCGCTCGCGCACCCCGGTCGGGTCCATGGGCGTCAGGCGGCCGGCGCGGATGCGGGCGATCTCGGCATCCAGCTCCGCCTTGCGCCGCTCCAGCTCGGCAATGCGCGCCTCCGGGTCCTGCTCGCTGCCCAGCACCAGCTCCCGCAGAAGTTCTAGCACCGTAAGCAGGCGCGATTCAGTGCCCACGAACTCGCGGCCCTTCAGCTCGCGCAGCCAATCGATCGCCTTCTCGGTGGCCGGGGTCAGGTCCAGCTCCGGCTCGTCGCTGCCCTGGGGGTAGTAACGGCGCAGGAAGGGGGCCTCGCCCTCGGACCAGTCGGTGAGGTACTGCTTGGCGGTCTTTGGATAGAGGTCCTCGCCGTACAGGCCCCGCAGGTGGTAGAGGTAGTCCTCCAGGGCGGCGGCCAGCTCGCCCCAGGGCAGGGCCCGGCGGTTGGGCTGGATGAATTGCAGGAACAGAAAGCTGACGATCAGCGGCGCATGGTCCGCCGCCAGTAGCCGTAGGCTGGGGTGACTGCGCTTGAGGCGCAGCAGGTAGTCGTAGTCTAGGGGGTTGCTGTCCGGCATGGGCCTGTCCGCGGGGCTGGCGGAGAATGTAGCACAGCTTGCTGCTTGAGCTGACGCAGGAGGCCCAACATTCCCGGCGTTGGCGGATACGCAGGCGCTTGAAGCTAGCCGCCCCGCCTGATGATGGGTTTCGTTCCTCAGCCCATCCTACTACATTGTTCCGGTCGCGAGCCGCACCAGTGGATCGAAGGTTGGGCCGACGCAGCAAGCGCAACGCCTGTACGGCAACACCGAATGACCCGTTAGGGTGGAACAAGCGCAGCGCTTGCGCAAGGCCCTGCGCGAACGCTATGAGCTGGCGTTGGTGACCAATGACCTCTACACCCAGGAAGACGCCCAGATCCTGATGCGGGCCCAGACCCTGCCCTTCGAACGCATCCTCGGGGTCGAGACCGGCGGCTGCCCCCACACCGCGATCCGCGAAGACGCCTCGATGAACCTGGCGGCGGTGGAAGACCCGCAGCAGCGTTTCCCGGACCTGGACCTGGTGTTCATCGAGAGCGGCGGCGACAACCTCTCCGCCACCTTCAGCCCGGAACTGGCGGACCTCAGCATCTAGGTCATCGACGTGGCCGAGGGCGAGAAGATCCCGCGCAAGGGCGGCCCCGGCATTACCCGCTCCGACCTGCTGGTAATCAACAAAATCGACCTCGCCCCCTACGTCGGCGCCTCCCTGGCGGTGATGGAGGCCGAAACCAACCGCATGCGCGGCGACCGGCCCTGGGCATTAGCGAATATGAAGCAGGGCACCGGGTTGGACGATATCTTCGCATTCCTCGAGCGCGAGGGCATGCTGTGGCCCGCCGCCGCGCTCTGAGTGGCGCGAGCGGAAAGGGCCCGATAAGATCCAACTTTGCCGTAGCGGCGGCTCGGCTGGTCTTAGCCCAGCCGACGACGGAATCGGGTGCTTGAGAAACCAGGAATGAACCAAATGCCTAAATCGAGAACCATGGTGGTTACCGGAGCCACCGGGGCAATCGGCGGCGCTCTGGCCCGGCGCCTGGCGGCCCTGCCCGAGTGTCGCCTGATCCTGCCGGTGCGCGACGCCGCCAAGGGCGAGCGCCTGGCCACAGAGCTGCGCCAGGTGCGGGCGGGCCTGGAACTGCGAATCCAAGTTGTCGATCTGGGCCGCAAGTCCCAGATCGAGGCCTTCGCCGAGCGCCTGGACGCGCCGGTCCAGGTGCTGCTCAATCTCGCAGCGGTCACCCCGCGGCAGCGAGAACAGACCCCGGAGGGGATCGAGAGGCAGCTCGCCACCAATGTCCTCGGCTACTTTTGGATGATCCGCAGCCTGCTGCCCCAGTTGCGGGCCGGCGCCCCGGCGCGGGTGATCAACGTCGCCAGCTACTGGGCCGGCGGCCTGCGCCTGGACGACCTGGAGTTCCGGCGCCGCCGCTACGACAACGACGCCGCCTACCGCCAGTCCAAACAGGCCGATCGCATGCTCAGCACCGCCTTTGCCGAGCGCCTGGCCGGCGATCGCATCAGCGTCAACGCCTGCCACCCGGGCGACGTGCCCTCCCGGCTCGCCCGCAACCTCGGCTTCGGCGGCCACCAGAGCGCCGCAGAGGCCGCCGATACCCCGGCTTGGCTCGCCACCGATGACCAGGGGCAGGCGGTCAGCGGCGCCTACTTCGCCCGGCGGCGGCGCGAACCCTGCCCCTTTATGCAGGACCGGGCGGGGGTGGAGGCCCTGTTCGAGCGCTGTGGGGAGTACTGATTGAGCTGCCGAACGGACTGGCCGCGTTGCTGACCGGCTCCGGGCCGGGCGCTCAGCTCGACGATTGAATTCGCGGGATTGGCACTCAACTTGCTGAATATGCATGCAAGACTCAGCCAAACAGGAGCGCCCGCAATGCACAGCATCGGTTTATGGGATACCCGGCACCCGGTTGCCGTCAACCACTGCTTCACGCCCTCCAACGCAGCCATCCAGGCCCGGCGCCAGCGCTTGGCGCGCCGGCGCAGCGCCGCCCTGGGGCTGGGGCCCGGGCTGGAAGCCAGCCGCCAGACCCAGGAACTCCTGTTCTATCTCTCGCCCCGAACCACCGAGGCCACGCACCAGGTTGGTGCGATCCTGGAGCTGCTGGACTCCCTGAGCCCGGAGCGGACCGCTTAGATTCTACATTTGCCGAATCGGGGCCAAGGGCCTGGGCGTTACCGGGAGGTCAGCTTGATCTCGATGCGCCGGTTGCGGCGCAGAGCGTCTTCGCTGTCGCCGGCGTCGATGGGGTGGAACTCGCCGAAACCGGCCGCCGACAT
>CBDUCL010000134.1:0-8172 GCA_965365625.1 uncultured Chromatiales bacterium | reverse complement strand
TACGGTTCCTTACTTCTCTATTCTCTTGGGGACAGCATGCTTCACCGACGTGAACTCGGTCGCCTGGTTGTGGGGGGCTTGACGCCCTTGCGGTCAGCATCGCATCCGCAGAACTCTTCGACTAATGCAGAACGTTATTCTCGGGTGACATCCGCAGTGCTTGGCACCTCTACAGCTTCCCTGGCTTTGCCAATCGACGGAAGGCTAGCATCGGACATTGTTCTTCAGGTTTCAGCCTCGGGGCAGGAAGTGCCGGGGGCGGAAGATATGGAGTAGAATCCCGGCTATTCGCCGCGTTCAACCAGCCTTCGATTCGGAACTCCAGCATGCAAACAGACTCCCCTTCCGGCCCGGCCAGCAGCCTATCGGTGGCGATTACCGGTTCCGGCGGCAGTGGGGCGGTCACCACCGGGTTGATCCTGCTCGAAGCGGCCGCGCGGGCCGGCTGCTACGGCCTGCTGACCCGTTCCGCCGGCCCGCAGATCCGTGGCGGCGAATCGGCGGCCATGCTGCGGTTCGGTCCGCGGCCGGTGGAAGCGACGGACGATCGCTTTCATATCCTGATCGGGTTGGACTGGCGCAATGTGGAACGCTTCGTCGACGAAATCCCCCTGTCCGAGGACAGCCTGATCCTGGCGGACCCCGCTGCCGGCGGCCTGCCGGACGCGCTGCTGGCCAGCGGCGCCCGGGTCGTCGAGCTGCCGCTTAAGGAGCACGCCGCCGCGGTGCCGGAAGGCCGCATCAATATGGTCGCCCTGGGGGTGGTCGGCGCTTGTGCCGGTTTGCCGCTAGCAGCGCTCGAATCCGGGGTGCGCGAGACCCTCTCGGCCAAGGGCGCGGCGGTGGTCGATTCCGCTTTGACCGCATTGGACCGGGGCTACCGCGCGGCGGCGGATCTACGCCCGCCACCGGCAGCACCCTTGCCCGCTGGGGAGCGCTGGAATATCAGCGGCAACGAGGCCGGCGGTCTGGGAGCTCTGCGCGGCGGGGTGCGCTTTGTCGCCGCCTACCCGATCACCCCGGCCAGCGAAATGCTGGAATGGCTGGCCCCGCGCCTGGAGCGGCTGGGCGGCTCCCTGCTGCAAGCGGAAGACGAACTGGCCTCGGTAAACGCCATTATCGGCGGCTCGTTCGGCGGCGTGCCGTCGCTCACGGCCACCTCCGGGCCGGGCCTCAGTCTGATGATGGAGGGGCTGGGCCTAGCCGTGGCCAGCGAGACGCCGGTGGTGGTGGCCAATGTCATGCGCGGCGGCCCGTCCACCGGCATCCCCACCAAGAGTGAGCAGTCCGATCTCAATATCGCCCTCTACGGCCTCCACGGCGATGCCCCACACCTGGTGCTGGGGGCGCTGAGCATCCGCGATGCGGTGTTCACCACCGAGTGGGCGGTGCGGCTGGCGGAGCATCTGCAGACTGTCGCCATTGTGCTCAGCGACCAGTCGCTGGGCCAGTCGCGGGCGGTGATCGATCCACCACCGCCGCTCGATCTGGCGCTGGGGCGAGTCGTCGCCGAGGCCCCGGATGCAGGCTACCAGCGCTACCGGATTACCGACGACGGGGTCTCGCCCATGAGCTTGCCCGGGACGGCGTCCGGGATGTACACCGGCGACGGCCTGGAGCACAACCCGCGCGGCACCCCGTCGAGCCAGGCAACCGATCACCTGGCCCAGCTCGACAAGCGCCGGCGCAAGCTGGAGGCCTTCGATTACGGGCCCCACTGGGCCGAGATCCGTGGCACGGGAGCGCTCTGCATCCTTACCTGGGGCTCGGCCTCCGGGGCCGCCTTCGAGGCTGCCGAGCGCCTGCAGCGGGCGGGCAGGGCGGTGCGGGTCATTGCCCTGCGCCTGCTGGCGCCGCTGCCCCGGGCCGCGCTGCTTGAGGCCCTGGATGCCAGCACTGCGATCTGGGTGGTGGAGCAGAACCAGGGCGCGCAGCTGTTCCGCTATCTGCACGCCGAGCAGGCGTTGCCGGCTGCTGCCCGCAGCTATGCCCGGCCGGGGCCATTGCCTCTGCGCCCGGGCGAGATCGTCGACCTCTTGGGCGACGTTTGAAGGCTGCCTGGGGTCTGCACCCGGCGCAACAATAATCCCGGTGCCGGGATAGAACCGATTTCGCTAGTGAGGCCAGAAATGAACGCTCCAAACCTCAAACCCAAGGACTACAAGTCCGAGATCAAGCCGGTCTGGTGTCCCGGGTGCGGGCATTTCGCCGTGCTTTCCGCGGTTACCAAGGCCCTGGCCTACCTGCAGTTGGTCAAGGAGGAGGTGGCGCTGATCTCCGGCATCGGCTGTTCTTCACGGTTGCCGGCCTATCTCGACAGCTACGGCTTTCACGGCGTGCATGGGCGGGCGCTGGCGGTGGCGTCCGGGCTCAAGGCGGCGCGGCCCGAGTTGACGGTGTTGGTGGCCGGTGGCGACGGCGACGGCTTCTCTATCGGCGGCAACCATTTCCTGCATGCCTGCCGACGCAATATGGATCTGACTTATATCGTCATGGACAACGAGGTCTATGGCATGACCAAGGGCCAGGCCTCGCCCACCACCCAAGCGGACTGGACCCACAGCAAGCTCACCCCGCACGGCACCGGCATGCGGCGCTTTCAGCCGCCGGCCATCGCTTTGGCCGCTGGCGCCAGCTTTATCGCCCGCGGCTTTGCGGGTGATCCTAGTGGACTGACCCGGCTCCTGGTGGAGGCGATCCAGCACCCCGGTTTTGCCTTTCTGCACGTGCTCAGCCCCTGCCAGACCTTCCGTCCAGAGCAGAAGGAGTGGAAACAGCAGGTTCACCCCTGTCGCCTGGAGCCCACCGACAACCCGGTAGAAGCGGCGCGTCTGATCCAGGCCGATGATGGTAAGGCCCTCGGGCTGTTGTATGCCGAGCGGCTACCCGTCTGGCAGCCGATGAACCAGGTCAGTGCGACCTTGGTGGAGATCGAACAGGAGTTCCGGATATGAGCGAGAACGCGACCCAAGTCATTGCCGGTGTCGGCGAGTTTCTGGCCCACGCCTTGGAGCTGGAGACCGAGGCCGCGGAGCGCTACCGGGAGCTGGCCGACAGCATGGAGGTGCACCACAATCCACAGGTGGCAGAACTCTTCCAGCGCATGGCGGAATACAGCGACGAGCACGCCGCAGAGGTGCGCGAGCGCACCCAGGGTCTGGAGATTCCCGTCATCGCTCCCTGGGACTTCAAGTGGAGCTGCCCAGAAAGCCCGGAGGCCCCCTGCCTGGAAGACGTCAACTACCTGATGACCCCACGTCAAGCGCTGGGGCTGGCCCTGCACAACGAGATCCGCGGCCGTGATTTTTACGCCCAGGTGGCGGCCGAGTCGCCGGACCAATCGGTACGCCTTATCGCCCAAGAGATGGCGGAGGAGGAGAGCGGGCACGTGCGCCAGCTGGAGCTTTGGATCTCGCGCATGAGCGACGCCGCAGAGGTCGCTCCCGAGGATCTGGACCCCCCGAATATGCCGGAGTAGGGGTGCCCGGGATCGAGCCTCGCTTCCCGATTGCGGTGGCGGCTATCTCGGTTCCCGGATGACAGGAGCCTCAAGCATGCCAGCGGAGATTAGGCTGGTTCGTGGCCCGCTTCGTTTCCAATCGCAGAGCAGGACGACAAATCAATCCGCCAGCTTGGGCAGGAACGAGATGTCCATATAGTGCCGCTTGGGTTTGTTCGGATCGATGTAAACCCTGACCTGATCACGGCCGATGTTCTGGCTGGGGTCGAACCAGATGTTTTCGCTGGTGAAGACATGGATCTCGGAGGTGCGCGGATTCTGCCACTGAGCGGTGATGCGCCAGGGGCTGCGGCCGCCCACCCGGATATTTCGCTGGCGCTCGACGCCCTGAATATGCGCCTGAACCTGCGTGCCTTGGCGCAGCAAGCGGGCCTTGGTGCGCCTGCCCAGGAAGCCCGGCAAAAGGAATCCCAAGCCAAAGGCCGAAAACACCGTCCCCAGTATGCCCAGGATGAGCACCCCGCCCCAGAGGCTGAAAAAGCCGTCGACCTCGGCGTCGTAAGGGTCGTGCTCTAGATAGAAGACGCGCACCCGGTCGCCGGGACGATAGCTTGGCGGATTGCTGCTGGCACTGGAAGTGAACTCGTAGCTTTCGCCATTGGCGGCGGTGAACAACACAACCGGCGCATAGGTTGATCCGCCCGAGGAGGAGCCGGAGCCGCTGCTGGTGGAGCGGGCCAGATCGATTACCTCGCCCTCGGCGGTGAGGGCGGCATCGATGAACGACGCGGTGTGCTGATAGGCGTAGAAACTCCCTGCCAGCAAGCCGGCACCGATGAGTCCGAACAGGTAAAAAATCCAACGAAACCTATGCATGGTTTTGCTCCGAGTTCGATCCAGCGTTGGACGCGCCGTTGAGCTTTCGGTCCGGATGCATAGGGGACCGGAAAGGCAATGGGGCCACGGAAGGAACCAGCTAAGCATAAGGCGTAGAAATCGATCCTGCAAAGCTGACCAGAAGCTGTCGATGGGTTTGCCCGACCGCGCGAACGGCTTGCGAGCCGCCGATGGTCCTGGCTGCAGAATTTCGGTTTCCAAACAGAACCGGGAACGCCCCTTCTCCAATCTGCGGGCAGATCCCAGTGGCTTCCGTCCGCGCCGAACCGTCGGCCGTCCTCTCGGCCGACGATCCGGGTATATAATGCGCGCACCATGCCAGACCTCCACTCCCTATTCGCTACCGCCCCCAAGGGGGTCGAGCCACTGCTCGAGCAAGAGTTGGACGAGCTCGGTTGCGCCGACACCAAGCAGCGCAAGGGCGGGGTCAGCTTCAGCGGCGGGCTGGCGGAGGCCTATCGTGCCTGCCTGTGGTCGCGCACCGCCAGCCGGGTGCTGTTGGTACTGGCGGAACTGCCGGCGGATTCGGTGGAGGGTCTGTATGCCGGGGTGGCCGCACTACCCTGGGAGGAGCACCTGGATTCCGACGGAACCCTGGCGGTGGATTTTGTTGGCACCTCGGCCGCTTTCAAACACTCGCGTTTCGGCGCCCAGAAGATAAAAGACGCGATTGTCGACCGGCTGCGCGAGCGCACCGGCCGCCGTCCCTCGGTGAGCCTGGATCGGCCGGACCTGCGTATCAACGTCCATCTGGCGCGGGAGCGGGCCCAAGTGGCCATCGACCTCTCGGGCGAGGCGCTGCATCGGCGCGGCTACCGTGCGGCGCCAGTCACCGCCCCCTTGAAGGAGAACCTGGCCGCGGCGCTGTTGATCAAGTCCGGCTGGCCGGAAATCGCCGCCGCGGGCGGTGCCCTGCTCGATCCGATGTGCGGCTCCGGCAGCCTGCCCATAGAGGCGGCGCTGATCGCCGGTGACCGGGCGCCGGGCCTGCTGCGCAGCACCTGGGGTTTCAACGGCTGGCTGCGACACGACCCCGCACTCTGGAACGAACTTCTGGCAGAGGCCCGACAGCGGGCCGAGGCCGGCCTGGCCGGACTGCCGGTGATCGCCGGCTCGGACCGGGATCCGTCTGCCGTCCGCGCGGCCCGGACCAATGCCGAAGCAGCCGGCCTCGGCGGCCGGCTGCGCCTGGAGCGCCGCGAGTTGAACGCTGTCGAACCTCCGGCGAACGGCGGGTTGGTGATCGTCAATCCCCCCTACGGCGAGCGCCTGGGGGAGGCCGATGCCCTGGCGCCCACCTATGAACTGCTCGGCGACCGGCTCAAGTCCCGCTTCCTGGGCTGGCATGCGGCGGTGTTCACCGGCAACCCGGACCTGGGGAAGCGCATGGGCCTGAAGGCGAGCCGCCGCAACGCCTTCTACAATGGCGCTATCCCCTGCGTCCTGCTGCAGTTCGAGGTGGCCGAGGCCCAGTTCGTCGACCGCGAGGCGCTCGACCGGCGCGCCGCCGAACAGGCGTTGGAGAAGGCGTTGGCGGGCGGTGGCGAGGCCTTTCTCAACCGCGTACGCAAGAACCGCAAGACCCTCGGCCGCTGGGCCCAGCGCGAGGGCATCGAGTGCTACCGGCTGTATGACGCCGACATCCCGGAATATGCGGTGGCGGTGGACGTCTACGGTGAGCACCTGCATGTGCAGGAATACGCCGCTCCGCGCAGCGTCGACGCCGGCAAGGCTGCCGAGCGGATGCAGCAGATCCGCGCGCTGCTGCCGCTGGCGCTGGATTGCCCGCCGGAGCGTATTGCCTACAAGGTACGGGAGCGCCAACGCGGCCGCAGCCAGTACCAGAAACAGGCGGCCCGCGGCGAATGGCTGGAGGTGACCGAGGGACCTGCCCGGCTGTGGGTGAACCTGCACGACTACCTGGACACCGGCCTGTTTCTCGATCACCGTCCGACACGCTTGCTGATCGGCGAACTGGCCCGCGGGCGGCACTTTCTGAACCTGTTCTGCTATACCGGGGCGGCCACGGTCCATGCGGCGCTCGGTGGCGCGGTCTCCACAACCAGTCTGGACCTGTCGGCCACCTATCTGGACTGGGCCGGCCGCAACCTCGACCTCAATGGCATTGCCCAGGGTGGGCCCTGGCAGACCCAAAAACTGGTCCGCGCCGACGGTCGGGAGTGGGTAAAGACCCAGCACCGTAAATTCGATCTCATCTTTCTCGACCCGCCGACGTTTTCAGCATCGAAACGCATGACCGGCACCTGGGACGTGCAGCGCGACCACCTGGCTATGCTGCGCGATGTGCTGGCGCTGCTGGCGCCGGGCGGCAGCCTGATTTTCTCCACCAACCTGCGCCGTTTCCGGCTCGACCGGGAGGGGCTGGCACGGGAAGTGCCGGGGCTGAGCATCGACGACATCAGCCGCCAGACCTTGCCCCGGGACTTCGAGCGCAACCCCCGCATCCACCAGTGTTTCATGATCCGCCGAGACGAGCCGGCGCGCTAGGCCGGCTTTGACAATACCCGGTACTCGGGCGATGCTTGCACACCGGCAACGCAGGCCCGGCCTGCGGCAATCCCCAACTACCAAACCCAAAGGCAGCACCCATGGAGATCACAGGCAAAATCATCCGCGTTCTACCGGAAAAGTCCGGCCAGTCGGCCCGCGGCGGTTGGCGCAAGCAGGAATACATCCTGGAAACCCAGGGCCAGTACCCGAAAACGGTCTGTTTCATGGCCTGGGGGGACAAGATCGACGAGTTCGGCATCCGGGAGGGCCAGGAACTGGAGGTCTCCATCGACATCGAGAGCCGGGAGTACAACGAGCGCTGGTATACCGACGTCAAGGCCTGGAAGGTGATGCCCCTCGGTGGCGCGGAATCGGCCGGTGCGCCGCCGCCGGGCAACGAGCCGCCGCCGTATGGAGAGGATGACGTACCCTTCTAACGCTCGTTTAGCGTGGGGCCGGGAGATGGCTCCAGCAGTTCGGAGAACGAGCGTTTCGCGGCATATCTCGGGTCTATACGCGGCTATGGCAGCGAGCGGGTAGAGCAGTATGCACTATCGGGTATTTTTCTATTTCGGCGCCTCCGGGGCCCAGTTCTCGTCCGCCAAGGCGGTGGAAATGAGCCTCGACGACATCAGCGAGAAGCTGCTGGAACGCCTGGTGGCCAACGGCGATTACCTGGGGCTGATCGACGACCAGGACCAAGTGCTGCAGATCGCCCGCGAGGCCGGTGACCGCTTCTGGGTGGAATTGCCGGTGGATGCCGCCTACGCCTCCTACGGCTGCTATCTGGACCTGGCCGGGCTGAAAGAATTGCTGGATACCTTGCCCAAGCGCTTCGAGCGTAGCGCGTTCCCGGACCTGCAATACCGTCCCTGGTAGGCAGGGGGCGAGTGAGAAAAACGCCGATCCGTAAACCATCGAGAGGGCGATCAGCAACCCCAGGATGCCGATCGGCCAATACCCGCCCAAGTGCACACCGCCTCCAATCGAATGGACACCCTGATTGAATCAATGGGTGCTCCGTTCTCGGTGCAGGACGTTTCCACCAATGAAGTGACCGTGTCTAGCAAGCACCCAGTTCTCTGATCATGATGCCGGGTACTGCAACTGATCGGGGTTCTAGGGAAATGACAGGTTGTCAAGGAGGGCGGCTTTGCCGCGATGGACTCTCTGTTGCGTGCAGTTCAAAGGCAGCATACCTGCGCCGCTGAAGTGCCAGCGACAGGCTGATGGGGTGCGCTAGACCGGACCACGCCTCCTCCGAGGCGCCATAGCCGTAGGCAGACCTTTCACGAACAGATACC
>CBDUCL010000133.1:0-8237 GCA_965365625.1 uncultured Chromatiales bacterium | reverse complement strand
GCCTACATCATCATGGCCCGCGACTACAAAATGCTCGCTCGAAAGGCGAGGGGGCTGGCCAAGGAGCGATTCAAAGATAAAGCGTTGTCGATGCGGAGAAAGGCCGAGAGCGTGTCGCTGCCGGATGAGCAGCGGCTGACGTGGTTGAGCTGGTGGATGAAGCGAAGGCTCTAGGAGCCTGTCTGACTTACGGCTGTCCTACTGCGGAAGCACGGATGCAAACGCAACCACCGGGCTGACGGTGATAAATCCGCTGCCCAACTTGGGCGGCACGGACTACAGACGTTGCAATGCGGTTACTCGGGCAGCTCTATCACCTCGATCCACTGCCGCGTACCGTCGTGACGCGAATAGGCGAGGTAGCGCGGGCCCAGGATTGCAAGCTGTGATCGCGCGTAGCGCGGCAGCGTGCGCCGAAAGACATCGGCGCCGTCCGCACTACGCAGGACATAGACCGTATCCGGGACACTGCCAATGTTGAGGCCGCTCGAGGTGCTGATGGCGATATAGACGCCGTCGGACGAGACTGCGACGTCGGTGATGGCGCGCCCGAGGGGCACCTCGTGGCGCCCGCTCTGCCCATCAATCGTCCAGCTCACCAGATAGCGCCCCTCCTCACGATAGGACTGCCAGAAGACGAAGCCGCGCGTACCTATCCGCCGCAGGTTCTCGCGTAAGTAGCCAATTTCGGGCCGTGAGACAGGCCCCCAGACCGCTGCCCCGTCCAGGTCAAGGCCATAAAGATCCCTCGCCTGGTTGACCACGACAAAGCGGCCGACTCGAAGATCGGCGTCGATCAATTCGGGCCGACGGTCCGCTGGCGGCTGGATGTTGATGCGCCGCTCCGCGCCGGTCGCCAGATCCCGCACCATCAGCCAGAAACTGAAACGATCGCCCTCGCGCTTCTGGTCGATCCAAACGAGCGCCTGTCCGTCCCGGCTCAGCTTCGGCGCCCAATAGCGGGCGACCGGGGCGGGCTTCGCGATGCTTATTTTGCCTGAGGGCGTCATTACTTTGCGCTCGATGCGGCTTTCGCCCGGAACCTGGCGGGCGAACAGGATGCTACCGTCACGGGCGGCCTGGAGCTTGCCACCGGTGTCAGTGTAGGCAACCCCGCTAGGCGTCTGGCGGCAGCCCGGTACGGTTAACAGCGTCGCTCGGCCTTCCTTGCCAACTTCGACCCAGATTCGGCCATTTGCCGATAAAACCGCTTCGATCCCTTCGTCGACGCTGCCCAGGCGGGCATTCTCGAGCACGCAATGAACGGGCAGGTCGGTCTTGTCCACGAAGGCAACGTCTTCGATCAGGAAGCGCGTTGGGATCCAGATCATCATGGCCAGGTTCAAGACCCAGGTGAGGGTGGGAAGGGCTGCCAGAAGAGCCAGCCAGCGCACGCCCCGGCCCGAAAAGACCCACCAACAGACTGCGAACAGAATCGCTTGAGCTACCAGCGCAACGCCGAAGTCGGCCGCGGCCCAGCCAAACTCGCGATCACCTCCGGCCACGGCCCCTACATCAATGCCCAACAGGACGCCGACCACGAGAACCCCGTGGCGCTGCGCGAGCGGCAGCAGATAGACCACAAAGGAGCCTGCGAAGGCCTTTAGAAGAGCGCGTCGGCGCTTATCCAGCGGCACGGATCTCGACCCCCGACGGTCCAACCAGAACGAAGCTGCTGTGAAGTGCCATGCAAGCGCAGCTCAATCTCCACGAGATGAAAAGATATGTTGAGAAACAGTCTGTGTGCCTCCTTTGAGTGATGGCAGCAAGCATAAGGCACGCTGGCCTGAAACGACTTGTCACTTGGGTATGGCTACGTCCCGCACCCAAAGCTGAAACCCCTGATCCTCCGCTCTTCAGTTGCGTGAACAAGGTAGGGCCCCTGCCCTCGGGCCGGGTTGTGTTGTCCCTGGCCCTCAAACGGTACTAGGAACCCCTCCGACTTCCGCGATGGCCCAGAGCGACTTCGGCTCTCGCCTCATACACAACGGTTGGCGGTTCTGCGCCGCCACCGCCGCGGATCTCCCGCACTGCACTGCTTGTCTTCCGCAACATCCCGCCGCTGCTACCCCGGAAGACCCAATGCAACGCTTGCGTTATCCCATTGCACCGGCTGCGGCTTTCCCATCTGACCACAGGGTCGGCACCTCCAAATTTCGTAACGAGGCTACCTATAGGTTCGCTTGCGCTACGGCCTGTAGCTTTGCCCCTCGGAAACTAATAACCCCCGATTACTCGAACGCTGCTCCCGGGCGCTAGAAAGGTGTACGGACAACTCCTTTCGCGGGACTTCAATCCGCAAGAAAAACAGCCGGTTACGGCATGCGGCCAGGCTCGAAAACTTTTTCCAGAACAGATATTCT
Organism: uncultured Chromatiales bacterium; assembly: GCA_965365625.1. Taxonomy (GTDB): domain Bacteria; phylum Pseudomonadota; class Gammaproteobacteria; order Chromatiales; family Chromatiaceae; genus CAVWCW01. Next base: position 5,874 of record CBDUCL010000133.1, on the reverse strand, counting down.
GTACGCCGACAGTACGACAGTAACAATCCCCCGCCAAACCCGGGGCATTACTACAACCGCCGGCCCCAGATTTAGGGACCCGGCCTCGAGGCTCAGGCCTGATGCAGGTATAGGCGTTGCGTCGGATACGCGAGGGCGATCCCGCGCTCCTCCAGGCCTCGATAGATGGCCAGGTTGATGGCCTGTTGGGTGTCCATGTAGAGGGTGTAATCCGGGCTGGCGACATAATAGACCACCTCGAAGACCAGGGCATAGTCGCCGAATTTCTGGAAATGGGCTCGGTCGAAACGGGTAAGCGCTTGTTTCCGGACGATATCACGCACCATGGGCGGGATGGCTTCCAGCTGGTCCGCCGGAGTCTCGTAGACCACTCCGAATGAAAACACCACGCGGCGCTCGTACATGCGCTTGAAGTTGCGGATGCGGCTGCCGAGCAGATCGTTGTTGGCGATGACCAGTTGCTCGCCGGACAGACTGCGCACGCGGGTGGTCTTGATGCCGATGTATTCGACCGTCCCCATCAGGTCGCCGACGATAATGAAGTCGCCGACCACGAACGGCTGGTCGAACACGATCGAGACCGACGCAAACAGGTCCCCCAGCACGTTCTGCGCCGCCAAGGCAACGGCAATGCCGCCGATCCCCAATCCAGCCACCAAGGCGGTGATGTCGAAACCGAGGTTGTCCAGCGCCATTAGCAGCATGATGGACCAGACCGCCACCCGGCCGATAAAGCCGATGACGGTGACCATGGCCACGCTGGGGGCGTCCTCCCGAGTCTGCGTCTGCACCAGGTGCGCGATCAGCGCCACGGCAAAGGCATCGAGCCAGAGCGCCAGCTGGACCAGGAAGGCGATGATCGCTCCCTTGCGGGCGAGCCCCTCGAACTGGGCGGGCAATTGCAGCAGGGCGGAACCCGCATACAGCGCCAGGATGAACAGGAACAGGCCCTGGGTGCGATTGAGGGCCGCGACGATCATGTCGTCCCATTTGGTTTCGGTGCGCCGGGACAGCTTGTCGGCACCCCGCAGCAGCAGCGTTTTGAGTAGCCTCAGCCCCAGCAACAACCCGACGAAAACCGCGAGCGCAAACGCCCACTGCAACGGGCTGTTGCCATAGACCTCAGTGTTGATCCAATCCACGTTTCGACTGCTCCGGGTTAGGTATTGGGGTCCGCGCCGGCGAATTGCCGGCGCCGGCGTCGGTCGCTACTTCATGTTCAGCACCGGGCTGCTGGCCCTGGCCGGCTCCCGGGGGATCACCACAAAGGCGTGGTCCTCGCGGGCGTGGCAGGCCGTGCATTCGGTGTTGAGGGTGTGGAAGGCGTCTTCGAACCGGTCCCAGTCCTGGCTGGCGGCGGCCTCGTGCATCAGCGGGAACATTTTGTCGAGAAACATCTGGGCGGAGGCGGCGCGCTTGGGCCGGGCCAGCATGGCGATCTGAACCAGCTTCTCGATCTCTTCCGACTGGTAGGTGGCGAATTCCCACTTTCCCTGTTTGGCCGCCCAGTACAGGTTCTGATACCGGTCGCCCATCTCGATCATCCAATGGGCGGTGCCGGGCACCAGTTCCACCAGCTTTTGCAGGCGCTCGGCGTCGTCTGCCTCCTTGCGCCAGTCTGCGGCCAGGGCAGTACCTGCCGCCAACAAGCTGCTCAAGATCAATGCGCTTCTCAGGGTAGCTTTCATCTCACTGCGTCCTCTTGAAAATGGTCTGCCTATGATCCGAAAATCCGGACCGCCTTTCCAGCCCGACTAGCCAGATTCCGAACCCACCCAACGCAACCGGAACAGGCCCTCGATACCGTCGTCGCTGGTGAAATACAAGGCCCCATCGGGGCCGAAGGTCACCCCCACCGGGCGCGCCCAGCGCTCGCCGTCGGGCCGCTGAAAGCCGCTCACCAGATCCTCCACCCCGCTGGCCCGGCCGTCGGCGAAGCGCACCCGCACCAGCTTTGGCGGGCGCCGGCTCGCACGGTCGCCCCAGGCACCTCCGCTCGGGCGGGTGCCCCAGGAACCGCGCAGGGCGACGACGGCGTCGCCCGCGTAGCCCGAGGCCAAGGCTCCGGCCGGTACGAAGGCCACCCCCATGGGGGCGTTGCGGGCGGGAAAGGTCGCCTCCGGCAGCGTGACCTCGCTCAGGGGCCGGGGCGGCGGGCGACGGATGCAGTCATCCGGCCGCATGCGCTGGCCGTCGTAGTAAAACCAGGGCATGCCGTGGAAGGAGCCAGGCTCCAGGCGGCTGAAGTACTCCGGGGGCAATTCGTAGCCCAGGTGATCGGGGCCATTGTTGCTGGCGTAGAGCGCGCCGCTGCCGGGCTGCCAATCGAACCCCACCGGGTTGCGCAGCCCGCTGGCGAAGGTGACAAGCTGGGGCGGGTCGCGGGTTTCGTCGAGCACCAGCACGCCGCCGCGGCGATCGTCGAAGGGGTATTCGGGGGCCAGATATTCGTCGCTGCAGTTGCCGGTAATGCCGAGGCTGACGTAAACCCGGCCGTCCGGGCCGACGCCGAGGGTGCGACTGCTGTGACCGCCACCTCCGGGCAAGGGGACGATCCGGCGTACATCAGCGGCTTCGACTTCCGGTTGGCCGGGGCGATAGGGGACGCGATAGATACCTTCGGTCTGGGCGATCAACAGCTCGCCGGGGCGCAAGGCCAGGCTGTGGGGATAGTTGTCCAGGCGCAACAGCACTTCCGGCTCCCGGTAGGGCGGCTGCAGGCGGTAGATGCGGCCGGACTTGGAGCCGATCAGCAGCTCGCCGTTAGCGGCAAAGGTGAGCATGCGCGGGCCGTCGAGGCCGGCAACGAGCAGCTCCAGCTCGAAGCCCGGCGGCAGTTGGGCCTCGCGTACCGACGCGGCGTCGTCGCCCCAGGGCCAGAGGTCCAGAGCCATTGCCGGTGGGCAGAAAACGAACACCAGCAAGAGGGCGACGAGGCGCTTTCGGGTCTTCATGATCGATCTCCGCTCAGGTCGTGGCCGACTGCAGCAGCGGCTCCAACTGCGCCGCTGCCAAGGGATAGGTGAGCAGCCCATGCAGGGCGAACAGCTCGCCGAGCCGTTCGGCGTGGGCCAGCTCGCGCTTGTCGCAGGCGACGATGACCCGGGCCCGAGGGGCGTACTTCTGCAGGCTGTACAGAAACACGTCCAGGTTGCTCAGGTTGACCCCGGCATAATTGTTGCCGTAGCCATAGCGAAACTCCCCCACCACGATATCCGGCGGCTGGCGCTTGAGCTGGGAGATGGCCTTGCGCATCGAGGCGAAGCGCTGCTCCCGGATGCCCAGGCGCCGGTACAGGCCCGAGAGGTCCGGATGCGCCGGGGTCTCTATCAGTGTGTATAAGAGGGGTTCGGCCATCTCATGGTTCCCTTCAGACTCGGTACAGTCGGATTCCCGGGGCAACGGGCGCGCGCAACTAAGGTTGTCCCTAGGGTAACAGCCCGGCGCACCGCCTTCCGCCGCCTGTTTCCCAACCAGCCGCGCCCCGCCCCACCGCCAAGCGACGCCGAACGCTCAGTTCGATCTGCCCCGCTTGCTCGGCTCGCGGTCAGCTTTCGGCCTCCGGCTTAAGCTCCTTGACCCAGAGGGCGGTGGCCCCCGCCACCGCCGCCGGCATGGCCAGGAAGTTCAACACCGGCACCAGCATCAGCAAGGTCAGGCCGCTGCCGAAACCAATCGCGGTGAAACGGATCTTGCGCATCCTTGGCAACTGGTCGGTAAACTTCAGGCCGTGGTTGGCCATTGGGAAATCGCCGTATTCCAACGCCATATACCAGGCATTAAACAGGAACCAGAGTACCGGCGCGGCCAGATTGACCCCAGGGATCAGGAACAGGATAAGCAGCGGGATGGCGCGCAGCAGGAAATAGGAAAGCTTGCGCAGTTCCACCAGGATGCTGGGGATGATATCGGCGACCAGGGCCTTCCAATCCGTTTGCGCGCTCGGAATACCGCCGCCGAGGTGCTTTTCCACCTTCTCCGCCAGCAGGCCATTGAAGGGGGCCGCGATCAGGTTGGCCAGCACGGTGAAACTGAAGAACACCACCAACACCAGGGCAATGGCAAACAGCGGCCAGAGCAGCCAGCTCAGAAACGACCACCAGCGGTCCTCCGGCAACAGCCAGTCAAGCAGCACCTCGAACTGGCCGACCCCGAACCAGATCAGCAGGCTGAAGATGACGATATTGACCAGCAGAGGGATCAGCACAAAGCGGCGCAAGCCGGGTTGATTGAGCAGGCGCAGCCCCTGCAACAGGTGGCCGACGCCGGCAGCGGGATTGTTTTGCATGATCGGGCTCCGCGACTACAGGAACAGAAACAGAAGAAGGCCGGCGCCCAGGAGCAGCCGGTAGATAACGAAGGGCAGCATCCCCACCCGCTCGATAAAGCTCAGGAAGTAATGGATGCAGGCATAGGCGGTAAGAAACGACAGCAGCACGCCCAGCCCCAAGGCGGTCCAGTCCACCGCCGTTTCGCTCTGCACCAGGTCCAAGGTGATCAGCCCCCCGGACAGGGCAATGGTGGGGATGGAGAGCAGGAAGGAAAAGCGCGAGGCGGCCTCGCGGGTCAGACCCAGGAACAGGCCGGCGGTCATGGTGATGCCGGAGCGCGAGGTGCCGGGGATCAGCGCCAGGGCCTGGAAGGCACCGACGATCAGGGCATCGCTCCAGCGCAGGCTGTGTTCGTCGCGGGTACGCCGGCCGCTGCGATCCGCCAGCCAGAGCAGCAGACCGAAACCGATGGTGGCCAGGGCAATCACCAAGTCCGAGCGCAGCTGGGTTTCCACCACGCCCTTGAATAGCAGGCCGGCGATACCGACCGGAATCGTGCCCAGGATCACCGCCCAGGCCAGGCGCGAATTGGCGGTGGCGGCGGCGCCAAACAGATTGGCGAAAAAGTCTCGCAGCATGTCCCAGATCTGCTGCCAAAAGTAGGACACCACCGCCAGCAGCGTGCCAACGTGCACCGCCACGTCAAAGGCCAGCCCCTGGTCCGCATAGCCCAATAGATAGGGGGTGAGGATCAGGTGGGCCGAGCTGGAGATGGGTAGGAACTCGGTCAGCCCCTGCACCAGAGCCAGTATGATTGCCTGCGTCAGGTCCATGGGTCGAATGCTCTCGTCAGTCCGAGTTGCGGGCCGCGAGCTTACGCTCCCAGGCCAGGGCGGTGCTGGCGATCAGGTCCAGGTCGTCGAACTGCGGGGACCAGCCAAGCCGTTCGCGCACCAGATCGGCGCCGGCGATTACCGCCGCCGGATCCCCGGCCCGGCGTGGGGCCTCGATCACATCGATCGGGGCACCGCTGGCGCGCTCCACCGCGGCGATCATCTCCCGCACCGTGAAGCCGTGGCCGTAACCGCAGTTCAGGGTCTGCGACGCACCGCCCCGCCGCAGGTAGTCCAGCGCCAGCACGTGGGCAGCGGCCAAGTCCTCGACGTGGATATAGTCGCGCACCCCGGTGCCATCCTTGGTCGGGTAATCGGTGCCGAAGATGGAGACCGACTCGCGCTTGCCCACCGCCGCCTCGCAGGCAACCTTGGTCAATAGGGTCGAGTTCGCAGTGGACAGACCGATACGTCCTTCCGGGTCGCAGCCGGCGACGTTGAAGTAACGCAGGATTACATGCCGCATCGGGTTGGCCGCGCATAGGTCCCGCAGCATGATCTCGGACATCAGCTTGGAACTGCCGTACGGGTTGATCGGTGCGGTGGGGCTGTCCTCCCAGGCCTGACCGCCATCCGGTAGGCCGTAGACCGCAGCGGTGGAAGAGAAGATATAGTACTCCACCCCGTGCCGGGCGCAGCATTCCAACAGATTGCGGGTATTGCAGGTGTTGTTGCGGTAGTACTTGAGCGGGTCGGTTACCGACTCCGGG
>CBDUCL010000132.1:0-8280 GCA_965365625.1 uncultured Chromatiales bacterium | reverse complement strand
GCCGGACCCGGCTGCGCAGTTCCTTGTCTTTGCTCTGGCACTGGGCGGAGAACTGATCCAGCATCGGGGAACCTCTCGAAAAGCGGGGGCTGCGTCTGGGCGCTGCGGCTCAGGCGGCCAGGGGATTGGGCAGCGGATTGGCCAGGGCGCGGCGGTACAGCTCCAGGTAACGGGCGGCGCTGTTGTCCCAGCTAAAGTCTTGTTCCATGCCGGCGACGGCGATTTGGCGCCAGCGCCCTCCGGGCTGGTGCCAGAGTGCGAGGGCGTGCTCCAGCGCGTACCAGAGCCCGGCGGCGTCCGCATGTTCGAACACGAAGCCCGTGGCGCTGCCGTTGGCCAGGTTCTCGGGAGTGGCGTCCACCACGGTATCGGCCAGACCGCCGGTGCGGCGCACGATGGGGGGGGTGCCGTAGCGCAGACTGTACAGTTGATTGAGACCGCAAGGCTCGAAGCGCGAGGGCATCAGGAAGCAGTCGCTGCCGGCCTCGACGCGGTGAGCCAGGCCCTCATTGTAACCGATGTGCAGGCCAATGCGTCCCGGATAGCGCTCGGCAGCCTCGCGCAGGCGCTGTTCGAGGAAGGCATCTCCCGAACCCAGCACCACCAGCTGGGTGTCCGGGCGTTCCATGATGCCGGGGAGCACGGTCAAGATCAGGTCGACCCCTTTCTGCTCCACCAGCCGGCCGACGTGGCCGAAGACCATCGCTTCGCCGTCCCCGGGCAACCCCAACTCCTGTTGCAGGGCGGTTTTGTTGCCTTGCTTGGCCTCGAAGTTGGCGACCCCGTAATGGGCGGGGATGTACGGATCGGTGCCCGGGTTCCAGTAGTCGTAGTCCACCCCGTTGAGCACGCCGACCAACCGGTCCTCCAGATGCCCGAGCAGGCCCTGCAGGCCATAGCCGAACGCCGGGGTCTGGATCTCCTCGGCATAGGTCGGGCTGACGGTCGTTACCAGATCGGAAAAGGCGATGCCGCCCTTGAGGTACGACAACATTTCATAGAACTCCAGACCGTGCAGCGACCAGAGCCGGGGCGGCAGGGCCAGGCGCTCGAAGCTGGACTCGTCGAACAGTCCTTGATAGGCGAGGTTGTGAATGGTGAACAGGGTTGCCGGGCGTTCTTCCTCCAGCGCCAGCAGGGGGGCCGCGAGACCGGTCTGCCAGTCGTTGGCGTGCACCAACTGAGGGCGCCAATCGACACCTGCCCGACCCATGGCCAGCTCCACGATGGCGCGGCAAAACAGGGCGTAGCGGTCGGCATTGTCGCCCCAGTCGCGGCCGTCGGGCCCCTGGTAGGGGTTGCCGGGGCGATGGAACGCGCCCGGGGCATCTACCAGGTACAAGGGCACCCCAGATTCCAGCTGCCCTCCGAGCAGTCGCACCGGCAGACTACTGCCCGGCAGCATAAGCTCACCCAGGGGCTGCAGCGACCCGGCCCGCTCCAGGGCCTGAGGGTAGGCAGGCAGAATCAGGCGTGCATCCTGGCCGAGCGCTCGCAGGGCCTGGGGCAGACTGCCCGCCACGTCGGCCAGGCCGCCGGTCTTGATCAGCGGCTGGGCCTCGCTGGCAGCGAACAATATGGGTAGGGGGCGGTCGGTCGGGGCGATCACGGCGATGCCTGCCTTAGTCGGTTGCTGCTGATATACTAATCGCCTCACTCGCCGGCGCGGCGCTCGGGTAAACGTTGACTGACCGGCGTTTTGCTCGCGGGGCAGGATCCCCCGCCATTTCCAAGCGCCTAAGCGACTGAACTTTAACGCTTTCGGAAACAGCGTTTCCGGAAGCGGCGGGGCTGTCCCGGAGGACGGCCAGTCATCGGTCTCCCCTAAGGGAATACCAGTATATCAAGGTTTGTCGATATGGCAGAAGCCTGCACGATCGTGATCTTCGGTGCCACCGGCAACCTAGCCGGCACCAAGTTGTTGCCCGCGCTCTATCACTTGGAGCAAGCGAACCGCTTACACGCGGATACCGCCATCCTCGGTTTTGGTCGCCGCGACTGGGATCATGCCGAGTGGCGCCGCCGGGTACTGGAAGGGCTCGAATCCCAGGTGCGGGGCGCTTTGGATGCGGAGGTGTGCGAGCGCCTGGGTCGGCGCTTGGGCTTCGTGCGCGGCGACCTGGAAGATGCAGAGGGGTTTGTTCGACTGGCCGAACAGCTCGGCGGGGATTCCGGATTGCCGCCCAACCACATCTTCTATCTCGCCATCGGTCCCGACCACTACGGACGGGTGGCCAAGGAGCTGGCTGCCCAGGGCCTGAACCGGGAGGAACGGGGCTGGCGCCGGCTGGTGGTGGAAAAGCCCTTCGGCTTCGATCTGGAGAGTTCCCAGATGCTGGATCGAGCCCTGCACCGGCACTTCGACGAGGAGCAGATCTACCGCATCGACCATTACTTGGGCAAGAGCACGGTGCAGAACGTGCTGGTGTTCCGCTTTGCCAACCTGATGCTGGAACCGCTATGGAACCGCAATTACATCGACCATGTGCAAATCACCCATGCCGAGGCCAGGGGCATCGGCGGTCGTGCCGGCTACTATGACGGCGTCGGGGCCCTACGCGACATGCTCCAAAGCCACCTGTTGCAGATGTTGACCCTGGTGGCCATGGAGCCGCCGGCCAATCTGGATGCCGAGTCCCTGCGCGACGAGAAGGTCAAGGTGTTGCGCTCGATCCGCCCGATCTCCCGCGAAGCGGTGCATGCCCAGGCCTTTCGCGCCCAGTACTCGGCTGCGCGCCAGGGGGGGGAATCGGTATCCGGCTACGCTCAGGAAGAAGGGGTTCGGGCCGGCAGCACCACCGAGACCTTCGCGGCGCTCAAGCTCTACATCGACAACTGGCGCTGGCGCAATGTGCCCTTTTACCTGCGCACCGGCAAGCGTATGGGTGAGAACAATTCCCTGATCAGTATTCGCTTCAAGCATCCGCCCCAGCAGTTGTTCCGCGAGACTGCCATCGAGCAGCTGCAGCCGAACTGGGTGCTGCTCAATATCCAGCCCAACGAGTGCCTGCGCATGGAGCTGCAGGTCAAACAGCCGGGGCTGGAAATGCGGGCCGAGACCACACGCCTGGATGCCAGCAGCTGCTCCATCAGCGAGTCTCGGATCGATGCCTATGAGGCCCTGATCCTGGACGTAATCGAGGGCGACCATGCCCTGTTCCTGCGTTACGACGAGGTCAAATGGGCCTGGCAGGTGGTGGATCCCGTGCTCAAGGTCTGGGCCACCGAGCGCGAGTTCATCCACACCTACGCCGCCGGCAGCTGGGGCCCGCCCGAGAGCAATCGGCTGTTCGATCGCGACGATCAATACTGGCGCAACCGGATCGACGAGTGACCCTCGAATCCGTCGCCTTCCCAGAATCCTCAATTTGCCACGAGTAGCAGCATGACCCCTGTCAATCAAACCAACGAATGGAAAGCCCTGGAGCGCCACTGGGCCGAGATCTCCGGGCTGCAGATGCGCGAGCTGTTCGCCGCCAACCCCCGGCGTTTCGAGCAAATGAGCCGCTCCGCCTGCGGCATGCTACTGGACTACTCCAAGAACCGCATCACCGAGCAGACCCTGCCCCTGCTGCTGGACCTGGCCCGGGCCCAGGACCTGGAAGGTTGGATCGCCCGCATGTTCGGCGGCGAGCGTATCAACAGCACCGAAAACCGGGCGGTACTGCATGTGGCGCTGCGCAATCGCAGCAATCGCCCGATCGAGGTCGATGGCCGCGATGTGATGCCCGGCGTCAACGCGGTGCTCGAGCGCATGGAAGACTTTACCAACGGCGTGCGCACCGGGGCCTGGAAGGGCTTCACCGGACGCGAGATCACCGATGTGGTGAACATCGGCATCGGCGGTTCCAATCTGGGCCCGCTGATGGTGGTGGAGGCGCTCAAGTACTATCAGTTCCCGGGGCTGCGGGTGCATTTTGTTTCCAACGTGGATTCAACCCATATCGTCGAGACGCTGAAGAAGCTCAATCCCGAGACCACCTTGTTTATCGTCGCCTCCAAGACCTTCACCACCCAGGAGACCCTGGCCAATGCCCATGCCGCGCGCCGTTGGTTGCTAGGCCATGTGCAGCAAGAGGAGGCGGTGGCCAGCCACTTCGTGGCGGTGTCCACCAATGCCGCCGAGGTCGCCCGCTTCGGCATCAACACCAAGAACATGTTTGAGTTCTGGGACTGGGTCGGCGGCCGCTATTCCCTGTGGTCGGCGATTGGCCTGCCGATCGCCTTGGCCATCGGCATGGACGGCTTCTATGAGCTGCTGGAAGGGGCCCACGAGCTCGACGAGCACTTTCGCAGCGCGCCCCTGGAAGACAACCTGCCGGTGCTGCTGGCGATGCTCGGGGTTTGGTACAACAATTTCGTCGGCGCCCGCACTCACGCGGTGCTGCCCTACGACCAATATCTTAGGGTGTTGCCGGCCTACCTGCAGCAGGCCGACATGGAGAGCAACGGCAAACGGGTGACCCGCGACGGCCGGGCGGTCGATTATGCCACCGGCCCGGTGGTCTGGGGGGCGGCCGGTACCGATGGCCAGCATGCCTTCTATCAGCTCATCCACCAGGGCACCCAGCTGATTCCCTGCGACTTTATCGCGCCCGCCAACAGCCACAACGAGCTGCGCGATCAGCATCCCAAGTTGCTGGCGAACTTCCTGGCCCAGACCGAAGCCCTGATGCGCGGCAAGACCGAGGCCGAGGCGCGCGCCGAGTTGCAGGCCGCCGGCCTCAGCGAAAAGGCGCTGAAGGCTCTGCTGCCGCACAAGGTATTCCCCGGCAACAAGCCCACCAATTCGATCCTGGTGGACCGCTTTAACCCGCGCCGATTCGGGGCCCTGATCGCGCTCTACGAGCACAAGATCTTCGTCCAGGGGGTTATTTGGGAGGTAAACTCCTTCGACCAATGGGGGGTGGAATTGGGCAAGCAGTTGGCCAACGTGATCGTCGATGAACTGGTGGGCGGAGGCGAGCCTCAGCCCCACGACGCCTCCACCAGCGGGCTGATCGGCGCCGTGCTTGAATGGCGGAAAGCCCGGGGGCACTAGCCGCGTCCCTTATTCCAGCGAAATACCGCGGCGGCGCGGTCGGTTCCGGCCCCACCAGGCGTGCGCATGCTGTGTTCGCGGATAGAGAGAAATCCGAGGTCGCGGCCCAAAGGCGTGCGGAGAACAAAGAAAAGGCACCGGTGCATGAGCACCGGTGCGCCTTTCCCCGCGGCCCCAAGGGAGCCGCTTTGCGGCGCAATCCCGCGCCTTTTCCCTCTACTTGCCAGTGGTACGAACGAGCCCGCCCTGGCGAGACTTAATTATTGACTTTTTCGAAATCGAAAGTTGGGGACTGGGGCACATCTTGGCAATGTTCGCTTACAATTGCCAAGCTGCCGATTGGCGGCTCGGCGCTGACGTAGGGGAGGCCCCAGAGCTGGGATCGGCGCCCCGCTGGTTGCGGGCGGGGAGCCGTCGCGCGCAACGATTCCGCTTCTCGGCCCGCGGTTCGGCGCGGGCCTAGCGTACCGCATCGGAATCGGCATAAGCGGTCAACAATCGGGGTTGGCGGGACTCGAGATTCCCCCCCTCACAGGACGGCCAGAGAATACTGGCTCGGGCATCGGCCGCGCCGAAAGGGCGAAAACCCTTGGCTCGGTGCATGGGATAGTGGTAGATTCGGGAAAACCCCCGATATGCCAAAGAGATAGCCCTATGCGCGTTCTGGTCGTCCGCCATTACAAGACCCTGGGTAACGCCAACAACCAGATACTCGGCTGGGGCGATTCTCCGCGGGTCAAAGAATGGGCCGAAGATCTGGAGGCGGTGGATGCCCGTCTGCGCGCCGCAGGTATCGCGATCGACGCGATCTATTCGAGCTTTCTCGAGCGCTCCCGCCAGACCGCCATGTTCTATGCCCGCAAACGCGGTATGTTGGTGGTCAACGACGCCCCGGCCCTGAACGAGATCAACTACGGGGCGCTATACCGCAAGGACAAGAGCTGGGTCAAAGAGCACTTCCCCGAGCACAAGAAGAATCCCGACTTCGTCTACCCGGAGGGCGAAAGCTTCCGCCAGATGCAGGCCCGCAGCCTCGCGTATCTTCTGGGTCTGGAGTGCAAGCACCCGGAAGACTGCTTGCTGGTCGTAGTGCACGCGGGCGTCATTCGGGGGTTGGTTTGCGGACTATTGGGGCTCGACTATGCGGCCAATCTCAAACGCAGGATCGGGCACCGCTACATTGGCGATTTTCTGATTCGGGACGGGTTGTGTCTGTCGTACGATGAGTTGGGCGAGCGCTCGGGTTTCGCCACCAAAGAGGTGATCGAGCTGCCCTACCATCGCGCCCAAATCCGGCCCCAACCGGCGGCGGTTTCCGGTTAGGTCAGCACCGTTTCGAGCACCGCCTTGGAGCGCGGTATCTCGACCGCCAAGTGGTCCGAGATCACTCTCAGCGTATTCGCAAAAGGGCCCTGCGGCGCAGCGTTGGGCGCCTGTTCAAAGCATTCCTCGAATACCTGTGCCAACGAGCGTAGGAGGACGAGCAGGGCCGGTGAGGGTTCGCTCGCCGGCGCCGTCGGCTGCGGTGCGGCCCGCAGCTCGGTCGCCAGGAGCGCGCTGGCCTCGGCCAGGCGGCTGGCTTCGGTGTGCAGTACGTCGAGGTAGCGCGGCGCGTAGTCCCGGCCCATCTCGTCCTGTTCGGCCAAGGTGCGCAGTAACTCCGGCTCCTGCTCTTGCGGGATCTCCGCTAGCAGGCGTGCCAGATCCAGGGCCCGCTCGGCCAGGGCGTCCAGCGCTGCGGTGTTCGCCATCGGCTGCGGCGCACGCGGGGCCGCAGCCTCCAATTCCCTGTAGGTCGCGAGTTGGTATTCCAGGGCCCCCGCGAACAGGCGCCGGCTCTCCGGGTCGCCGATATTGCGCTGCTCCAGGGCCCGCACAATGGCCCCCTTGCGCGCCTCGTCCAAGCGCCAGGGTTCGACGAAGTGCCTTCCCTTGGGGTTCTCCGGGGAGGGCGCCTCGCCGGCGCGGTGCAAAGCCAGTTTGCGCAGTGGCTTGGCGGGTGTGGGTTCGCTGTTGGGTCGATCCAGACGCATGCTACTGCTTTGGCCATTCAGGTCGCGGGCGAATCCTTGCCCCTGGGTTTGACTCTCGCCAGGTCGATGCCTGGCGTTCAACGTTATTTTACACCCTGGTTCCGGTTCTGGGCCCAGCAATTCTGTAAATGTTGATGCTGTCGACAACCATGCGCCCGGACCAGAGAGTCAGCTTAGGGACGCAAAGTGAACAACAGACCAACGAAGGGCGCGGCATCGTAGTCGCTCGACTCCAGGCGCCGGCCGTTGGAGTCCTCCAGGCGCAGGTTGCCGGCGAAGTCCGCGCCCGCAAGCAGGCTCAGTTCCACCTGCCGATTGGGCTGGTAACTGGCGGCAAGCGCGAGCGGCACGGATTTGTCCTGGCCGATGCCGTTGGGTACCGGTCCGTCTTTGTCGAGGCGAAAGCGGGTCTTTTCGTAGCGGGCGCTGAGGCTGAATTCCCAGCTCGCCAGCGGGCTCCAGCGCAGTGTCAGACCCGGCCCGCGGGAGGCGGCCAGACCGCGCCCGGTCTCTAGCCGTAGGTCGTCGCGGATCTTCCAATCCAGCAGCAGGATGGGAAACAGATCGGCGTCGTCCTCAATGTCCGAAAACACCCCCAGGCCGGGGCCGATGCTCAGGCGGTCGCTGAAGCGGTAGGCGGCTCCTCCCAGCAGGCCCCAGCGGTCGCTCTTGGAGCTTTTGGCCCCGCGTTCGCCCTCGTAGCGCAGGCTGGGGATGGCGAAGTAGCTCCAGTTGCCTTCCGGCCGGTAGCTCAGGGGCAGGCTCACGCGCATCTCGCGGATTGTGCCCCAGGGCTCGCTGCCGCCGAAGCCGCCGCCGGAAAAACCATAGCGGCTCTCGCCGTAGCCGAGGGAGACTCCGGCGTTGGCGCTGGCGCCAAAACCGCGGCTGGCCCCCAGGCGCAGGTAATAGCGGTCGATATCGAAATCGCCGCCATCGTCCAGGGAGGCATCGAATTGGTGCAAGGCCCCGGCATCCAGCTTGAACCGCCAGTCGTTGCCGGCGGGCGGGCCAGCCTCTATGCGAGCGGCCAGGGCCATCAAGGTGGTCGCGAGCACGGCGGCCAAACAGCGGGTGGAGCGGCAGCGAGTCAGATCCATGGGGCTCTCGGAAAATGGTTGACAGTCGCTGATCCTAGGCCAGCGGAGCGCCCAGGTCCACCCGCTATTTATCAGGGTTAGCCGCGGCGGTCGGTTCGCCGCTGGG
>CBDUCL010000131.1:0-8286 GCA_965365625.1 uncultured Chromatiales bacterium | reverse complement strand
CCTCAAGGACCCGGAGCCCTGGCGCGAGCAGGGCTGGGAACTGCCCCCGTTCCCCGAGGAGGGGGACCTGTTCGAGGTCCAGCCCATGGAGCGCGTCCCTTTTTTCCGTTTCTGGGTGGACGCGGCTTCACTGAGCATCGGCCCGGATGAGGTAATTCGCTATGTGACCGTCATTACCGCCGAAACCGGCAATGCGCGCAATCTGCGTTTCGAGGGCCTGTTGTGCGGCAGCGACCAATACCGCACCTACGCCCATGGGCGGGCGGACGGAACCTGGCGGCGGGTGCGCAACTCCGGCTGGGAGCCGTTCGCCGCCGACCCGTCGGACCACCTCCGTGTCGCGCTCAAGCGCTATTATTTCTGCAAGGAGGGGATGGGCATGGCGTTGCCCCGCGAGCGGATCCTGCAGAATCTGCGCCGCGGCGGCGACGCTGCGCAGGAGCAGGGGACGCGCTGGTTTTTCGACTGAACCCCAGGTCGGGCAGGCCATTCACGCTCGCTGGGCCGCGTCCACTCTGGCGGCGCGGTTTGTGGGGGGCATTTCGTTGCCTGGGTCGATACCTAGAGCCGGTGACGCCGCCTACGCGAGCTTGGCGCGAGGGCGCGCCTCCTACCTAGGCCGGGTGCTGGGCGCCAGCAGCGCGCCGAACCGACCGGTGGGGTGCGGCAGGTTCTCAGGCAGTCACCGTACGCGGCCCGTTCGGGGTGCCCAGGATCAGCACGTCCGCCGGGCGCAGGGCGAAAATGCCCACGGTCACCACGCCGGCGATATTGTTGATCTGCTGTTCCAGTTTAATCGCCTCCATGATCTCCAGGTTGTGCACGTCGAGGATCAGGTTGCCGTTGTCGGTGACGAAATTCTCCCGCCACACCGGGGTGCCGCCCAGGCGCACCAGCTCCCGCGCCACATAGCTGCGGGCCATGGGAATGACTTCTACCGGCAACGGGAAGCGGCCGAGGATGTCCACCAGCTTGGTCTCGTCCGCGATACAGACGAACTTCTTGCTGGCGGCGGCCACGATCTTCTCCCGGGTCAGGGCGCCACCGCCGCCCTTGATCAGCTGCAGGTAGTGGTTCGACTCGTCCGCGCCGTCGACATAGACCTCCAGCTCGCCCGCGGCGTTGAGGTCGAGCACCTCGATGCCCTGGGCCTTGAGGCGCTCGGTGGAGGCCTCGGAGCTGGATACCGCGCCGTCGATCTTGTGCCGCAACGGCGCCAGGGCATCGATGAAGTGATTCACCGTGGAGCCGGTGCCGACGCCGATCACGCCGCCGCTGCCTAGGTATTCCAACGCAGCCTGAGCCGCTTGTTTCTTCATTTCGTCCTGGTTCATCGCCTGATCCTCGAATTTGATTTGCGGGTATCATACATGCTGAGCTTACGCCCTGTCATGGTGCCCCGCCCGACCCCACCGAGTGGTTGATATGCCGACCAAGTACATCGAGAAGATCCTGCGCGCCAAGGTCTACGACGTGGCCCGGGAATCGCCCCTGGAACCGGCGCCCCTGCTTTCCAAGCGCTTGGATAACCAAGTCCTGCTCAAGCGCGAGGACATGCAGTCGGTGTTCTCCTTCAAGCTGCGCGGCGCCTACAACAAGATCGCCGGCCTGCCGCAGGCCGAGCGCGAGCGCGGCGTGATTGCCGCATCCGCCGGCAATCACGCCCAGGGGGTAGCCCTGGCCGCCCAACACCTGAAAATCCCCGCCTTGATCGTAATGCCCCAGACCACCCCGCCGATCAAGGTGCAGGCGGTGCGCAACCGGGGTGCCAAGGCGGTGCTGTTCGGCGACTCCTACGACGAGGCCTACGAGCACGCGGTGGAGCTGCAGGCGGAGCGCGGGTTGACCTTCATCCACCCGTTCGACGACGAGGACGTGATCGCCGGCCAGGGCACCATCGGCATGGAGATCCTGCACCAGCACAATCGGGCCTTGGACGCCATCTTCGTGCCGGTTGGCGGCGGCGGTCTGATTGCCGGGGTCGCCGCCTACGTGAAGTTCGTGCGTCCGGAAGTGCGGATCATCGGCGTCGAGCCGGAAGACGCCCCGACCCTCCATCATGCACTGCGCGCCCAGAGCCGCGTGCGCCTGGCCCAGGTCGGAATCTTCGCCGACGGGGTGGCGGTGCGCCAGATCGGCAAGGAGACCTTTCGGGTCGCCAGAACTACGGTGGACGAAGTGCTGCTGGTCAGCACCGACGAGATCTGCGCCGCCATCAAGGACGTGTTCGATGACACCCGCACCATCTCCGAGCCGGCAGGGGCGCTGGCGGTGGCGGGCCTGAAGAAATACGTGCAGCGGGAGGCCTGCCGGGGGCGCACCCTGGCGGCCATCGTCAGCGGCGCCAATATCAATTTCGACCGCCTGCGTCATGTGGCGGAGCGGGCGGAGCTGGGTGAGCGCCGAGAGGCGCTGTTTGCGGTGCAGATTCCCGAGCGGCCGGGCAGCTTTCTGCGCTTCTGCCGGGACCTGGGCAAACGCTCGATCACCGAGTTCAACTACCGTTATTCGAATGCCCGCCAGGCCCAGGTATTCGCCGGGGTGGAACTGCAGCACGGCGACGAGGAGCGCGCCGAGCTGGTGGAGCGCCTGCGCCAGAAAGATTATTCGATTTTGGACATGACCGAAAACGAGACCGCCAAGCTGCACATCCGCTTTATGGTGGGTGGGCATGCCTCGGGGGTGGGCGAGGAGGTGCTGGTGCGTTTCGTGTTCCCGGAGCGCCCCGGGGCCCTACTGCATTTTCTCAGCCAGCTCGGCCGGCGCTGGAATATCAGTCTGTTTCATTACCGCAACCACGGCGCCGCCTACGGCCGGGTGCTGATGGGGCTGCAGGTCGCGGCCGACGAGCGCGAGGACTTCTGGCGTTTTCTGCGCGCTTTGGGCTATCCCTGCTGGGATGAAACGGACAATCCGTCCTACCGCCTGTTCGCCGGCAGCGGGGCGGAGACCGATCCGGCGTAATCAGCCCGGGTTGTTCACCCGGGACCGAGTTTAGTTGCGGCAAGGTCTGCGCGGCTGAGCGTTGTGCTGGCTCTAAAGCGGCAGCCGTTAGGCTGGGCGCCTGCCACTTTCGATCCGCTGTTTCAGCCGCTGGTCCGCGCCTTCTTCCGCGGCGTCAACTTCTTCTTCGGACGCACTATACGCTTCTTGGCGCTGGTCTTTCGGGCCGGGGCCGACTTCTTTTTGCCGGCGGCCTTCTTCGCCGCTGGCTTTTTCGCTGGCGTTGCCTTTTTTCGAGTAACGGTCTTTTTCGTCGCCGCTCTTCTGGCCGGAGCCGCCTTCTTTTTGCTCGCGCGTTTTTTCACCGTCGCCTTGGCGGCTGCCGCTGCCTTCTTGCGGGCCGCGGTTTTCTTCGTCGTGACCTTTTTGGCGGCGCTCACCCGCTTCTTGCTCGCGGCCTTCTTTCGCGTCGTTTTCTTGACTACCGTTGCGGCCTTTTTTCGGGAGGCGGTCTTCTTGGTCGCAGCCTTTCTGGCCGCTGTGGCCTTGGCCTTACTGGTGCTCTTTTTCACCGCCGCTTTCTTGGTTACGGCAGCCTTTTTGCGCGCCGTCTTCTTTGCTGCCGCCTTCTTGGTGGTGACCGTTTTCTGGCGCGTGGCGAGTTTCTTGGTCGTAGCTTTCTTTGCGGCCCCCGCTTTCTTCTTGCTGGCCGCCTTTTTCGCCGTTGCTTTCTTGGTGCCAAGCGGCCGCTTTAGGGTCGCCGATTTTCTGCCAGCACTGGTCTTCTTTTTGCTCGCTGTCTTCTTGGCCGGAGCCGCTTTCTTCCTGGCTGTGGTCTTTTTCTTCCGGGTAACGCTTGCGGTTGCCCCGGTTTGGGCTTCATTGCTGGCGGTGTCTGGGGTACTGGATTTTCTGCCAGTCTTCTTACGCACCGAGCTCTTTTTCCTGGCAGCGGTCTTCTTGATCATGAATTCGCCCTCGACGGCTTGTTACACACTTTATACTTTATTCTCCAAGTATAGGGATCGATTGAAAAAATGCCAGGGCTTACAGGGCAATAGACGCTATTTTACGATCTGGCCGTAGGCGCCTGCCTCGGTTACCACCAGATCTAGCGGAACGTCCCAGGGTTCGGGGGCGATATGTTCGATGCGCTGTAGTTCGTGGGCGGCACCGAGCAGTTTGGGCGCCTTCCAGTGCTGACGGCGACGGAGGTAGCTCAGGGTGCGGTCGTAGAAGCCGCCGCCCATACCCAGGCGGTGACCGGCAGCGTCGAAGGCGACCAGCGGCATGACCATGATGTGCAGGCCCATCGGGGCTACCCGTTCGCGGTGTCTGAGGCTGGGCTCGGGGATGCCGAAGCGGTTGCGCTGAAGTCGGGTGCGGCGGTGATAGGCGACAAACCACAGAGAGCGCTGGCGGCGTTTCGGCAGCACCGGCAAATAACAACGCTTGCCGGCTCGCAATGCCCGCTTCAGGGCCAGGCCGGGGTCTATCTCGCCGTCCGCCGCCAGGTAGAAAGCGATGCGCCTGGCACGCCGGTAGGCTGGTGTCCGCTCCAGATTGCGTGCCAGGGCGCGGGCGTGCCGACGCTGTTCAGACTGGCTGAGCCCGCGCCGGAGGGCGCGAATTCGCTGGCGTATCTGTTGGGGGGTTGGCATCGGAGGGCTGGTGGATAGACATCCCCCACTTGTGCCGTCGCGTTCATCGTTCTTGAACCAGTAGGTTCAAGTGGGAACAACCGCTGCGCCTCAGGCTTTCCGCTCGGGGCGGACATGCACACAGGCGCCTGCTTTATGCTCCCCGGGTATGAATTAGGCTCAAGAAAATACCCGAATCGCTAACGTACACCGCAGGGGATGTCTAATTACAGGCTAAACCTAATCGGCTTAAAGTTCCAGTTCCTTTCCGGCATGCAGGGCGCCTTCGATTTTTTCCTGCAACAAGCGAATGCGGCGGTTGATGTTCTGGGCCGTGAAGTCCTGGGCGCTCTGGGCCTGGAGCAGTTCGTGGGCAATATTCAGCGCTGCCATTACGGCGATTCGGTCGCTACCGATCACCTTGCCGGTGGCGCGGATTTCACGCATCTTCTGGTCCACCAGGCGGGCCGAGGCATCCAGCGCAGGTTGTTCCTCCGGCGAGCAGGCGACGCGATACTCCTTGTCCAGGATGCGGATGGGTACAGCGGAGGTATCTTCTTTCACGAGCCGGTTTCCAAGGACTTCAGGCGGCTGATGATGGCTTCTACCCGGGTGCGCGCCGACTCGGTCTTTTCGATCAGCGTCGCGCGCTCGCTCATCAGCTGCTCCTGTTGGTTTTTTAGCGAGTGATTTTCCTGGAGCAGTTCGGAGCAGGTGCGGATCAGGCTGTCCACCTTCTGCTCCAGTTGCTGCAGGTCCCCTTCCGCCAGCTGGTTTGTATTGTCTGCTCTCATAGCGGCAATATAGAGTGCGCGGCGAAACGGGTCAACGGGCTCCGGCCCATGCTATGATCCGGCCTCTGGGGGGTGCTTACCCCGGCAACCAGGACCGCTTCCGCCTTGGATACCCCGGACTTCGAACTGCTCGAGCAACAGCTGCAGGCCGCCGGTGCGCCGGTGGGAGCGTCCGAGGCCCACGGCCTGTTGTGCGGCCTGGCCGGCGCCGGGGCCGCTCTGCTGCCCCAGCTATGGCTCGACGAGGCGCTGGCGGACTGCGACCCGGCGAATCTGCTGGTGGCCGAATGCCGGGCCGGCCTGGAGTCGCTGTACCGGGCGACCGCTACCGCCCTGGAGGAGACCGGGCTGGAGGTGCGTCCGCTGTTGCCGGCCGACGACCGGCCGTTGGCGGAGCGTTCCGGGGCCTTGGCCGCCTGGTGTCAGGGCTTTCTCTACGGCCTGGGGTTGAGCGGCATGAGGGAGGCCCGCCTGTCACCGGAATCCCGCGAGGCGCTGCACGACCTCGGTCAGCTTGCCGCCATGTCGACCGACAGCCAGGAGGCCGACGAGAGCGAGGCGGCGGCCCTGGAGGAACTTACCGAATTCGCCTGGGTCTCCTTTATGCTGATCTTCCACGACCTCGGACAGGAATCGAACCCGCCGCCATGACCCCGGCCGAATTCAAACGCCGCCGCCGCCAGCTGATGCGGATGATGGGGCCCAGGAGCATCGCTATCCTGCCCGCCGCCCCCCAGGCCACCCGCAACCGCGACGTGCACTACCCCTATCGCCAGGACAGCGACTTCCACTACCTGACCGGTTTTCCCGAGCCCGAAGCCATGGCGGTGCTGGTCCCGGGGCGGGCCCACGGTG
Source organism: uncultured Chromatiales bacterium (assembly GCA_965365625.1). Taxonomy (GTDB): domain Bacteria; phylum Pseudomonadota; class Gammaproteobacteria; order Chromatiales; family Chromatiaceae; genus CAVWCW01. The sequence continues at coordinate 2,054 of CBDUCL010000131.1, read as the reverse complement.
AATACGTATTATTCTGCCGCGAGCGCGACCCGGACAAAGAGCGCTGGGACGGCGCCCGCGCCGGCCAGGAGGGGGCCCGGGAGCTGTACGGAGCCGACGACTCCTTTCCCATCGACGACCTGGGCGACATCCTGCCCGGCATGCTGGAGCAGTGCGAGCGGGTTTTCTATGCCATGGGGTGCAACCCGGGGCTGGACCAGCAGCTGGCGGAATGGGTGAACCGAATCCGCTGCGCCAGCCGCTCCGGGGCCCAGGGACCCCAGGAGTTCGTCGCCCTGGACCACTATCTGCACGACATGCGGCTGTACAAGAGCCGCTCCGAGATCAAGCAGATGCGCACTGCGGCCCGCATCTCCGCCGCCGCCCACATGGAGCTGATGCGCAACTGCCGCCCGGGCATGATGGAGTTCGAACTCGAAGCCATTTTCGCCCATGCCTGCGCCCGGAGCGGGGCCCGCCAACAGGCCTATTCCTCGATAGTCGGCGGCGGCGCCAATGCCTGCGTGCTGCATTACGTGGAAAACAGCGCGCGCCTCGAAGACGGCGACCTGGTGCTGATCGACGCCGGCTGTGAGTACGACTGCTACGCCTCCGACATCACCCGCACCTTCCCGGTCAACGGCCGCTTCAGCCCGCCCCAGCGCGAACTCTACGAGTTGGTGCTGGCGGCCCAGGACGCCGCCATTCGCAAGGTCAAGCCGGGCAACCATTGGAACGACCCGCACCAGGCGGCCGTGCGCACCCTGACCAAGGGCCTGGTGGAACTGGGCGTCCTCAAGGGCCAGGTGACGCGCCTGGTGCGCCAGGAGGCCTACCGGGCCCTCTACATGCACCGCACCGGCCACTGGCTGGGGATGGACGTGCACGACGTCGGCGACTACAAGGTGGACGGTTCCTGGCGCCTGCTGGAGCCCGGCATGGTGCTCACGGTGGAGCCGGGCCTGTACGTGCCCGCCGGCACCAAGGGGGTGGCCCGCAAATGGTGGAACATCGGTATCCGCATCGAAGACGATGTGCTGGTGACCAAAGACGGCCACGAGGTTCTGAGCCGCGGCGCGCCCAAGCAAGTGGACGAAATCGAGACCCTGATGGGGGGATGATCCCGACATGCAGCAGGTATACGACGTCCTGATCGTCGGCGGCGGCCAGGTCGGAGCCAGCCTGGCTCGGGCCATTGCCGGCTGCGGCCTGCGCATTGCCGTGGTCGAGGCCTTGCCCCCGCAGGCGCCGGCCCAGCCCAGCTACGACGATCGGGTCATTGCCCTGGGCTGGGGCAGCCGCCGCATCCTCGAAGGCATGGGGCTGTGGGCCGATCTCGCCGACCGGGCCGAGCCGATCCGCCGGGTCCATATCTCCGACCGCGGCCATTTCGGCCTCGCCCGCATCGAATCCCGGAAGGCGGGGGTCGAGGCCCTGGGCTATGTGCTGCCGGCGCGGGATCTGGGGCGCGTCCTGCACCAGGGCCTGGACGGCTTGGTGGACCTCTACTGTCCGGCCCGATTGCTCGATTTCCGGCTCGGTCCGGACCGGGTCGAAGCCGAGCTCGAACTGGATAGCGAGTCCCTGTCCCTGCAGGCCCGCCTGCTGGTGGCCGCCGACGGCGGCGACTCCCCGGTGCGCCAGCGCCTGGGGTTCCGGGCTCGGGAGTGGAGCTACGGTCAGACCGCGGTAATCGCCAATATCACCCCCGGGCGACCGCACCAGGGGGTCGCCTACGAGCGCTTTACCGACACCGGCCCCCTGGCCCTGCTGCCGATGACCGAGGGCCGCTGCTCTCTGGTCTGGACCCAGCGCGACGCGGAGGTCGAGGCGCTGCTGGCATTGGACGACCAGGCCTTTCTGCGCGCCCTGCAGGCCCGCTTCGGCCAGCGCCTGGGGCGCTTCGCCCGGGTCGGCCGCCGCGCCAGCTACCCGCTGCGCCAGCTGCTGGTTAGCGATTCGGTGCGCCCGCGCCTGGCCCTGATCGGCAATGCCGCCCACACCCTGCATCCGGTGGCGGGCCAGGGCTTCAACCTGGGCTTGCGCGACGTAGCGGTGCTGGCCGAACTGCTGGT
>CBDUCL010000130.1:0-8399 GCA_965365625.1 uncultured Chromatiales bacterium | reverse complement strand
GCTGGCGCTGGGTCTCGTTAATGCGGTGATGCTGGCCGGCGGCCAGGTCCAACTCGCTCTGAAATACCCCGTCAGACCAGTCGATGGCGACAAAGTCGGCCCGCCCGGCCCCACCCAGGCCGAAGGCCAGGGGCTGCAGCCCCTGGCCGGGTCCGGACAGGGGACGCAGGTAGTCCTGGAGGGTCCAGCGCGAGCCAACCCGCAGTGCGACGCCGGCCCCCAGGCCGGAGGCATTCGAGCGCATGGACTGGGCCTGATCCTCTTTACCGCTGAGGCTCAACGTCAGGTAGTCGAAGCGGCCGGCGCCGGGCGGGTGCAGGGCCAGGCGGCCGTCCGGCGCCAGGGTCAGCAGGCCCGGACCCCGGCTCGGATCGATCACCAGGGGGCTGAGCCCGGCCAGGGAAGCGCCGTGGGCGGCCAGCGTCTGCCCTGCCCCATCGCGCAGGGTCCAGCCGCCGGCCCCGGCATCCAGCAGTTCCAGGCTGCCGTCACCGTCCGCGTCCAGCAGGGCGAGTTGGGCCCAGGTGGCGTCGGGCTCACTCAGGGGGCCGAGATCGCTCAGTGCCCAACCGGATTCCGGCTCCCGGCGCCATTGCTTGAGCCGACCGTCGGTGCCGGCACCGATCAGTTCCGGCCAGCCGTCGGCGTCCAGATCCGCCCCGAGGATCGCCAGCAGCGGGGTTTCCAGCAGGGCGTCGAAGCCCTCGGCCGGCCGGTAGGCCCAGAGCCGATCATTGAGAAACAGTTCATGGGGCGGCTCCGCATGCAGCACCAGCAGGTCCAGGTCGCGGTCACGATCGATGTCCAGGGCCAGCAGGCCACGCGAAGCCCGGGCGCCGCCGCTCAGGCCCTGCTCCGCCGCCAGCGGCCGGAAGCTGCCGTCCAGGTTGTTGTTGAGCAGTTCGTTCGGACCGTCGGCATTGATGAGAAACAGGTCCAGATCGCCGTCGTGATCGGCGTCGAGGAAGGCTCCGTCGACGGTGTTCCATTCGCCGTTGGCGGTGCCGGTGGCGGCAGTGACCTCGACCCAGTCGCCGGGGGCCTGCTGGCGCCAGAGCTGATTGGCGCCGCGGCGGCAGAGGTAGGCATCCAGCAGTCCGTCGTTGTCGTAGTCGCCCCAGAGGGCGGCATTGACCCCCTCCACCTGGGCCAGGGGGTGCTTCGGCTGCGGCTGATAGGCCCCATCCGAGCCGGCCCGCAGCAGCCGCGCGGGGCCGCTGCCGCCGGCGAGGTAGAGATCGAGGCCGCCGTCCCCCTCCAGGTCCGCTACCGTGAGGCTGGCCGGCGCCGATGGCCACTGACCGGTCTCGGTCAGCACCAGGGGGGCACCGAAAAGCGGGCCCGAGGGCCGCTCCGTCGGCGCGGGGGCCTCCGCATCCACCGCCAGGACCTCGGCCTTCGGGCCCATGCGGGTGTACTTGAATTCCGCCAGGCGCGCACGCGGGTTGGCGTCCAGACGTTGGTAGTCCTCGATCAAGGCCCGCGCCGCTTCCCGGTCGCCCAGGCGCTGCTGGGCCTGGAAGGCGCCGTAGTAGGCGCTGCGCAGGTAAGGGTCCCGCTCCATCGCCCGCCGGTACCAGCGCACGGCGGAGGCATGCTCGCCCTGCTGGGCCAAGCATTGGGCCAGGTAGTAGGCGGCATAGGCGTCATCCGGTTCGGCCTTGGCCACCCGCTCGAAGTGGGGCTGGGCGACCGCGGGCGAGGACAGGTATAGATTCAGCAGGCCCGAGACATAGTGGGCCCGCAGGTGCCCGGGATCGGCCTCCAGTACCCGCCCGATCAGGTCCAGGGCTGCCTGCTCGTCCCCCGGCTGCTGGCGGTTGAGGGTGGCGATGGCGAGATTCACCCTTACGTCCAGCCAGTCCGGGTATTGCTCGGCCAGTTCCCGGAACTGGGCCCAGGCATCCTCGTAGCGGAAACTGCCCATCAGGCCGACGCCTCGATTGTTGTCGGCGATGGCCTGCGGCCCGAGCAAGTCAGCTGCCGCATGGTCGGCAGGCATTCCGTCCGGTTGCAAGTCCTCGTTTTCCGAACAGGCTTGGAGGCAGGCCAGCACGACGAAAACCAAAACCAGGGGCAGTGCGCGTACAAACATCATTCGGCGTCAATTCCTCGTGGGCGCTTCAGCGTTCGGGCTCAATAGTCGTCTGCAGATCGCAAGAATTGGGTCGTGCAACACGACAGACAAAAGCGAAGGTATTCGAGGTCGAAGCAGCATCAGCCGTGCGCCAAAAATAAGGGCGCGGCGACCACCGCGATTCGCGATGCAAACGAGCTTACCCGGCAATTGCAGTGCCGAAGGAGCCACCGTTCCCGCTTGAGCCATCCAGCGCTTGGCAGACCATTATCCGCTTTTCGTTCACAGAATTTCATCTTTCGGCGCGAACACATCACATATCGCCAATGTTATTATCTTCCTGTGTTCTAATCTCACCAAGAAGGGGCAGCAAGCATGCGCAAAGACCAGAACGAATCAGACTCCGGTTACAATCAGGTCGCCACCATCTTCACGGTCGGTGGAGTAGTCATTTTTGCCATGTTCGTTTGGGCATTTTTCTCTCTCAGTGCAATCGGTTGAGCGCCGTACCTCCCCAAAAACCCGCCGTTGGCGGGTTTTCTTTTCCTAACCCGAGCTTGGCCTTCCAACCAAACCCGCCTAATAAGACCTAACCGGCCGATCGGCCCCCCCATCACCCCGGCAGGGTTTCCAGCAACGGCGGTGCCGCCCCTCCGAAGCCAACGCCGCAAGCCCAATTGCAGCCACTCACAAGACGTGCCCTCAACTGCCTACGAGCTCCCAGCCCCCAAGGTTCAGTACGCGGCGGTTGTTGGGTATTCGCGAAACACGCCCGCCGGGTCCAGAGGGCTGGGCTGAAACACTGGGTCCATGGGAGCGAAGGGCTCGCGCCAGGGGGTTTCCTCCCGGTAGGCGCCGAGCTCCGCCTGCAACCGAGGTAGCTCGAAAAAGCGGCCGGCCCCGGCCGCCGCCCCCAACACCCGCTCTTGCAGGGCAGCGGCCTCGGCATAGCGCTCGGTCTCGGCCTGGGCCATGGCCAGGGTCTCGGCGTGCTCAAGCAGGTACTGGCGCTGGTACAGGGGCTCGGCGATAGCCAGGGCGCGAGTACCGTCGCGTACCTCGGCCTCGGGACTGGCGGCCAGCAGCCGTGCCAGGAGGTATTGCATGGTCTGGTCGTCGGGGTGCCGGGCGAGGCCCTGCTCCAACTCGGCTCGGACCTCGATATGCGGGCGACCGGCGCGCAAGGCCGCCGCGGCAGCCAGGGCTCGGGCCGGGGCATTGTCCGGGTCCGCATCCGCCGCCAGGCCATAGTGCCGAGCCGCCGCGGCATAATCGCCGCGTTGCATCAGGCCATTGGCCAGGAAGTGGTGAGCGCCGCTGTGGCTCGGCTCGAGGTCCAGGCAGGCGCGGAACTGAGCTTCAGCCGCCGGCGGGTCGTTGTTGGCGGTGTGCCAGACGCCGAGGAAGAAATGCGCCAGGGCGTGGTCGGGGTCGCGGGCCAGAGCCTGCTCCAACTCCGCGCGGCTGGCCTCGCGCTCGCCGATCAGATACAGGGAGCGAGCCAGGCTGACCCGGGCATTGACGTTGTCCGGCGCCTCGGCCAGGGCCTGGCGGAAGGACTCCACCGCCTGTCGGTGCTGGCCCGAGTGCACGCTGGCGATAGCCTGGAACAGCAAGGTGCGCACCCCGCCGGCGAGTTGGTCCAGGCGCTCCAACTCCGGGTCCGGCAAGCTCGGCTCTCCTTCTCCGCGCAGCGCCAATTGGCGGCGGGCAGCCTCGATCTCGCCCTGGGCCCGGTAGGCCATGCCCAGGGAGTAGTGCACCCGAGTCGCCTCCGGCTGGTCTGCCAGCACCTGCTCGAACAGGGTCGCGGCAGCGACCGCCTCGCCCCGCCCCAGCAAGAGCCGACCGAGTCCGAAGCGCGCAGCGTCCCCCAGCCCGGGGTTTTCGAGCAGGGCCCGGTACAGGGGCTCGGCTTGGTCCGGACGGCTGGCCTCCAGCCAGGCGTCGGCCAGGCGCAGGCGGGCCGGGGCATAGTCTGGTCGTAGTTCGACCGCCTTGCGGTAGCCGATCAGGGCCGCCTCGGGCCGACCGGTCTGGGTCATCAGCCGGGCCTGGTAGTAGTGCCAGCGGAAACTATCGGGGCGCAGGGTCAGGGCATTGCGGTAGCAAGGGTCGGCGGGCACATAGACGTGGTGAGCGTGGTAGAGCTCGCCCATCTCGCCATAGGCGGTGGCCAAATCGGCGTCCGCCGGCAGGGCGTCGAGACTGGCGCGGGCGGACTCCAGGGTGGCCCGCACTGCAGGCTCGGCACTGGCCAGATCAGGATAGGGGACCTCCAACAGTTCCCCTGCCGGGGCGACCGTCCAGCAGAACGCGGCCAGGACGGCCAACAGCCTTCGCCAACCCGGGGGCGAGTCTCGGGGAATCGCTTCATCTTGCATCGGTTTTCTCTCCGTCGCCCTGACGCAGGCTGTGGTAGCGACCCGGCTCCAGCCCCTCGAAGCGCTCGCGGCTGCCGTCTGGCCACTGCACCTGGATCCAGTCAACGCTGGCCTGGCCGAGACCCACCAACACGCGGGGGTCGTTGGCCGAGGCGTAGCTGCCGTCGCTGCGGGCCCGACGCCAGAGGCTGCGACCGTCGTCGAGTTTGACCTCGACCAGGGCGCCGAGAGCATCGCGCCCCTGACGGGAGACCAGGCGCAGCCCAAGCCAGGGTCTGGCGGCACCGATGTCGTTGCGCAGCAGGCGCAGCGGACCATTGTTGTTGACCACCAGGATGTCGCTGTCGCCGTCGTTGTCCAGGTCGCCGAAACCGGCCCCGCGGCTGACCTCGGACAGGGCAAACGCCGGCCCGGCCTGGGCGCTGACCTCCTGGAAGCGCCCGTCGCCCAGATTGCGGAACAGCTGGTTGGGCTGGTGCAGCGGGTAGTCGTCGCCGGCCCGGGCCAGGATCGGTACGATGCGCACCTCGCCGTTGGCGGCGAACAGGTCGAGCCAGCCGTCGTTGTCGAAGTCGAGCCAGGCGGTGCCGAACGAGGTATAGCCCTTGCTCGGGACTCCCAGGCCGGTGGCCAGAGAGCGGTCCTCGAACCAGCCCTGGCCGTCATTGACATACAGGGTGTTGGTCTCCCCCAGCAGGTGGGTCATAAACAGGTCCAGGTCGCCATCGCCGTCGAAGTCGCCGGCGTCCACCCCCATGCTGGCCTCGGCCACGCCCTCCATATTCACCGCCACCCCGGCCAGCAGGGCCTCGTCGCGGAAGCGGCCGCCCCCCTGGTTGAACCAGAGCTGGTTCGGATGGGCGTCGTTGGCCACGTAGAAGTCGGGACGGGCGTCGCCATTGAGGTCGGCCCCGATGACCCCCAGCGCCGGGCCATGGCCACGGCGGATGCCGGCCGCTTCGCTGACGTCCTCGAAACGGCCGTCGCCCAGATTGTGCAGCAGGCGATCCGGCAGCGCCGGGTACATCTTGGGGGAGCAGTAGTCTCGGGCGCTGTTCGGCGCGTAGCACTTGCGGTCTTTGTCCAGCGCATAATCGGCGTAATTACCGATAAAGAGGTCAAGCCAGCCGTCGCGGTCGTAGTCTGTGAAGCTGGCACTGACGCTCCAGCCGGCCTCCTGGGCCCCGGCCGCGGCAGTAACCTCTTTGAAGCGACCGTCGCCGAGGTTGCGCCAAAGCTGGTTGGGACCGAAGTTCGTTAGATAGAGGTCAATCCAGCCGTCGTTGTCGTAATCCCCTGCCGCCACCCCCATGCCGTAACCCAGGGCGCGGATGCCGCTGGCCTCGGTGACATCGGTGAACCGCAGGAGCGGACGGCCGTCGGGACCGGTGCCGAGGTCGTTGCGGTAGAGACGGTCGCGCAGCTTCGGGTCCGGAGGCTGGCCCAGACGCTGACCCTGGGTCAGGTAGACATCCAAGTCGCCGTCGTTGTCGTAGTCGAACAATGCGACCCCGCCGCCCACATTCTCGACGAACCAGAGTTGGCCGCTCATGCCGTTGACATGGCGGAAGTCCAGGCCCACCGCCTGCGCCTGTTCGCTGAACCAGGGGGCCTCGGCCAGGGCCGGACCGGTGGCCAACAGCAGGATCAGGGGCAGGCCGCGCATCAGGGTTGCTCCAGGATCAACGATTGGTCCACCGCCGGCGGCGCCAGGTCCTGAAGACTGCCGTCCGGCCAGCGAATGCGCAGGGCGTCGATCCGGTCGGTCGAGCCGAGACCGAAGGTCACCGGCAGCTCGACCTGGGACAGGTAGCTGCGGCTCGGCATGACCTGGCGGCGCTGGGTCTGGCCGCCGGCCTCGAGCTCGATCCAGGCACCGATGGCGTCGCGGTTGGGCGCCCTACCCTGCAGCCGGACACGCAGCCAATGGTGGCCCAGATTCTGGTCATTGCGGTAGAGCCGCGCCGGACCACCGTTCTGGGTAACGAGCAGGTCCAGATCGCCATCGGCGTCGATATCCGCATAGGCTGCGGCCCGGCCCACCAGGGGCGCCGCCAGGTCGCCGAGCCTCTGCTCCGGCACCGCTACGAAGCTGGCCCGGCAGTCGGCGCCGCAGTTCCAGAACAGCTGAGGCGGTTGCGCATAGTGCTGGCTCGGCTGGACCTGGTTGATCTCCTGCTCCAGATGGCCGTTGGCCTGGAACAGGTCGAGCCGGCCGTCGAGGTCGTAGTCGAAGAAGAACAGTCCGAAGGTCAGGGCCTGGCGCGAGGCCGGTCCTATACCCTCCACAATGGCCTCGTCGGCCAGGGGCATGGCGCCGCCCTGGGTGACATAGAGCGCGGTCATCTCGTTGGCGAAATTGCCCACCGCCAGGCCGAGGTCGGCGTCGTTGCGGAAGTGGGCGATGTCCAGCCCCATGGCGCCGGTGGCCGCGCCGTTGCGGTCGAAGGCGATACCGGACAGGGTGCCCAGTTCCTCGAAGCGGCCGTCGCCGAGATTGTGGAACAGGAAGTTCTGCACCGTGTCGTTGCTGACCAGGATGTCGATCCAGCCGTCGCCGTCGATGTCCGCCGGGGCCACCCCCAGGGCCTTGGCCATTGCCTCGCCGGTGGCCGGATTGTGCACCAGCACCCCGGCCTGGGCCGAAACATCCTCGAAGCCGCCGTCCCCCTGATTACGGAACAACCGGCACTGGGTGCCCCGGTAGGCGGTGGGCGGGCCATAGGCGCGGCCGATGCCGGTGAGGCGGAAGTCCACCTCCAAGTCGATCTCCCGGGACCAGCGCACATACTGGGTGACGAACAGGTCCAGATCGCCGTCATTGTCGTAGTCCAGAAAGGCGGCGGCGGTGCTCCAGTCGTCGTCGGCGCCGGCCACCCCGGCCTCCGCGGTGACCTCCTGGAAGCGTCCGCCCAGGTTGCGCAGCAGGCGATTGGGTCCGAGGGCGGTAAGGTAGATATCGACCCAGCCGTCGGCGTCGTAGTCGGCGGTGGCCACCCCCATTCCGTACAGGCCGAGATCGAGCCCGGCCTCCGTGCTCACCTCGTCGAAACGGCCGCTGCCGTCATTTCGGTAGAGGGCAAGAGTGGCCGCGGGCGCCCCAACGGGGCGTCGTTCCGGCCAATAGTCCGAGTTGACCAGCAGCAGGTCTTGATCGCCGTCGTTATCGTAGTCGAAGAAGGCGGTACCGCTACCGAGGGTCTCCGGCAACAGGCGCTCACCGTAAGCGCCGTTTACATGCACGAAGTCGATGCCGGCGGCGGACGTGATGTCGGTAAAGCTCACCGGCGGTGGCTCGGCCTGGGCCGGCTCGGCCCGCCGCGGGGCGCTCACTGGGCTGTCATCCGCCGGCGTCGGTGGCGGCTCGCGCAGCTGCAAATAGACCAGGGCGACCACACCCAGAGCGAGCAGGACTATGACGCCGAGGGAGCGGCGAAAGGCGCGGCCGATCGGGGAATCCCCACTGCCGGTGGGGCGGGATTCGGGGTTCTGCATTACAGCCAATCCGGGACGCGGTGGGCACAAACTCCAGCCCCTTGGAGATCGGCCCCTAGGATGTGCCGGGGCGGGTCTTGGTTTGATCCAAGACAAATCGCTTGTATCGGGTTCCCCTATACTTAATTATAGGATCGCGTTACGGATACAAGACCCTAATAAGATACACCAACCATCGATAGGAGAAAAACCATGATCAGTTTCCCGAAACCGCTTGCCGCCGCGCTGGCGGCAGTCGGTATCGCCTGTGCCGGCGCCCTGCCCCTGGCCCAGGCCGAGGGGATGAATCCCATGAATATGATGGGCGCCCCGATGAAGATGATGAAGAGCCCGATGAACATGATGGGCGGCGATAAAGATCGCGAGTATGACGATTACGATCGGGGCTACGGCGGCGGACCGGGCTATGGCGGTGGACCGGGCTATGGCGGTGGACCCGGCTA
>CBDUCL010000129.1:0-8508 GCA_965365625.1 uncultured Chromatiales bacterium | reverse complement strand
CCCTACTACCCGCCGCTGTTTGCCCCGGTCTACCCCTGGTCGCCGCAGCCTCCGATGCCGGCCGAGGCCGAGACTGCGGCGATCACACCGGCGCTGGAGCCCGCTACCGTGGCGCAACCGCCGGCCCAGGCGGAGAAAGCAGCGATAGCACCTGCGCCGGAGCCGGTTCCCGTGGGGCAACCGCAGGCCGTTGTTGAGTCCGCTCCGGTCACGCTCCCGCCGAGCGACAGCGACGGCGACCAGGTGGCGGACGGGCGTGATCTCTGTCCGGGCACCGACCCTTCCATTACAGTAGACGAGTTCGGCTGTCCCCAAGCGGTGCCTATCGTGCTGCGAGGGGTGAACTTCCATGCCGACTCGGACCAGCTTACCGCGGAGTCGAGCACCATCCTCGACGGCGTCGCCACCACTTTGGTGGCCAATCCGGAGATCAAGCTGGAGGTCTCGGGACATACCGACAGCGACGGTGACGACGCCTACAACAAGGAACTGTCCCAACGCCGCGCCGCTCGGGTCAAGTCCTACTTGGTCGAAAAAGGCGTGGCCGCCGGCAACTTGGTGGCGCGCGGCTACGGCGAGGAGCAGCCGATCACCGGCAACGAGACCGCCTCAGATAAGGCGCAGAACCGGCGGGTGGAGCTCAGCCGACTCTAAGGCCTGAGCGAGCGGGCAATTCGAAAGGGGGGACCTCCCCTTTTTTGTACCCGGGCGGAACCGGCAATCTCTGTTAGGCTCAATACTAGTGGCCAGCAGCAGAATCCGATTGGAATCCGGGTCAACGCGGGTAGTGGATCACCGGCAAGGGAGCGCTGATTTCCGGCATGGACGCGAGGTGTTCGGTAGCCACGAAAACACAGGCCGGCGGCCCGAGAGGCGCCGGTTCGAGCCCCAGTCATGTCCCAGGCCCCAGCCCCAATCTTGCTCGCGTACGACCCGGACGCCTTGGCCCGGCGACTTGCCGAGACGCCGGGCCCGGTATTGCTGCTCGGCCCCCCGGGCGTCGGCAAGTCGACCCTCTGCCAGGCGCTGGCAGAGCGCCTGGCGGCGGCTCGCGGCGCCTGCTGGTGCCTGAGCGCTGATCCCGGCTCGCCCGCCTTCGGCCCGCCCGGCGCCGTGAGCCTTGGCGGGTGGCAGGTGGGCGGCTGGCGGCTCCAGGCCAGCGAGGCCCTATGCAGCCTGGATGCCGGGCGCTTCCGCCTGCCGCTGATCCTGGCGCTCGAGCGGTTGCTGACCGGGCCCCCGCCGGCGCCCTTGCTGGTGGACGCCCCCGGCCTGGTGCGGGGCGCCGCCGGTGCCGAGCTGTTGCAGGCCCTGGTCCAGACCCTGAAACCGAGTTGCCTCCTGGCCCTGACCCGGGAACCGGGACGTCTTCCTTTGGCCCGGGAGCTGGCCGCCACCGGCCTGCCTGTGCTGGCGATAAGGGCCGCGGAACAGGCCCGCCGCCCAGGCAAGGGGCGGCGCAGCCGCAAGCGCACCCAGGCCTGGGACGCCTGGTTGGCGCAGGCCCAGGAGCAGCGCCTGGCGCTGGCCGGGCTGGCGCTCACCGGCACTCCGCCGCCCCTGGACCAGCCCGAGGCTTGGCGCGGGCGCCAGGTAGGCCTGCTGGGATCAGACCAGGCAACCCTCGCCCTGGGGGAGGTGCTGGCGCTGGAGCCGGAGGCCCTGCGCCTGCGCATTGCCGCTCCCTCGATTGCGCCCCGGGCCCTGCTGGTTCGGGACGCCCAACGCGGCACCGACGGCCGCCTTGGCAGCGCCCCGGCTCGAGGCGCCAGCAGTCTGGCGTTTATCCCGCCGCCGGACATCCTGCCCTATCCCCGCCCTGGGGATAACGATGGCCCCCGGCCCCTAGTCCGGGTCGGGCCGGCCCTGGCGCTCTTGGCCAACGGGGTTTTCGGCGATCCATTGTTGCATCTGCGATTGCGCCAGGAGCGGCGCAGTCTGCTGTTCGACCTGGGCGATGGCGCCCGCCTCCCGGCCCGGGTGGCCCATCAGGTCAGCGATGTCTTCATCAGCCATGCCCACATGGACCACATCGCCGGCTTTCTCTGGCTGCTGCGGGCGCGCATCGGGGAAACCGGTGTGTGCCGGCTGTTCGGCCCGCCTGGCCTGGCCGGGCACCTGGCGGGCCTGGTCAGCGGCATCCGTTGGGACCGCATCGGTGCCGCCGGGCCAAGATTCGAGATTGCCGAGCTGCACGGCGAACGCTTGCAACGCTTCGCCCTGCGCGCCGGCGGCCCCGGCCTGGAACCCTTGCCCGCGGCCGCCGCCCCCGGCGGTCTGCTGTTGGACGAGAGCGGGTTCCGGGTTTGGGCGTTAGAGCTGGACCACGGCATCCCGGTGCTGGCCTTCGCCTGGCAGGCCGGTCTGCAGGTCCGAGTGTTGCCCGAGCGCCTGGCCGCCGCCGGCCTGGCCCCGGGGCCCTGGCTGCGGCGACTGAAACAGGCGATCACCGCAGGCGAGACAGGCCTGGAGATCGGTCTGCCCGATGCCAGCCGTCGTCCCGCCTCCGCGCTGGCGGCCGAGCTGCTGGCGGTGAACCCCGGCCCCCGCTTAGTCTACGCCACCGACCTGGCGGACAGCCCGGACAACCGCCGCCGCTTGATCGCGCTCGCCCGCGGCGCCCACAGCCTGTTCTGCGAAGCCGCCTTCGCCCAGGCCGATGCGGAGCAGGCCAGCCGCACCGGTCACCTCACCGCCCGCGCTTGCGGCGAGATTGCCCAGGCCGCCGGGATCGGACAGTTGCTGGCCTTCCATCTCTCGCGGCGCTATCAGGAGGAACCAGAGCTCATCTACGACGAGATTCGCGAGGTCTGCACTTGCTTGGCGTCGCCACCCGTGGCTTGAACCCGGCTTGCCGAGTGCTGCAGAATCCCGCAAGCTTTGACCCTAGAGAGAGCAGTTGACCGCTCCATTCGACGGTAAGGTGCTGAAATGAAGAAACAAGTCTCTGCTGCGTGTCTTCACCGATTTAGCGATCCAGGCTACGGGGCGTATGGCACATTTGCGGCGACGCATGGTCCGGTCCTGTTCCAGACAGAACCTGACATTTCCCACATTATCCATGCAGTCGTTGCCCTGCTCCCCCGCAAGCGCACCCTCCACCCCGTCCAACGGCTCTTTCTAGGTTGACAGCGGCCGGGAGCCGGCCGAGCGAGCATGTGGAGGTGACGTTTATGTTGAAGCCCGGTCCAATCGCCGTGTTGTTGTGCGCTCTGCTGCTGGCCGCCTGTGCCGGGCAGCCGGCGCCGGAATCCGGCGGACGCATCAATCACCTGGTGCTCTGTTGGCTCAAGGACTCGGGGAATCCCGAGCACCGACTGCGAATCATCGAGCAGACCCAGGCCTTCCGGGCGATTCCCGGGGTAGTGGAGGTGCGGGTCGGTGAGGTGCTGCCAAGCCAGCGGGCAATCGTGGATTCCAGCTTCGATGTCGGCATCCTGCTCAGTTTCGCGGATGCCGAGCAGATGCGGTCGTATATCCAGCACCCGGCCCACCAGCGGGCGGTCCGGGAGGTGCTCGAGCCCCTGGTCAGCCGTATCCTGGTGTATGACTTTATCGAGCCCTGATGCCATGATTCGCTGCTACAGCCACCGCATGCTCAATCCCTTTCACGGCACCGTGAACCTGGTGGAGATAGAGGGTGCGGATGCGGTAACCCGCGACGGCGTGCATTGGTCCCTGTATATCCAGGGCGGGGTCGATAGGGAACTCGACGACCAAGGCAACGCCTTTGAGGTCGAGCTGCCGGACATCAAGTTTGGTACCTGGTCAGCCGCCGCCGGACTGCGTCGGAGTCCGGTGCGCTCGGTGGTGGATTACCAGTGGCTGGATGCCCTGGGCAGCCAGCTGCTGGAGGCGGTCAAACGCCGTGCCGACCGATTGCCATTTCCCCTGGAGGATCGCTATGAGCTGTGGCTGCTGGATGGCCAGTCAGGTCTGCCCTTGGCTCTGCTCGACAGCCGCTGTGAGGCCCCGGCGGGGCCGTCCGATCCGGCGCCGGAGTGGCGGCCCGGCAATCGGGCGCGGGAAGGCTTCCGGATGCCGGATCGATCGGGGCAGCATCCCAGCGAAGAATTGGCCCAGTTGGTGCACCGTGCCGCCGGCCCGAAGCCCCGAGCCCAGTGGTTTTGTCGCGACGAGCAAGGTGGCGGTGAGGGGATGGAGGGGGCCGGCCAGTCCGCTCGCCGGCTGGCGGTGTCGGCGTTTCCGGAGCTTTTGCTGCGCGAATCCTGGGCGAGCGCCAAGGACGCGCGGCTGGTACGGGCCTTTCTCGACTGGCAGGCACCCTGGTTACTTAGCCTGCAGCGGCTTGGCCGGGACTCCCGCCGGGCTCTGGAGCGGGTTGGCTGCCTTCAGGCCTTGCGCTTGGCCGGCTTGTACCGGCTGTATCCGCAGATCGAGGATCGGCATCGGGTGCGTGCCGCCTTGGTGGAGGCCGAGTTGCGCCGCGCCTTCGGGGTAGAGGAGGGGGCGACCCTGGCCGCCGAACCGGATTTCTTTGTATCGGGCAACTGAAAGCAGGCCGGGCGTTTCGGCACCCTGCTGCAGCAGCCTCCGGCCCCTGCGGGTTTTAAAAAAAACCCCGCCGACGGCCATTGCCGCGGGCGGGGGGAGAAAGGGCCCCGGGTTGGGGCATGGTACTGCCTTCAGGGCGGCCGCCGGGAAGCGAACGGGAGGAACGGCGGCAGCCCGTTGGGGCTCAGAACACGGCCAGCACCTGGGCCGAGAAGCGGTTGTCGATGTCGTCCAGAATCTGATTCGGCACCGCCGACCCCGGCAGTCCCGGTGCCTCGGCGTCCCGGAACTCGTAGTTGGCGATCAGCCGCACCTTCTTATTAAAGAAGTATTGGGCGCCTACCGTCCAGCTGGTAAAACGGCGCTCGTTGGCGTCGGTGTCCGTGGCCCGGTTGGCGCGGTCGTAGCGCAGGTCCAGTTCCCACTTCGGGTGGACCCGGTAGCCCAGGTCCAGGTACCAGCCGTCGCCTTCGTCTTTGGGCAGCATGTTCCAGCTGGCGACCCGGGTGCCGGGATTGTTCAGGGTGCCGGGGACGGCGCCGCCGTCGGTGCCGTTGAAGATCATGCCATCGGCATTGATGTACTCGGCGGCCGCCCGCCACTTGCCGCGGCGATAGGTGCTGCCCAGACCCCAACGCGTGCGGTCGAAGTCGTCCTTGGTTTGGTCGGCCCCGGTGCGCAGGGTGCGCTTGCCGTCCTGGTACCAGCCATACAGCTTCCAGCCCTGGCGGCGCGGGCCCTTGCCGCCGAACAGCCACTCGGACGCCCAGTACAGGTACCAGTCTTTGGAGCTGTTGTTGTCGCCGCGGGCGATGCCGTTGCCGTTTCCGATCATGGCGGCGTAGCTGTGTTCCCATTCGCCGGTGTTGAAGGTGTCGAACACCTGCACGCCGATGTCGCGGAAGGCGCCGACCGCCCCGTTGGGCTTGTTGGCGTCGAACGCAGTCAGGTCGCCGGCGGCATTGGATCCATCGCTGTCGAAGAAGCGCTCGAGCAGGAAGAAGTTGGTGGGATTGGTGAAGTTGATATAGTCGAAGACATGGATCGCCTGCAGGCCTTCTTCCGAGCCCGGGTATTTAAACTGGCCCAAGCGGATGCGCGCGTGCTTGACGTGGTTGAGGGTGATACTGGCGTCGGTGACCTTGACGCTGCCGCCGCCGTTGGCGGTGATGCCGTTGTTGCCCGCCTCCAATAGCACGAAGTAGTTGACCTTGTTGTCAATCGGCATGGCGGCGCCACGTACCCCGACTCGGGCGCGGCGGATATTGAACTGGGAGTCGGAATCCAGATCGGGCCCGATCTGGTTGAATACGGCGTCGCTGCCGGCCCAGGGGCCGGCCGCTACCTCCGAGCCCTTGGTGCCCTGATATTCCGGTTGGATAAAGCCCCAGATCTTGGCCCGGGCCGCGGCATCCGCCGGCTCGGTGCCTTGCAGCATCAGCCAGTTGGCTGCCTGAGCGGCGCCGGCGGCGCCCAAAAGCCCGGCCGCGCACAGGGTCGCGGCCATATGTTTCGGCTGTAGTCTTTTCAACGGTAGATCCCCCTTTTAGCATTGAAAAAAAAATTTTCCCCGTGCTCTTTCTGAACGAGCTGCGGGACGGCGGCTGGCGCCGACGAAAGCGAATTTCTTTTAGGGTTTGACCAGGGTGTAACCCTGGTCGACCAACTCGACAATGCGTACCACACCCGCAGAAACCCGGGTCGAATTGGCGTGAAGCTTGGGTTCCTCGCCCAGCAGTTCGGTCATCTTTTTGAGCGTATTGCCGCAGCCGGCGAAGCGGACTCCGGAGTCGGTCAGACCGTTAATCCGGTCGCTATTGACGTTCTCGGCGAACAACAGGCGCAGGCCGGGACCGAAGGCGACGATCTCCACATCTACCTTGTCCGGCCCGTAGGCCTTTAGCAGGTTGTTGGCGACGTTAAGCACCAGGGTCTGCTTGCTCGGGTCGGCGTCGCTGATCTGCAGCACTATGTGGTGCTCGGCGAAGGGCTTGGCCTCGGACTCCGCCGCTGCCGTCGCCGGCCCTGCAGCCAACATCATGGGTAGGCACAACAGGCCGAACAGCCAATGGGGTAGATTGAATCTCATGGGTTTTCCCTCTATGTCAGAAATGGGCTGAAGACGGTCGCGGCTGGATCTGCCGTAGCGGTCGACCGATGGGGGGGTGACGGGGAGGGCGAGCAATTTATTCCGATTCCCTGGGGTTTTTGCCTCCGCCACGCAACGATGGAATAAAACCCCCAAATTCGCGTCATACTTGAGGACAGAGGTGTGTCTCGACTGCGGCCCTGGCCTGCCGCCGCGATAGCGCCCGATAACGATAAAATTTTGGGAGGGGAGCGTTGAAAAGTCCGTTTTTGAGTTTCATGTCTGGCCACAGATTGCGGCGTCAGTTGCCGGAAAAACGCGATCAGCTTTACCGAGTTGCTTATTCCTGGTGTCACGATCCGGCGTTGGCCGATGACCTGGTTCAGGAAACGCTGGCCAAGGCGCTCACCAGGGGACACCAGTTGCGCGACCCCGAGCGGCTCGAACCCTGGCTGTTTCGCGTCCTTTCCAATTGCTGGAAAGATTTCCTTCGGGCCCGTCGGGAGATGCAGGACATCGATGATGTCGTTCTGGCGAGTCCGGGCACGCCGGCGGACAATTACGGGGAGCAACAACTGGTGGACCGAGTGCGTGCGGGGGTGGAACAGTTGCCCCTGGGACAGCGCCAGGTGCTGACGCTGGTCGATTTGGAGGGTTTCTCCTATGCGGAGGTCGCTGAGGTGCTGCAGATTCCGATCGGCACCGTGATGAGCCGGCTCAATCGTGCGCGGGCGGCCCTGGCCGAGCGATTGCGGACCTATAGGTCGGCTCTCGCCGACCCACCCCAGGTAACCAATCTACGGAGAATCAAATGAGCGATAGGCAGGATGCGAACGAGTTCCAGGTGGATGCCTTCGTCGACGGCGAATTGAGTGGCAGCGAGCGCTTGGACCTGCATCAAGCAGCGGCGGCTGATCCGAAACTGGCAGCCCGTATTTGTGAGGCACGCAAGCTCAAGAGCCTGCTGCGGGACGCCTATGCGGAGCCGCCGGTGGCGGCCTCGCAGGTTCGGGGCCCGGTGCCGGGCGAGGCGCGTTGGCCCCTGCCGGCCATCGCTGCCGGTTTGGCCTTGGCCTTGGGTACCGGGATCGGCTGGTGGGCCCAGGAAAAACTGGCCCCGGGGCCCGGCTGGGCACCCATGGCGGAGGTCCGTAGCGCGGAAATCGGCGATGAACTCGCCGAGGTCGAGCGCGTTATCCTCCATCTGGGCAGCGCCGATCCGCAGCGTACGCAGGAGGCCCTCGACGAGATCGAGCGCCTGGTGGCCCGTGCCGGCAGCGAGGCGCGGCCGCTGCAGGTGGAGATCATCGCCAACGGGGGCGGACTGGACCTGGTGCGCAACGGTGGCGCGCCCCAGGCCCAGCGGGTGAGCGCCCTGCTGCACGATCACGACAATGTCTCGGTGCTGGCGTGCCGCAAGGCCTTGGAGCGCCTGAGCTACCTCAAGGGCGTCGATGCCGAGCTGCTGGATGGGGTATTGATTGCCCCTTCGGCGCTGGACCAAATTTTGATGCGGATGCGCCAGGGCTGGCTCTATATCCGCGTCTAGCCTCAGCCTGAACCGGGCGGCCTAGTTCGGCTCGGATTTCCAGGGCGGCGCGAGCCCGCCCCGAAAGCGGCCTTGCGAACAGATCTGCTCCGGCTTGTGGCAGCATGGCCACGAGAAGCGTTCCCCAATCCTTTAGCAATCGCAAGCAGGGATTCAATTCGA
Organism: uncultured Chromatiales bacterium; assembly: GCA_965365625.1. Taxonomy (GTDB): domain Bacteria; phylum Pseudomonadota; class Gammaproteobacteria; order Chromatiales; family Chromatiaceae; genus CAVWCW01. The sequence goes on along the minus strand of CBDUCL010000129.1, from coordinate 193 downwards.
GATAGTGTGAGAGCTTTCACGCGGGTTCTCAGCGCGAGCTTCCTTGAGAGAAATCTAAACCAAGTGTGTCTTCGATCTCGTGATGCGTTTTGGGACATCCAAGTCCCCCAAAACGCACTCGATCTTTGACGGCCTATAGTGCTCCGACCGTCCTGCGGTCATCACGATTGCGTATCGCACATTGCAGCTACGC
>CBDUCL010000128.1:0-8515 GCA_965365625.1 uncultured Chromatiales bacterium | reverse complement strand
TCTTCGTCGACCTCCACCACCTGGTCGATCAGGCGCTCATGGGCGGCCTCCACCGACGAGAAGTCCGCCCCCTCTCCCCCCGGCTGGAAGAAGCAGTCCAGCACCCGGCTGGCGCCGTCCGCCGGCAGGTTGATGGGCAGGCACTCGGCGCCGAACTGGCCCTGGATCTGGGCCACCAGAGAGGCCCCGTCGAAGCCCGGGGTGTCGATCTGGTTGACGATGATCATGCGGCAGAGCCCGCGATTATAGGCCGCCTGCATGGCGCGCTGGGTGATGGACTCGATGCCGGACCTGGCATTGATCACCACCGCCACCGTCTCCACCGCCGCCAGCACGCTGAGGGTGCGGCCAAGGAAATCCGGATAGCCGGGGGTATCGAGCAGGTTTACGTGGGCCCCGCCGCTGTCGAGGTGGGCAATGGCCACCTCCAGCGAATGCTGCAGGGCCTGCTCCTGGGGGTCGGCATCACACACCGTATCGCCGCGCACCACGCTGCCGGCCTCGGGAATGGCGCCGGACTCTTGGAGCAAGCGCTCGACCAGAGTGGTTTTACCGGAGCCGGCGTGCCCGGCAAGGGCGATATTGCGGATATCCTCGGTGGTGTAGGCCAATGTTTGTTCCCCCATTTACAACCCGAACTGGTTTGAATTTAGCGCGCTAGTATAACAGCCGAAGGGGATTGTTGGCTGGGGAAAGCGGTCCGGCTTTGCGCTGGCTCAATTCGCCGCGCATCGCGGTCCCAGGATCAGCCCGGCTGCTTGCGGGCCTTGCCCTTGGCCTTCCCGCCACCGGCCCCGGGCTTGCCGCGATTGGGCCCGCGCGTCCCCGACTCCAGCCGCCGCAGTTTGAGCGGCCGCCCGCACACCATAACCCGCCGCAGATGCTGGGCGATCTCCTTCGGCATGCCGTCGGGCAGATCAACGCAACTGTGGTCCTCGGAGATCTCGACGCGGCCGATGTAGCGGCCTTCGAGCCCGGCCTCGTTGGCAATGGCGCCGACGATTTCGCGCGGGGTCGCGCCGTCGCGCTGGCCGACCTCGATGCGGTAACTGACCATGGGCACGGGTTCCTGGTCCCGGGGACGGCGCTCGGGGCGTTGCGGCCGGGGCTCAGCCCGCGCCGCAGCGCCGGCGACCGGATGCTCATCGGCGGGCCCGCTGCGCGCCGGCTTGACCGGGCGCTCGGCCTGGGGCTTGGGCGGGCGGTTGGCCTGGGGCTTGGCCGGGCGGTTGGCCTGGGGCTTGCCGGGCCGTTCGGCGCGCTTGGGCTTGCCGGGGCGCACCGGTTCCTCCATCTGCAGCGGGCGTTTGCGCTGGTACAGGTAGGTCAGGGCGGCGGCCATCTGCAGCGGCTCCAGCTCCTGCTGCTGGGCGATGCGTCCCACCAGGCGGTGGAAGAAGTCCAGGTCCTGCTCATCCAGGGTCTTGTTCAACAGCTCGGTGAAGCGCTGGATTCGGTGTTCGGTGATGCGGTCCGCCGACGGCGGCTCCTGGGGCGGGATGCCCTGGCCGATGGCCTTTTCGATCGCCCGCAGCAGGTGCCGTTCCCGCGGCTGTACGAACAGCATCGCCTTGCCCCGGCGCCCGGCCCGACCGGTGCGGCCGATGCGGTGCACATAGGACTCCGGGTCGTTGGGGATGTCGAAATTCACTACGTGGGTGATGCGTTCCACATCCAGGCCGCGGGCCGCCACATCGGTGGCCACCAGGATATCCAATCGGCCGCGCTTGAGCCGCTCTACCGCCTGCTCGCGCGCCGCCTGGCCCATGTCTCCGTGCAGGGCATCGGCGGCAAACCCGTGGGCCACCAGCTTCTCCGCCAGCTCGGCGGCCGCCAGCTTGGTGCGCACGAACACGAGCATGCCCTCCACCGGCTCCAGCTCCAGCAACCGGGTCAGCAGGTCGAGCTTGTGGTGGCGAGTTACGATGCAATGCTGCTGTTCGATGGTGTCGACGGTGGTGGCGCGGGAGGTGATCCGCAGTTCCACCGGGTCCGACAGGTGGGTGGCGGCCACCCGCTTGATGGCCGGCGGCATGGTAGCGGAAAACAACGCCACCTGGCGCGGGCTGGGGGCCTGCTCGAAGATCCACTCGATGTCCTCGGCAAAGCCCATATTGAGCATCTCGTCGGCCTCGTCCAGCACCAGGGTGCGGATGCCGCCGAGCTTCAGGGTGCCGCGGCGGATGTGGTCCATCACCCGGCCCGGGGTGCCGATGATCACCTGCGCCCCGCGCTGTAACTGGCGCAGTTGCACCCGGTAGTCCTGCCCGCCGTAGAGCGGGAGCACGTGAAACCCCTGCAGATGCCTGGCATAGCGCTGAAACGCCTCGGCCACCTGCAACGCCAGCTCCCGGGTCGGCGCCAGCACCAGCACCTGGGGCTCGGACTGCTGCAGATCGATGCGACTCAGCAACGGCAGGGCAAAGGCCGCGGTCTTGCCGGTGCCGGTCTGGGCCTGACCCAGCAGATCGCGCCCGTCCAACAACGGCGGAATGCAGCCGGCCTGGATCGGGGTGGCGGCCTCATAGCCGAGTTCGCCCACCGCACGGAGCACGGCAGGCGCAAGGTCGAACCGATCGAAACCAACCGGCGAATCGGGGGAACTCATTGCAGGGGGTACCTCAAGGGACGGACGATCTACCCGCCAGGATGCGGCTTTCGTCTACGGGGCGGACCGAAAAAGCTTGCTTATACTAATGTTTCTAAGCGAAAAAGTCCAGTTGGAAGGAGGCTGGCCCGACGCGTAAGCAGCTTTGGTTCGCCGCTTTTGGTCGGCGACGGTGAAACCAATCGGGACAGCCAGTATCGGCTTTTCCCGATCATGACCTATGCCGCCTAAGCCTCGGCGCTTGGGCAGGAGCGGGTTGCTGGGTACCGGCTGAAGCTGGTTGTCGCTGGTTCCGGCCGCCCCCCGCGCGCGGGCCTCCGCCCCCACCGGGGCAGGCCGAAATCGTGTGCCGCTCCGGCTTAGAAACCGTGCCGCAAGACGCGCTGAATCCGGGTCGGATCATCGGGGAAACGCCGGTCGTTAGCGTTCCCCCATGACCGGCTAGCCTGCAAGACCGCCGGGGCAGCCTTCTGCCTCGTCCGGCTCCATATCCACAGTTACCGGCCCGGAACCCGAACCGGACATCTTGCCCGATAGGGCGGAACCGGCCAGGGCGCCGAGCACCGCGCCGGCGACCATGCCCCAAGGGCCCAACCGGTAGCCGTAGCTTGCCAATACCTTGGCGCTGGCCCAGGAGCCAGCGGCCCCACCGGCCAAAGCACTGCCCCCAACCACCAGGGCATTTTTTGCGGTCTTATCCATTGCTATCTCCTCTGCTTCGTCTGTGATTGGGTGACTAGTGACGGCTAAAAGAACCGCCGCTTCAACGGATACAAACTAGCTGCCGCCGCAGCGACGACCGCTACGGTTTGCAGCCCCCGTCTAGTGTTCGGCAACTTGGCCTTGGGGGCGGTTGCCGGACATCTTTCGGATGCGGCCCGGGGTTTGGGAGACGCCGGTGGCGGCCGCTCGGTATCGGGCTCGGCCTGGTTTTCCCGGTTCCCGGGGGTTGCCTTCTCTCGGCCAGGTCCTGCCCATTGGCCTGCACCAGTGCGGGAATCGGCTCGCTGCGCCGGTTCCACCAGGCGGTGGCGCTGGCCTGGGGGTCCGCATCGAGCAGCAGGACTTGCAGCCCGTCGAGACTTGCGCGGACGGCGAGATGGGTGCTCAGAGTCGTCTTCCCGGTGCCGCCCTTCTGGGCGATCAGGCTAAGCGTTTCCATCGGCCTCACGCTGGGGCTTGGCAAATTGAAAAACGATCACGTCCGCTGGAAAAGGAACGAGGCGCAACCTGGGCTATGAATGCGCGGGCCGGAAACAGAGCGCCAAATGAGCAATTGAGCAATTGTCCCCTGCTGGCATTTCGATAGCGTTAACGACCGATCGTTTATCCATTAGCTATCGGGCCGGGTGACGAGGGGCCCGAAACAACCGCATAAAAGAACTCTCGACGACGCAGTAGTCGCTATCAGCTTCCCAACTGGGCCAGCAGCCGGTCCAGTGCGTTGGCGAAGGCCTGGCGGTCGCTCTTGGACAGGGGCGGCGGGCCGCCGCTCACCTCGCCGGTGCTGCGGAGCTGTTCCATCAGGTCGCGCATGGCCAGGCGCTGGCGCACATTGTCGGGCGTGTAGCGTTCGCCGCGGGGGTTGATGGCGTGGCCGCTTTTGGCGATGACTTCGGCGGCCAGGGGGATATCGGCGGTAATCACCAGGTCGCCGGGCTGCATCTGCTGCAGTATGTGGTTATCGGCCACATCGAAGCCGCCGGCGACCTGTACACTGCGGATAAAAGGCGAGCGCGGCGGGCGCAGCGGCTGATTGGCCACCAGAACCAAGGGACGGCGGGTGCGCTCGGCGGCCCGGTACAGGATCTCCTTGATGACCGCCGGGCAGGCGTCGGCGTCGACCCAGATGGTGAGGCTCATCGGGCCGCCCGCTCGAATAGGGCAATGGACTCGACATGGGCAGTATGGGGGAACATGTCCATGACCCCGGCGCTGACCAGCCGGTAACCAAGCTGCACCAGAATGCCGGCGTCCCGGGCCAAGGTGGCCGGATTGCAGGAGACGTAGACCAGGCGGTGGATTCCGAGCGCGGCAAGCCGCTCCAGCACCTCCTGCGCGCCGCTGCGGGGGGGATCCAGCAGGGCCTTGTCGAAGCGCCGCTGGAGCCAGGGCTCCGCGTCCAGCTCGCCATATAGATTGGCGCTGTGAAACTCCGCATTGTGCAGGTGATTGTGCAGGGCATTGTCGCGGGCCCGGGCTACCAGTCCTGCGTCGCCCTCCACCCCCACCACCTGCCCCGCGTGGCGGGCCAGCGGCAGGGTGAAGTTGCCGAGGCCGCAGAACAGGTCGAGCACCTGGTCGTCGGGCTGGGGGTCGAGCAATTGCAGGGCGCGGCCGACCATCAGCCGATTGATGTCGATATTCACCTGGGTAAAGTCGGTGGGCAGAAACTGCATCTCCACCCCATAGTCGGGCAACCGGTAGCTGAGCCGCGCCGGCACCCCATCGAGGGGGCGCACGCTATCGGGACCGGCCTCCTGTAGGTAGACCTCGATCAGCTGCTGCTCGCCGAAGCGGGCCAGGGCCTGGCGGTCGGCCTCGCTGGGCGGGTCCAGGACCCGAAATACCAGAACACAGGCCTCGTCACCCATGGCCATCTCGATCTGCGGCACCCGGTCGCGGATCGACAGGGAGGCGATCAACTCGCCCAGGGCCGGGATCAGCATCCCGACCCGAGGATGCAGCACCTCGCAACGGCTGAGGTCGGTAACGAAGCTGCTTGCGCGCTCGCGAAAGCCCACTAGCACCTTCCCCTTCTTGACCACGTACTTGACCCCGAGCCGGGCCTTGCGCCGGTAGCCCCGATGCACCGGGCTGTGCAGGGGGTCGAGCCAGCTCTCGGGCTCGACCTTGCCGATGTGGGTCATGGCCTCGCGCAACAGGTCCTGTTTGACCCGTATTTGCACCAGGGGGTCCAAGTGCTGGAGGCTACAGCCGCCGCAGACTCCGAAGTGGGGGCAATCCGGCACCACCCTTTCCGCGGACGCCTCCAGCACCTCGGCCGTGATCCCCTCGTCGAGGCTGCGCCGGCGGCGGGTGTAGGTGAACATCACCCGTTCCCCAGGCAGAGCGCCGTGGATGAACACCGCCTTGCCGTCGACATGAGCCACCCCGCGCCCGTCGGAGTTCAGCGATTCGATCCGGGCCTCGACCGGGGCCTCAGGCAGGCGCTTGCGCCGCGGGCGTGCCATCAGGCCAGGGTCACTTCTGCTGCCATTTTCCGGCGGCAGTCTGATACCACCATCCGCGCTCCGCCTGCTGGATCCAGGTTCGGGCGAAGGTCTTGCGTACATCCGGCTCCCACTCGGGATGGCCGTTGGCCTTGGCGATCGCCTTGTACATGGCATTGCGATCCGCATTCTCCGCCGCCACCAGCTTTTTCAACTGAGTACGCTGTTTCAGTCCCACTTTGGAATCGTCGCGCACCGCGACCAAGGCGTCGCCGGTGAAACCGATGGCACCGCTATCGTAGAAGCCCTTGAGCGAGCCGTGGCGGCTCTTCATCGACGCCTGCAGCTTGCGGATCTCCGGGGTGTCCACCGAGAAGTTAGGGGCTGCGGCCTGGGCCGGCGGCACCAGGAAGTCGAGCATCCGGCCCACCAGCTGGATCGCCGGCGCAGGAGCCAAACCGGATTGAGGCTCGCCGGCCGGGACCTCTTCTGCGGGTCCGCTGAGGATGTCTTCGACGATCTGCTCGGCGGCCTCCTGCGCCTCGGCGGCCGGGAAATAGATATTGATGGTGACGCAGGCGGTGAGCAGCCAAAACAGGCCGAGCGTCGGGGTGATGCGCATGATCTTCATGGTGATGCTCCCTCGGTTAAAGTACCCTGCCCGATTTCAAACCAGGCAGGATGAACGGTTACTGAACCACCGGGCTGACGTCACCGGCAACCATTTGCCGGAGCTGGCTCAGCAGCCGCTGCCAGTCGGTGCGGCGGTTGAAGCCGACAATGTCGATGCGCGGTATGCCGGCACCCTCGACCAGATAATACCCGTCCCCGGCCGGGGCCACGCCCCCCATCTCGCAAATGCCCTGCTGCAACCGGCAACTGATGCCAAGGCGCTTGTAGCCGAACTCCTTGAAGCCGCGCAGAAAGCTGCGCGACAGGGCCCCGGAGATGCCGGCTCCGCCCAGGTCGGAGATATTTTCCACCGCGCGCTGGCTGATGCGACGCCTCGAATCGTCCTCCTCCGGGGTATTGAAGCGGGCGTCGAAACCGACCGGGGCCCAGTCCTCCAGGCGCAGGCCTTGGACCTCGCCCTCCAAGCGGCCGGTAATCTTACCAAAGGCGAAGGTGCCGGTCAGGCTCTCCAGGTCCAGATTGCGTAGCCGCAGTTCCGCCATCAGCACCGGCCAGACCCCGAGCAGGTCTTCCATGCGCAGATTGCGCACCAGCACCTCGCCATCGAACACCCGCACCAATAGGTTGCCGCGCATCTCCAGCCGTCCCTGCTCGTAGGACAGGGCCGGGATCACCCCCGACAGCTTGCCGCTCATCTCCGGCCAGCCCAGGGCCTGGGTTAGGCGCTGCATGGAGATCGGAGTCAACACGGCGTCGAAATCCAGTCGGCCGCCGGCATCCGCCCCCGGGGAGAGGGCGAAGCGGTCGAGCAGCAGGCTACCGTCGAGCAGCGGGATCTCGCCCGGGGCCACCAGCTCGAAACGCTCGCCGGCGGCGCGCAACGACAAGCTGGCGGGACCTATATCAAGGGTCTCCAGCAGGTGGCCGCCGGCCCAGCTCAGGCTGGAGGTCTCGGCGCTGCCCGAGTCCCGGTTCCAAACCAACCGCCCGTTCAGGCCCTGCAGACCGAACGGACGCTGCTGCCCGTCGGCTGGCGCCGCCGCCTCCAGATGGACATCCCGCAATGCCAGCTCCAGCCGGACCGCGTCCCCAGCCCGATGCTCCAGGCTTAGCTCCAGTTCGCCGGCGCTATCCAGGTCCGCCAGCAGGCCCTCGGCCCACAGTGGTTGCAGGTAATTTTCGTACAGGGCCTGCAAGGAAGCAGGGGCGCTGCGCAGGCTGAGCCGGCGCAGGGGCTCTGCCTGTTGCAGCGCGAGTTCCGCCTCGGCGTTCAGCTCCAGAACCCCGGGATGACGGTAGGCCAGCTCTTTGAGGGCCAGATCGCCGCTGGCGGCCCGGTAATCGAGGGCCGCGCCCAGGGTAACGGGTTGCGCGCCGACCCCCAGGTAGAAAGACGGGGTGAGCAGTTCGCCGGCGTTCAGCACCAGGCCGAGCGGCCCCTGCCAACGCCCGGACTGAAGCCGCAGTTGGCCGCGGCTGGTGCCGGCCAGGCCGGCGCCGAACAGCTCGCCGGCGGGACCGCCGAACTCCAAGCCGTCCAGGCCCAATTCCCAGTCCAGCCGCTGCGGGCCGTCTGGCCCCCCGACCAGCTCCAGTTGCGGGGCCAGGCTACCGCCCAGCTCCCACCCGGCAGCGCCCAGCCCGAAGGCCTCCAGTGTTTTGTTCAATCGGGCGGCATTCAGGCCCTTGGCATCCAGCCGAGCCTGCCAACGCCCCTCCTCCCATTGCAGATCGATCCGCCCGCTGCCACCGGCCAGCGCCAAGCCGAGCAACCTCAGGTCGAGCCGACCAGCGGCGCGATCGAATTCGAGGCTGACTCGGGCCGCGGTTTGGACCAACAAGGGGTGCTCCAGGCGCAGGCTGCCCTCGGGGCAGCTAAGGCGGGCGCCGGCGAACTCGCCCTGGGGGCAATCCAGGTCCAGATCGCGGATCGGCTCGGTGAGGCCGGGCAGATCCAGGCGCTCGGCCCGCAACCGCAGGCTGCTGCCGCCGGCCTCGGGCAGGGTCAGGGTAAGTCGCACGCCGGCGGCCAGCCAGCCCCCGCCCTCCAGGCTGCCCAGGCGCAGGCTCAGGGTCTCGACGGCCCCCGCCGGCCCTGGCA
>CBDUCL010000127.1:0-8531 GCA_965365625.1 uncultured Chromatiales bacterium | reverse complement strand
TCAGAGGGCTTTCCTGCCTTCTCCAAAGATATTCCGCCATGAAAACCGGCGGAGTCAGACTCGATCGAACCTGGGAACCTACTACGACGAAGGTCCGCAAACGCGGCTATGCAGCCGTTTGGCGAGAGTAGTTCGGCTCCTTGGTGGGGCTGGTTGTCTGGACAAGCTAATCGAACACCCCGAGCCCGGGAGCCGCCCGTGGCGGCCCCCTGATCCTGCTGCTGTCTTCGCGCTGGCGCCCATATCCTGGCAGGGTATCCCTGGCGGGCCGGGAGTTTTGCACGTAGGAGCGCCCGCCCGGAGCCGTCGGCTGGTGCCGATTCGTTTCCCGTTGCCGACCACCCCGAGCCCCGGAGCTGACCGCGGCGGCCGGCGATCCTGCTGCCGGCCCTGACCTATCCGCCCTGCTGGTTGCTTATTGATTGCTCAAAGAAAAAGGGGTTAGGTGAAAAATCACCTAACCCCTTGTTTTGTTTGGCTCCTCGGGACGGGCTCGAACCGCCGACCTAGTGGTTAACAGCCACCCGCTCTACCGACTGAGCTACCGAGGAATTGCGTTGGCAGGCGCGTATACTAATGACAGATGGCCGACGGGTCAACCCCTTGCGAGGGCGCCGATCAGCCCCCCAACACGCCCTCGATTCGGTCCAATGCATTGCACAGATTGTCCATACTGGTAGCGATGGACAGGCGCACGTGGCCGCCCAAGCCGAAGGCGGAGCCAGGCACCAGGGCCACTCCGGCATTTTCGATCAAGTACTCGGACAGCTCCACATCGGTGGCTAGGCCATCGATGCGTTCCAGGGCCTCGCGCACGCTGGGGAACAGGTAGAAGGTTCCGTCGCTCGGCAGGCAATGAATACCGGGGATGCGGTTGAGCCGCTCGACCACGTAGTCGTGACGCTCTTTGAACGCCACAAGCATTTCCTGGATACAGTCCTGGGGGCCTTCGAGGGCAGCCTGGGCCGCCACCTGGGAGATCGAGGTGGGGTTGGAAGTGCTCTGTGACTGGATCTTCTTCATCGCCTTGATGATCGGCGCCGGTCCGCCGGCATAACCGATGCGCCAGCCGGTCATGGAGTAGGCCTTGGAGACCCCGTTGAGCACCAGCATGCGTTCGCCCAGGGCCGGGCAGGCGTTGAGGATGTTCTTGAACGGCTCGTTCGACCAGCGGATGTGCTCGTACATGTCGTCGGTAGCGACAATAATGCGCGGGTGCTCCAGCAACACCGCGCCGAGTTCCGCCAGCTCCTGCTCGCTGTACGCCACTCCGGTGGGGTTGGAGGGGCTGTTGATCACGACCAGCTTGGTTTTTTCCGTGATCGCAGCCGCCAGCTGGCTGGGTTTGATCTTGAAGTTCTGATCCGCGGAACCCGTGGCAAATACCGGCACTCCGCCGGCCAGGATCGCCATGTCGGGATAGGAGACCCAGTAGGGGACCGGGATCACCACCTCGTCGCCCGGGTCCAGTACCGCCTGGGCGAGGTTGTAAAAGCTCTGTTTGCCGCCGCAGGAGACCAGGATCTGCTCCGGCTCGTAGTCGAAGCCGTTGTCGCGCTTGAACTTGGCGATGATCGCGCGCTTTAGGTCCGGGGTGCCGTCTACCGCCGTGTACTTGGTGAAGCCGCCGCGGATGGCCTCGATGGCGGCCTGCTTGATGTGTTCGGGGGTGTCGAAATCCGGCTCTCCGGCGCCGAGCCCGATGACGTCCTTGCCGGCGGCGCGCATTTCGGCGGCGCGGGCGGTCACGGCCAGGGTGGGGGAGGGCTTTACGGCCTTCACTCGTGCGGAGAGTCTGGTATTCATGCTTTATGAGTCCGGTCGCTGCTCTGGTGGAACTGGCTTGGGGAATAGGCCCGGGGGCCGCGCGAAAGCATTTAGCAAAGCCCTCGTCCAGCCTTATATAATAGCCAATTCTGTGGTTATTAAGAATCCCCATGGGCAAACAATTTGAGCTGGAGTCGATGTTCGCGCCGGCCGGCGATCAGCCGGCAGCGATTGCCGGTCTGGTAGACGGGTTGCAGGCGGGCGAGGCCGGGATGACCCTGCTCGGGGTAACTGGCTCGGGCAAGACCTTCACCATCGCCAGCGTGATCCAGGCGGTCCAGCGCCCCACCCTGGTACTGGCCCCCAACAAAACCCTGGCGGCGCAACTCTACGGCGAGATGAAGGGCTTCTTCCCGCACAACGCGGTAGAGTATTTTGTCTCCTACTACGACTACTACCAGCCCGAGGCCTATGTGCCGTCCTCGGACACCTATATCGAGAAGGACGCCTCGATCAACGAGCACATCGAGCAGATGCGCCTTTCTGCCACCAAGGCGATGCTGGAGCGCAAGGACTGCATTATCGTGGCCACGGTGTCATCGATTTACGGCCTTGGGGACCCGCGCTCCTACCTGAGCATGGTGCTGCACCTGGTACGCGGTGACACCATCGATCAACGCTTTCTGCTGCGCCGCCTGGCGGAGTTGCAGTACACCCGCAACGAGGTGGAGTTGCATCGGGCCACCTACCGGGTGCGTGGCGAGGTGATCGACATCTACCCGGCGGAGTCGGAGCGCGACGCGGTGCGGGTGGAACTGTTCGACGACGAGATCGAGCAGATCTCGTTATTCGACCCGCTCACCGGAGAAGTGCTGCGGCGCCTGCCGCGCTATACCGTCTACCCCAAGAGCCACTATGTCACCCCCCGCGACCGGGTAATGGAGGCGGTGGAGCAGATCCGGGTCGAACTCAAGGAGCGCCTGGAGCAGCTTTACTCGGTGAACAAGCTCCTGGAAGCTCAGCGCCTGGAACAACGCACCCGCTTCGATCTGGAGATGATGCTGGAACTGGGCTATTGCTCCGGTATCGAAAATTACTCCCGCTACCTGTCGGGGCGCCAGGCCGGAGAACCCCCACCGACCCTGTTTGATTACCTACCCGCGGACGGGTTATTGGTGATCGACGAGAGCCATGTAACCATCCCCCAATTGGGTGGCATGTACCGGGGTGACCGCTCGCGCAAGGAGACCCTGGTGGAGTACGGCTTTCGCCTGCCCTCGGCCCTGGACAACCGTCCCCTACGCTTCGACGAGTTCGAACAGCGCTCGCCCCAGACCATTTATGTCTCGGCTACTCCCCGGGACTACGAGAAGGAGCATTCGGGGGAGATCCTGGAACAGGTGGTGCGTCCCACCGGGTTGGTGGACCCAGAGGTGGAGATCCGCCCTGCCGGCACCCAGGTGGATGACCTGCTTTCGGAGATCCGCCTGCGGGCGGCGGCGGAGGAGCGGGTGCTGGTGACCACGCTCACCAAACGCATGGCGGAGGACCTGACCGAATACTTGGACGAGCACGGGGTGCGGGTGCGCTACCTGCACTCGGATATCGATACCGTCGAACGGGTGGAGATCATCCGCGACCTGCGTTTGGGGGAGTTCGATGTACTGGTCGGCATCAACCTGCTGCGCGAGGGCCTGGACATGCCGGAGGTATCCCTGGTGGCGATTCTGGATGCGGACAAGGAGGGCTTTCTGCGCTCCGAAGGCTCACTGATCCAGACCATTGGCCGCGCTGCCCGCAATGCCCACGGTAAGGCAATCCTTTACGCCGACCGGATCACCGGCTCGATGCGGCGCGCCATCGACGAGACCGAGCGCCGGCGCGACAAGCAGATTGCCCACAACCGAGAGCATGGCATCACACCGACGACGGTGCAGAAGGCGGTGGCGGACATTATGGAGGGGGCCTATCCCGGGGCGCCACTGCCCGCCGAGCGCTATGCCAAGGTGGCGGAGCGGGTGGCGGAGTATGCCACTCTGAGCCCGGCCCAGATGGCCAAGCGGTTGAAGGAACTGGAGCGGCAGATGTACCAGCACGCCCGGGACCTGGAGTTCGAGGAGGCGGCCCGGGTGCGGGATCAGATCCGCGAGCTCGAGGCCCAGGGTCTGGTAGCCTGAAGGATGGGACGAGCTCCCGAAAGTCCAGGGCGGGTGGTCGTCACCGGCGCCAGCAGCCAGGTGGGCCATTTTCTGCTGCCGCGGTTGCGGGCGGCGGGGTTTGCGGTCAGCGCCCTGAGCCGGAACCCGCAATCATCGGCGATCGGCGTAGACTGGCTGTTGGGTGACCTGCAGCGCAATATCGATTGGTCCCCGGCCTCCGGTGCTCGGGCCCTGATCCATGCCGCAGAGATCACCCTGTTGGAGTCCCAACTGGAGCCCCTGGCCCAGCTCGGGGTGCGGCGGCTGATCGCCTTTAGCTCCACCAGCCGGCTTACCAAGCGAGAGTCGTCGGACCCCGCCGAGCGCCGCTTGGCTCAGGCCCTAGCCAATGCGGAGCAGGAGCTGAGCCGGAGCTGCGAAGCCCTGGGGATAGCCTGGACCCTGTTTCTCCCGACCCTGGTCTACGGAGCAGGGCTGGACCACAACGTCAGCTTTATCGCCCAGTTTATCCGCCGCTTCGGCTGGTTTCCTCTGGTCGGTGGCGGCCGCGGCCTGCGCCAGCCGGTGCATGCCGACGATCTCGCCGCCGCCTGCCTGGCGGCCCTCGATAACCCGAAGGCCCAGGGTAGTATCTACGCCCTGACCGGCGGCGAGACCCTGAGCTACCGCGCCATGGTGGAGCGGGTCTTCCAGGGGCTCGGCCGGACCCCACGCCTGCTGCCGGTGCCGCTCGGACTGCTGCGGGCGGCGATTCGGGCCGGTCGACTGCTGCCTGCCTACCGCCGGCTCAGCCCGCAGATGGCGGACCGGGTGAATCAGGATCTGTGCTTCGACAGTGGGCCTGCCCGGCGCGATTTCGGCTATGCCCCCCGGGGCTTCCGTTTCGAGCCCTCACCCCGAAATGACCGGGCGCGAGCAAACGCTGATTCCTAGCCCTTTCCACCCAAGAAAGGATGCCCGGCGGAAGATCCGATAAAGGCTATCTTCCGCGTTTCGCGAGACCGCGCTTGCCGTGGCCGGGTTCCCAATTTTTGTCAGGGTGTGAACGAAGCATTTGCTAGCCGCCCCAAGTCTGCTATTTTCGGGGTTGAAGCTAATGGTTCATCCCGCGTCTCGGCCAGCCTAACGGGACCACGGATCCCTGGTCCAACGGCATTCATACACAGCCCATCAGAGGCTTGAGGCAGCTTGGTGCGGCGCCCGGTTAGTTCGGCCCGGAAAACAGGGAAAGCTATGGCATTTATTCGAATCTACCTAAAAGATACCCTCAAGTATCAAACCGAGCTAAATGCCGAGCGGCTGAGCATCGGCCGGGCCGATGACAATGACATCGTGATCGACGACCCCGGCGTATCCTCCCGGCACGCCGAATTGATCCGGACCGGCTCAGGTTACGAGATCGCCGACAATCACAGCACCAATGGAGTTTTCGTCAACGGCCAGCGCGTGCAGCGCCAGAAGCTGAAATACTGGGACGAAATTCAGATATTTAATCACGTTCTCAAATATATGGCGGTGGCGCGTCTGGGTGGAGAGAGCGACGCGGAAGTAGACGACGAGGCCCATGTCGATGCCACCGTGGAGGTGGACGTCTCCAATCTCGACGATTTGGTTCGCCTGCGCAGGCAGAAGAAAGAGGTGTACCTCAGCCTGGCGATAAAGGGGGGCAGGACGCAGAAATATCCCGTCAAACAGGCCAATTTCAGCATTGGCCGGGGCCGGGATTGCGATCTTCGAGTGGGCCGCCTGTTCGCGCCGCGCGTGATGGCCAATATTCAGCACCGGAGTGACGGCTTCTACCTCAAACCCGGGCGCTGGGGCGGGGTGCGGGTAAATGGCGCCCCGGTGCGGCGAGAGATCAGGCTCCGAGACAGCGACCGGCTGCGGCTGCTCGGCGTGGACCTCACGTTCTGCAACCGCGTACCGGATTAGTAATAGGTGTCAGGTATGGAAATCAGTGGCTTTCGCATCGAGCGTCTAATCGCAGAGGGCGGTATGGCGTCGGTGTACTTGGCGGTGCAAGAGTCCCTCGGACGCCATGTGGCCCTGAAACTGCTCAAGAAGTTCGATCGCCCCGAGGATTCCGAGCGCTTCCTCAACGAGGGGCGCACCATCGCCGCCCTGAATCACCCCAACATCATCACCATTCATGATATCGGCTTTGACGGCGGGCGGCCGTTCATCGCCATGGAGTATCTCGAAGGGGGGTCGCTGACGCAGCGCATTGAGCGGGGAATGATGCCGGAAGCCGCTGTGGACATCGTTATCGCCATTGGCGGCTGCCTCGACTTCGTGCATCGTCAGGGCATGATCCATCGCGATGTCAAACCAGCCAATATCCTGTTCCACTCCAACGGCACCCCCAAGCTCACCGACTTCGGCATCGCCAAGTCCATGGAGGTGGACAGCGACCTCACGCTCGACGGCTCCGCCGTTGGCAGCCCCTATTACCTCAGCCCGGAGCAGGCCCAGAACAAGCCCCTGGACGGGCGCGCGGATGTCTACTCCCTGGGCATCATCTTCTACGAGATGCTGTCCGGGAAGAAACCTTTTCGCGCCGATTCCCACATCGAAACCATCCTCTCCCACGTCACCGACGAGCTGCCGCCGCTGCCCCCGGAGCTGGCGCTGTACGAGGACGCGCTTGAGTTGATGACCGCGAAGGATCCGGATGACCGATTCTCCTCGGCGGGGGAGATGCTGGGCTACTTCCGGGCCTTGCGCGGTTTCGCCGGCGCTGGCGTTGGCGCGGGGCACAATACCGCCTCGGCATACGCTGTCGGGGGCCGGGTCGCCGAGAAGGGTCGCGAATGGTTGCGGGACTCTCGCCTGGCGCTTGCGGTGGGCGCCACCTTGAGTCTGGTGCTGCTAGGCTGGGTCGCCGGCGGCTGGTTCGGCCCGCCCGAGTCTGAGTCCCGGATGTCCCTCCCGGCCTCGATGCCGAAGCCAGCCGATCCGGAGCCGAAGTTGCATCCTCCGGTGTCCGCAAGCCAGATTCGGCCGCCGGAAGCTCAGGGATTCGAGCCGGAGGCCAGCCTTGTGCAACTGCAGTCCCCGCCCGAGGTGTTCGAGCCCCCTACCGCGGCGCCCGGCGCAGGGGTCGAGCCGTCGGCGGCCATTGGGTTGGAACTCGAGCCGCAAGCGACAGAGCCCAGCCTGCCGCCAATGGCGGGCATCGAGTCTGCGGCCCCTGGGCCGGCAGAGGGAGACGGAGCGGTACCGCTGGCCGATTCTATCCCGCCGGTCGACGATGGCTCGCAAATGGGGGATGGCTCGGGAACCGACGAGCCGGCAACGGCAATCCTACCGAGCGAGCTGGCAGATATCGAGCCAGAGGCGGAGGTGGCACCGGAGGAAGAGGTGGCGTCGGAGGCAGGCGGGCAAACCGGCGAGCCCGATGTGCCGCAGTTGCTGGAACTGGCCGCTCAGGCAGTGGCGGAGTATCGGCTGACCATACCGCCCGAGGATAGCGCCCTCTATTACTTCGAGCAGGTGCTCAGGCTGGAACCAGGGCAGCCGGAAGCAGAGCAGGGATTGGACCGAATCGCCGATCGCTACGCCGACCTCGGACGCAGGGAGATTGAAAAGCAGGCGTTCTCCAAGGCGGAACTCTACCTGCGGCGGGGACTGTTGGTGCGTCCGGACTACCCTCCGTTGCTCGAGGCTCAGGGCGAACTCAATGCACGCCGGCTCGAATTGGCGGCCGCGGAAGCGGCGCGGGAGCGGGTAGTTGAGGCACCGGAACCGCAGGTCCCGGAGCCACCGGCACCGGCCGGAGGCCTGCAATCGATTTTCCAACACTGAAGCCGACTGCGGCGAATCGGGGGTAATCCGAGATGGCCTGGCATTTTTCCAGCGCAGCTGACATTGGCGGCCGCAAAGTGCAGCAGGATCGAGTGGCGATTTTGCATTCCCCGGATGGTGTCTCACACCTGTTGCTGGTAGCCGACGGCATGGGGGGGCATCGCGACGGTGCGCTGGCGGCGCAAGCGGTCCTGGACTGCGCGGAGAGCAACTTCCGAGAGGATTCGGGAGCCGACCCGCTGAGATTCTTGGAGCGCCTGTGCACCCAGGCCCACGCTCGAATTCTGGCCCTGGCGGACGGGCAAGAGCGCCCCCCCGGCAGTACCTGCGCTTTACTCTACTTGCGTTCCGGCGAGGCCTATTGGAGCCACGTGGGCGACAGCCGCATCTACCACTGGCGCGACGGGGCGCTGCTGCACCGAACTCGCGACCATACCGCCGCCGAATTGTTGCGCTATGCCGCTGGCGGCCAGGCCGCTCCCGGGGTGAAGGGGCATGAACTGTATATGTGCCTTGGGGGGTGCAACAGTCTGGAGCCGGATTTCGAGTCGTCAGACGTGCGCAGCGGCGACCTGTTCCTGCTCTGCAGCGACGGCTTCTGGAAGTACCTGGAATCCGAGGGGCTGGGGTCCGGATTGAGCGCCGGCATCGATAACGACAGTGCCGCTGAGCTTGTGGCGCGCGCCGCTGCGTCGGCCGGCGATGGCGGGGACAATATCAGCCTTGCCCTGGCCTACTGGGAGGATCCCGCAGCCCGAGGGCTGCTGGGACGGGTAAAGACCTGGTTCGGTAGCTAGGCTG
>CBDUCL010000126.1:0-8533 GCA_965365625.1 uncultured Chromatiales bacterium | reverse complement strand
GGCTCAAGGGTTTCGGCGGCTATTACCCGGCGCAGATCAGCGGCGGCATGCGCAAACGAGCCGGCCTGGCGCGGGCCATCGCTCTGGATCCGGACATCCTGTTCGTGGACGAACCTTCCGCCGGCCTCGACCCCCTCAGCGCCAAGCGCCTGGATGACTTGATCTTGGAGCTGCGCGACAGCCTGGGCGCCACCGTGGTGATCGTTACTCACGAGCTGGCCAGCTTGCTGTATATCGGCAACAATTCGGTGTTTCTGGATGCGGAGACCAAGACCATGATCGCGGCGGGCGACCCCAAGCAACTGTTGCGCGAGAGTGCGGACCCGCGGGTGCGCGCCTTCCTCAGCCGGGGGGCGGCGTGAAGCAGCCGCTCAGCCCGGCCCTGGTGGGCGCCTTTGTGGTCGGCGCCCTGGCCCTGCTAGCGTTGGGGGTACTCACCTTCGGTGCCGGCAGTTGGCTCGGTACCGGCAGCCGTTACGTGATGTATTTCAGCGGCTCGGTCAACGGCCTGGATCTGGGGGCCCCGGTCAAGTTCCGCGGCGTCAACGTCGGCAAGGTGGCCGCCATTGAGCTGCAGATCGACCCGGTGGACCGGGAGGTACACATCCCGGTGCTGGTAGACCTGCTGCCGGACCTGGAAAAGACCTTCGACGCTCAGGGCGGGGAGCAGGGTGCGGCATTTATCCAGCAGATGATCCGGCGCGGGCTGCGCGCTCAGCTCAAGGAGCAGAGCCTGGTCACCGGCAAGTTGATGATCGAGCTGGAATACCATCGCGACGAGCCGCTGCGCCTGCGCGGCAGCTACCCGGAGCTGACCGAGATTCCCACCGTGCCCACCGACTTCGAGCAGATCGCCCAGGAGGTGGAAGACGGCCTGGCGGTGCTCAAGCGGCTGCCCCTGGAGCAGCTGTTCGCGCGCCTGTTGAGTACCCTGGAGGGGGTCGAGCAGCTGGTGCGCTCCGAGCAGCTAAGCGGCGCCATCACCGCTGCTCGGGGCGCCGCCGAGGAAGTGCAGGCGGTCACCGCTGCGGCGGAGGGCCGGATCGGGCCCCTGGCCGAGGAGCTGAATCTGACCCTGGCCGCGCTGCGCACCACCCTGGCCGAAGGCCGCGCCCTAGTGGCGCGCCTGGATCGGGAGCTGGTGCCGGCCGCTGCCGATCTGCGCGGCACCCTGACGGAGGTCAACGGGGCGGCGCGCAAGGCGCAGGACGCCTTCGCCGGGGTCGAATCCACCCTGGCCCCGGACTCGCCGCTGGTCTTCAAGCTCGATCAGGCCTTGGACGAGCTGACGCTGGCGGTGCGCTCGCTGCGGGTGACCGCCGATTACCTGCAGCAAAACCCGGATGCTCTGATATACGGCAAACGCGGTTACGGAGGCAGATAAATGAAACACTGGCAGACCGGGATGGTGTTAGCGCTGACCCTACTGGCGGGTTGCGCCGGCGTTGCCCGCCAAAAGACCGAGTTTTACCTGCTCGAAGCTCTGGCCGACCCGGTCTCGGTGTCGGAACTTGGAGCGGATGCCTGGCTCGGGTTCGGCCCGGTGACCCTGGCGCGTTACCTGGATCGACCGCAAATCGTGACTCGCAGCGGCCCTGGCCGTCTGCGCTTGGCGGAACTCCACCAGTGGGCTGGGCCCCTGCAAGAGAACATTGCCCAGGTGCTGCGCGACAATCTGACCCGGTTGCTGGGGAGCGAGCGTCTGGTGGCCCTGCCGGGACGCGGGTTGCCGCCGCTGCGCTGGCAGTTGGAGGTGGAGATCCTGCGCCTGGACGCCGGCCCCGGTCCCGAGGCCCGGTTGGAGGCGCGCTGGCGACTGCTAGACGGGAACAGCCAGCGGGTGCTGCGGATCGAACGCAGCCGCTTGACGCAACCCCTGAGCGCCGGCCTGGATGACCCTGCGGGGCTCAGCCGGGTCTACAGCGAACTGTTGGCGGCCCTGAGCGCGGAGTTGGCGGCCGCGCTGATACGGGCCAGCTGATCGGTTCGGGGCAACCCAGTTCGACACCCCAGAGGGGGTTCGGCGCGCCGCTCCGTTGCCTGGGCGATCATCCGGGAGTGCTTGGCAGTGGTGCCTGGGTGCGGGCCGGAACCCGAGCCGGGTCCCAGTTTTCAACGGCCCAGTTCCAGAACTCCCGGGTGCTGCCCAGGCCTTCCGCCGGCGGCGTCTGGCCAAGGAAGCGGTAGGCGGCGACCAGGGCCTCCAGGGGCGCGCGCCGCAGAACCGGCAGATCCCGGTCCTGTTTGCTCAGCTTGCGCCCGCTGGCGTCCACCGCCAGGGGCAGGTGGGCATAGACCGGGCTCGGCAGGTCGAGCAGACGCTGCAGGTGGAGTTGACGCGGGGTCGACAGCAACAGATCGGCGCCACGCACCACCTGGTTGACGCCCTGCCAGGCATCGTCCGCCACCACCGCCAGCTGATAGGCGAACAGGCCGTCGGCGCGGCGAATCACGAAGTCCCCCAACTCCTGCTCCAGAGATTGCCGGTGCGGGCCCTGGATGCGGTCCTCGAAGGCGATCTCGGCGCCATCGGTACGCACGCGGAAACTGCGCGGCTTGAAGCTGTGTTTCGGTCCATTGCGGCAGGTGCCGGGATAGACCGGCCCCTCCGGTCCCGGCCGGCCGGCCGCCGCTACCTGTTTGCGGCTGCAGCCGCAGGGAAAGGCCAGGCCCCCGTCCAGCAATCGCTCGAGCAGGGCCTGATAGGCGTCGCTGCGCCGGCTCTGGTAGACCACCGGGCCGTCCCATTCGAAGCCGAAGCTGTCGAGGGTGCGCAGGATGTCGTCGGCGGCACCGCGGACTTCACGGGTTCGGTCCAGGTCTTCCATACGCAGCAGCCACTGGCCGCCGTAGGCGCGGGCGTCCAGGTAACTGCCCAGGGCGGCGACTAGCGAACCGAAGTGCAGGGGGCCCGTCGGGGAGGGGGCGAAGCGGCCGCGATAATCGTCGTCGGACATGGCACGAAAAAGCCGGCGCTGGGCCGGCTCTCCGCTGGTTCGAGTCGGCCGCGGGCCTCAGCCCATCTGGCGTTCCTTGATCTCTTCCAGGGTCTTGCAATCGATGCAGAGGCTGGCGGTGGGTCGGGCCTCCAGGCGGCGCATGCCGATCTCCACGCCGCAAGAGTCGCAGTAGCCGTATTCGTGGCTGTCCAGCTTGTTCAATGTCTGCTCGATCTTCTTGATCAGCTTGCGCTCGCGGTCTCGGGTGCGCAGTTCCAGGCTGAACTCGGATTCCTGACTGGCCCGGTCATTGGGGTCGGGGAAGTTCGCTGCCTCGTCCTTCATGTGATGCACGGTGCGATCCACTTCGTCCATCAGTTCCCGTTTCCAGGCCTCCAGGATGGCACGAAAGTGCGCCTCCTGCTCGTCGTTCATATATTCTTCGCCCTCAGCCGATTCGTAAGGCTCGAATTGGAACGGGCTGGCTTCCGGGGCATTGCCCTGAGTTTTTTCCGCGGGCATGGTCTACTCCTACACCTGTATGACGAAGGGCGGTATCTATACCAGACTCGTCTCGTTTCCGCAACTCGCGCCGCTCCAGGTTCCCTCACGGCAGCGCTTCTCCAACCCCAATTATAGTCCGCTTCAGGCGCGATTCAGATAAGCCTCCGGATGCAAGCTCGGCGGGCTTTGGGTAAGCTTAAAAGTCTTCCATCGAGTTTTGATATCAAGAGGTCGAATCATGAGCGAGCTGGCTGCGTTGCTGTTCGATGTGGACGGCACACTCGCGAATACCGAGCGGGATGGCCATCGGGTGGCCTTCAATGCCGCCTTTGCCGAAGCGGGGTTGGATTGGGACTGGTCGGTGGAGCAGTACGGCAAGCTGCTGGCGGTGACCGGGGGCAAGGAGCGCATTCGCTATTACCTGGATCGCTTCAACCAGGCGTTTCGGCGCCCGGATGACCTAGATGGCTTCATCGCGGGCCTGCACCAGAGCAAGACCCGCCACTACACCGAGATGCTGGCGGCCGGGGCTATTCCCCTGCGCAACGGGGTGAAGCGGCTGCTGGAGGCGGCCCGCGCCGAGGGCCTGCGGCTGGCCATCGCCACCACTACCACCCCGGCCAATGTCACCGCCCTGCTGCGCTACAGCCTGGCGCCGGATGCCGAGGACTGGTTCGAGGTGATCGCTGCCGGCGACATTGTGCCGGCCAAGAAGCCGGCCCCGGACATCTTCGTCTGGGCGATGCAGCAGATGGGGCTGGAGCCGGCCCAATGCCTGGCCTTGGAGGACTCCGAAAACGGGGTGCTGTCGGCCCGCGGCGCCGGCATCGACGCCATCGTAGTAACCGTCAACGACTATACCCGGGACCACGACTTCGATGGCGCCAGCCTGGTGCTGGACCAGCTCGGCGAGCCCGGCAGCCCTTGCCGCGTGCTGGCGGGTGAGGCGGCGCTGGCCGACGGTATGTTGGATATCGACGGCCTGCGGCGGCTGCACGCCGCCATCGGCAGCGCGGCATGAACCAGCCCGGGCCGGGCATTGCCGAGCGGATGGAGCAGATTCATCCGTTCTACGTCATGCAACTGCTGGCCCGAGCCCGGGACTTGGAGCGCCAGGGCCGCAGCATCGTGCATATGGAGATCGGCGAGCCGGACTTCGTGACCCCGGACTCGATCATCCAGGCCGCCCACCAGGCGCTGGAGGCAGGGCGCACCCATTACACCCCGGCCCTGGGGCTGCACGAGTTGCGCCAGGCCATCGCCGGGCACTACCTGGATCGCTTCGGGGTCGCGGTAGACCCGCAAAGGGTGATTGTCACCCCCGGGGCCTCCGGCGCCCTGCAATTGGTCACCGGGGTGTTGGTCAACCCGGGCGACAGGGTGCTGATGGCCGATCCGGGCTACCCCTGCAACCGCAACTTTGTGCGTCTCGCGGGCGGCGAGCCGGTGGGTGTGCCGGTAGGTCCGGACACCGGCTACCAGCTCACCGCCGAGTTGGCCGCGGCGGCTTGGAGCGACGGCGTGCGGGCGCTGCTGGTGGCCTCGCCGTCAAATCCCACCGGCACCCTGCTCGCGCCCGGTCAACTGGCGGAGCTGGCCCGCCTGGCCGCCGAACGCGGGGCGCGCCTGATCGTCGACGAGATCTACCAGGGTCTGGTCTACGAGATCGAACCCCATACCGCCCTCGCCCTCGGCGACCAGCTGTTCGTGATCAACAGCTTCTCCAAGTACTTCGGCATGACCGGTTGGCGCCTGGGCTGGATGGTTGCCCCGCCGGAGTTCGTGGAGGCCATTGACCGCCTGGCCCAAAATATCTTCCTGGCGGCGCCGACGCTGGCTCAGTACGCGGCTTTGGCGGCCTTTCAGGCGCCGGCGCAGGCGGTTCTGGAACAGCGCCGTCACGAGTTCCAGGCCCGCCGGGACTATCTGCTGCCGGCCCTGCGCGAACTCG
Source organism: uncultured Chromatiales bacterium (assembly GCA_965365625.1). Lineage (GTDB taxonomy): Bacteria > Pseudomonadota > Gammaproteobacteria > Chromatiales > Chromatiaceae > CAVWCW01. The sequence continues at coordinate 3,139 of CBDUCL010000126.1, read as the reverse complement.
GCTTCGGGCTCTCGGTCACCCCCCAGGGGGCCTTTTACCTGTATGCCGACTGCAGTGCCCTGGGTGACAGCGACCGTCTGGCCAATGCCCTGCTCGAGGAGGCCGGGGTGGCGGTGACCCCGGGCATGGACTTCGGCACCCACCAGCCCGAGCGCTACCTGCGATTTGCCTACACGACCTCGCTGGACAACCTGCGCGAGGGCGTAGACCGCATTCGGGGCTATCTGGGGCGGCGATGAGAGTTCTGGTGATTGAAGACGATCAGGAGGTGGCGCGCCAGGTCGCTACGATCCTACGCCAGGCCCTGTACGTGGTGGACGTAGCCCGCGACGGCCTCGAGGGCCAGTTTCTCGGCGATACCGAACCCTATGACGCGGTGGTGCTGGATCTCGGCCTGCCCCGCCGCGACGGCCTCAGCGTGCTCCAGTATTGGCGCCAGAGCGGGCGCGATATGCCGGTGCTGATCCTGACCGCCCGTGACACCTGGCGCGAGAAGGTCGCCGGTCTGCGCGCCGGGGCCGACGACTACCTGGCCAAGCCGTTCGAGCTGGAGGAGATGCTGGCCCGGGTCGACGCCCTGATCCGGCGCGCTTCGGGCCACGCCAGCCCGGTGCTGCAGTGCGGACCGATCAGCCTGGACACCGCCAGCACCCGGGTTATGCTCGATGGCAAGCTGCTGGAGCTGACCGCGCTGGAGTTTCGGGCACTGGCCCATATGATGCACAACAAGGGCCGGGTGATCTCCAAGACAGAACTCACCGAGCACCTTTATGATCAGGACTTCGACCGCGACTCCAATGTGATCGAGGTCCTCATCAACCGCCTGCGGCACAAACTGGGGGCCGAGTTGATTCGCACCCACCGGGGCCTGGGTTACCAGTTGGTGGATCTGAATGAAGCTCCCTAATTCCCTAGGCCTGCGCCTGATTGCCACCGCCTTTGCCTGGGTGGCGGCCACCCTGGTGGTTGGCGGGCTATTGCTGTCCTTCCTGTTCCGCCAACACATCGAGGAGCGATTCGATACTCAGCTTCGCGACCATCTGGACCACCTGGTCTCGGCCATAGTGTTCGACCCCCAGGGCCAGCTGACCCTGACCTGGCGTCCGCCGGACCCCTGTTTCAAAGAGCCGGGCTCGGGCCGCTACTGGGAGATTCGCGGTCCGGCGGGGCCGCTGATGCGTTCCGAGTCCCTCGGCGACAGCCAATTGGCGGTGGCCGACCCGCCCCCGGGCATGGCCCGACTCGATCCGGAAGTGGAGGGGCCGGCGGGGGAGACCTTGCGCTCGATGGCGCGCAGGGTGCTGGTGCCCATCAAGGGCGTGCCGTTGACGGTGGTGGTGGCCGGCTCCCGAGAGGACATTGAAGGCGATGTGCAGGAGTTCGGTGCCAAGGTCTCGATCACCCTGGCGGTATTCGGCCTCGGCCTGTTGCTGGCGGTCTGGTTTCAGGTGCTGGTGGGGCTGAGGCCGTTGCATGCGATGGGCGAAGCCCTGGGCGATATCCGCCGCGGCGAGACCGAGCGCCTGGCCGGCAGCTACCCGCGCGAGATCGAGCCGCTGGCGAACGAACTCAATGCCCTGCTGGCCCACAACGCCGAACTGCTGGAGCGAGCTCGTACTCAGGCCGCCAACCTGGCCCACGCGTTGAAGAATCCACTCACCGTGATCCGCAACGAGGCGCGCCAGATCGACGGCGAAGCGAGCGGCGTAATTCGCGAGCAGGCCCTGGTAATGGCCCGCAGCATCGACCGCTATCTGCCCCAGGCGCGGGCGGCAGGCACGGCCCGCAGCTTGGGAACGCGGGCCGATGTGCAGGCGATCCTCGATGACTTGCGCTTCTCCCTCGAGCGCCTGTACCAGGATCGCAAGCTGCAGATCCGGCTCAGCGGGCTGCGCGGCTGTCGCTATCGCGGCGAGGCCGAGGACTTGGAGGAGATGCTCGGGAACCTGCTGGACAATGCCTGCAAGTGGGCACGCCGACACATCGAGGTGCATGGCGAATGCGATGGCCAGGGCCTGTTGATCCTGATCGATGACGACGGTCCGGGGATTCCCGAGCAGCGCTTGGCCGAAGTTCTCAAGCGCGGCCAGCGGCTGGACGAGACCAAGCCGGGCAGCGGCTTGGGGTTGGATATCGTGCAGGATATCGCCGGGTTGTATCGCGGCTCCCTGAGCCTCGAGCGTTCTCCCAGCGGCGGTGTGCGGGCCCGGTTGCATCTGCCGGCGGCGCAGGACTGAGGAATAAAAATCGGGCGCCGAGAAGGGAGTGGCGGCGCCCGAAATGCCTCGGCAGGGGTTGCCTCGGCGGTTGAATCGAAAGGTTGTCGTCGGCTCGCCGGTATCCGGCCCCCGAGCGGTCTGGGCTCAAGCTTCGGGCCCCTGCTGCGACCGGCCGGGGGCCGGTGTCGGCACCGCGACATCTAATTCTCTTCGATCAGCGGCCTCCCCCCCAGCTGCCACCGCCGCCATTACCGCAATCGCGCTCGGTGGGCGAGTCGGCGATGGCATCGACTTCTTCCTGGGGCAGTACCTGGGCCGCGTAGACCGCGCCCCGGTTTTCGATCTGTTTGACGAAGGCGCGAAGGTGATTGCGTGAGCCGCACAGCAGGCTCTCGTAGACGCCGATGATGTCCTCATGGTCGGCCAGGTTGATCCAGTGTTGGATGTCCTCCATGTCGGTCTCTTCGATCGCACCGCCCACGTAGAGGCCGGCCATGACAGAGTCCTCACCCCGGGTCATCAATTCGTCGAACAGGTCCTGTAGCTCATGGTCCACAAAGGTTCCGACATCGGACTCGTCGCCCACCGGGTCGGTGACCTGATACTTGTCCAGCATCTTCTTCACCCCGTCCATATGGCTTTGTTCGGACTCGGTGATGTTCGCAAATACCGGCACGCCCCACAGCGCGTCCAGTTCGATGTAACTATCCCGCGCCAGTTTCTCCTCTTCGCGCATGAACTTCAGGCCCGCCACCTCGTCCGGCGACAGCGAAACCGAAGTTCCGCCGCCACCGCCCGGGCCGGCTGCGGCCGGGGTCACGTGGCCGGATCCCGCCGCCACATCATCGCCCAATGCCTGCAACGCCGCGCGTGCCTCTGGCGCCTGCAAGCGGGCCAGCAGCCGCTGTTTGACATCCTCG
>CBDUCL010000125.1:0-8609 GCA_965365625.1 uncultured Chromatiales bacterium | reverse complement strand
TCCCTTGCCAAGGAGCGCAACGCGGAGTCGGGGCCTCTGTGGGCCTCCCTTCGGGCGAGCCGCTGGGCGGCCATCCGCGGCGTTGCGTCGGATCCCCACAGGCTTGGCTATGGCGGCACCGACGCGCCTAGCGGGCTGACCGCCCGGCGACTCGCTGAATGAGGCTTGGTCAGGGTTCGGGTTAGTCACGATGCGCTACGGTTTCGCCATTGTCTTCGGCGGGTTGATCACCTTGGCGCTATTGCTGCTTATGTCGCTGTTGCTGTCCAATACGGGAAAGGAAATCAGTCGGCGACCGATGGACGGGGGCGTGACGCTGATGGAACTGCCCCCGAATTTCAAGATGCCGGAAGCGATGAGGCCGGCGGACAGTGGCTCGCAAACCGCGCCGCAAAGGGCGCAACTGACGCCTAGTCCCCCCATGCCCCCTGCACCGGCGGCGATTGATCGTCCGCCGCCTTCGTTACCCAAACCAGTGCCCCCCAGTATCACTGCACCGGGACCGGTAATTCCCGATCCGAAACAGTTTCTGGATCTTTCCACGGCAAAGGTCGAGAAGCCGGAGCCACCCAAGCCCAAACCGCCCAAGCCCAAACCGCCCAAGGTAGCGCCGACCAAACCCCCGGCGGTTGTCACCAAGCCCGTTCTGCAACCGCCCGCTTCTGAGGCTCCGGAAGCGGGCGGACCAGATCCTGTAGCGGAAGGAGTCCCTCCTTACCCTCCCGGCTCGGGGCTGGCGCAGCCGGGGCCGGCGGGTTTGGGCGGGGAGGCGCAGGGCGAGGCCGTCCCCCTGTTGCGGCTGGAACCGGTCTATCCGCGCGCAGCCGCGAGGGCGGGCAAGGAAGGTTGGGTTAAAGTAGCGTTCACCATCACCGCGGAGGGCGGCGTTGTCGATGCCGCGGTCGTCGAATCGAGTCCGCGCCGGGTGTTTGATCGATCTGCGCTCCGTGCGATCAGGAAGTGGCGCTTTCAACCAAAGCTGGTCGACGGGAAACCGGTGAAGAGCCGGGCCACGCAGTTAATCGAATTCAAACTTTCGAGCGATTGACCAACGATGCGGGCGCATTACCCTCAGCTGGTAATTTCGATTCTGCTGGCTTGGGTATTGAGCCTGTCTTGGGAGCCGGTGCTGGCTCAAGGCGTGGTAAGCGAAGCGACTTATCGGCGCCTGAGCCAAGTTTACGAGCTCATCGAGGATGGCAAGGTAAGCGAAGCCCTGGAACGCCTGGACCAAATCCGGGTTCCTGCGAGCAGGCGCTACGAGAAAGCGTTGTTGCTGCAGACCTACGGTTATTTGTACGCCGAGAGCGAGCGCTATTCGGAGGCGATCGACGCATTGCTGCAGTGCCTCGAGCTGAACGCCTTGTCCCGCTCGGCGACAAACAACACGCTGTATGTCGTGGCCCAACTTCAGGTTTCGAACCAGCAGTATGCGGCGGCGCTCGAGAGCCTGGAAAAATGGTTTTCGCTCGTAGCGGCTCCGAGTGCGGATGCCCACGCGCTGGCCGGATGGGTGAATGCCCGGCTCGAGCGCCATCAAAAAGCGATCGAGCATCTGCGCCAGGCCATTTCCATGCAGGGCCAACCGAAGGAACTCTGGTACCAGCAGTTGCTGGCGCTCTACTACGATACCCAACGGCTTGGAGACGCCGCTGAGTTATTGCAGCAGATGGTTGTCCTGTTTCCCGATCAGAAGGAGTATTGGCTGAACCTGTCGGGGGTCTACCAGACCCTGGAGCAGGATGAACCGGCATTGGCCGTTATGGAACTCGCCTACAAGCAAGGAATGCTCGAAGACGAGCCGGACCTGATCAGGCTCGCTCAGTATTACCTGTATATGAATACCCCCTTGAAGGCTGCGGATTTGCTGCGGGCCGCGCTGGACCGGGGTGCGATCGCCTCTAATCGGAAGAACTGGCTGCTGTTGAGCGAAGCCTGGCTTGGCGCCAAGGAGATGGAGCGCTCCCTGGAGGCATTGGAACCTGCCATGGAAGAGGGGCCGAGCGCAGACTTGTCTCTCAGGTACGCGCAAATCGCATCACAGATGAAGGACTGGAATCGAGTCATAGGCGCGTTGGAAGATATTGAAAGATTCGACGGCGAGCCGGAATACGGAGCTTCAAATCTGCTCCTGGGGATAGCCCATTACCATCAACAGAATCACGGCGCAGCGATCGCTGCGTTCGAGCGCGCCAAAACGGACCCATTGGTTCGGAGCAGGGCGGAACAGTGGTGGTCGCTGGCGGTAAGCGAGGCGAGCCCGGAAAGCCTTGGCAGATAGACAGCGCGGCCAAGGCCGCCCCTCACGATAGCGTCGGCCCGACGGGCCTCAGGCGGGAACCGTACGCTCGGCGGCCCAGGTGCGCAGGTAGGCGATGTCTTCGGCCATCAGTACCGACAGGGGGCGGGTCTGTTCCAGCTCAGAGCGGATGTGCTCGGTGGCGAGTTGCTGCTGTTCGGCGTGGGCGGTGTACAGCGCGGATACCACGGCCTGTTCCAGCTCCGCGCCCGAAAAGCCCTCGGAGGCGGCCGCCAGGTCATCCAGGTCGAACTTCTCGGATTCCTGTCCGCGCTTGTTCAGGTGGATGCGCAGAATCACCCGCCGCACCTCCGGATCGGGCAGATCGACGAAGAAGATCTCGTCGAAACGGCCCTTGCGCAGCAGTTCCGGGGGCAGGGACTCGATGTCGTTGGCGGTGGCGACAAAGAACACCCGGTCCTTGCGTTCGGCCATCCAGGTCAGCAGGGTGCCCAGGATGCGCCGCGAGGGCCCGCCCTCCTGGTCGCTGGCCAGGCCCTTTTCGATCTCATCGATCCACAACACGCAGGGGGCCATCATGCCGGCGGTCTTCAGGGATTCACGCAGATTGCGCTCGGTCTCGCCGTAGTACTTGTTGTAGAGGGTGGCGAAGTCCAGGCGCAGCAGGGGCACCTGCCAGGCGCCCGCCACCGCCTTGGCGGCCAGGCTCTTGCCGGCCCCCTGGACCCCGAGCAGCAGCACGCCCTTGGGGGCGTCGAGCCCGGGCGGCGGATCGGCGGCCAGGAACACCGGGCGGCGTCGGGTCAGCCAACGCTTGAGGTTGTGCAGGCCGGCCACATCCTCCATGGCTACCGTATCCAGCTCAAACGACAGCACCCCGCCCTGGTTCAGCAGCTCGTACTTGGCCTGGCGCAGGCCCTCCACGTCCTGGTCGGTAATGGCGCCGTCGTCGGCGATGGCGTTGCGCACCAGCCGCCGGGCATCGGCCAGAGTCAGGCCGATCAGGTTTTGGGTAAAGGCCTCCAAGGCGGCCGAGCGGGCCTGCACCTTGTTGCCCGGGTTGCCCTGGGTCCAGGCCCGAGCCTCGTCGACCACCAGCTGGTCCAGGGCCTCGCGGTCCGGCAGCGACAGCTCGAAGCCGGCCGCATGGTGGCTCAGCTCCGGTGGCAGATCCAGTTCGGGGCTGGCCAGCACCAGGGTCTGGCCGCTGTGCTGCTGGCGCTGGGCGATGTCGCGCAGCAGGCGCACCACCAATGGGTCCTTGAGATAGGGGTGGAAGTCCAGCAGCAGGAAGATCCCCGGCGAGGAGAGGGCACGAATCTGGGCCAGGGCCTCGGCCGGTTTGCGGTGCTCGGGGTACCCCCGGGCGTCTCCGTCCAGCCGCTGCAGCCCGTCACTGGCCATCCAGCGGTACAAGGGCAGGCCCTGACGCCGGGCCACCCGGCGAAACAGCTCCACCAGGCGCGGCTCCTCCCGGGTCTGCACGTTGATCAAGGGCACCCGCGAACGGACGATGAGTTCCAAATCTCCCAGATCCGACATCTTCGACTCCTGGTTGCCGCCGGTTGCCACGCCGGCCACGCAGTCTTTAGAATGGCGTTGAAAGAATACAACAACTGGGGGCGCGGTGCGGTGCCGTGTTCTGCCCGCTATTCGCCCCACTGGCGCAAGGGAGTCGTCATGCATAACGGTTTGTCCCGCTCGCTACTGTTTTCCCTCGGATGCATGCTATTCGTCTTCGCGGCGGCAAGCGCCCGAGCGGCCCCGAACTACGTGCAGTCGCCGCCGCTCACCGAGGTGGTGAAGGCCCGGGTGCAGCCGGTGCAGCCGGGCCCGGTGCAGGTGCCGCTGATCACCTGGGGCGGCGACATTGCCACCATCCACGCCAACGGCGACCGGGCCAGCACCGCCAAGGGCAGCCTGTTCGACCGCCAGGGTCTGGACCTGCGGCTGGTGCGCGAAGACAAGTTCACCCGCCAGCTCGCCGACTACCTGTCCGGCAAGACCCCCTATCTGCGCGGCACCCTGGGCATGATCAACATGGCCGCCGAGCTGCTGGGGCGGGACCCCCGCACCAAGCCGGTGGTGATCGCCCAGCTCACCTGGTCCGCGGGCGGCGACGCCCTGGTGGTGAAGCCGGGCATCGGTTCAGCGGCCGGACTCAAGGGCAAGACCATCGCCCTGCAGGCGTACGGGCCCCATGTGGATTACCTGACCAAGATCCTGGCCGATGCCGGGCTGTCCGCTGCCGATGTGAAACTGCGCTGGCTGCCCGACCTGACCGGTACCGACGATTCGCCGATGGCCGCCCTCTACGAGGCGGATGTGGATGCCGCCCTGGTGATCATCCCCGACGCCCTGGCCCTGACCACCAACGGCACCGTGGGCACCGGGGCGGAAGGCTCGGTGCGCGGGGCCCGCATCCTGCTCTCCACCAAGACCGCCAACCGCATCATTGCCGATGTCTACGCGGTGCGCAGCGACTATCTCGAAGCCAACCGCGCCCAGGTGGAGGCCTTCGTGCGCGGCCTGCTGCAGGGCCAGGAACGGCTCCAGGCCCTGGTAGCCAACCGCCAGGCGGACCAGGCGGGCTATCGCCGCACCTTCACCGCCGCCGCCGAGCTGCTGCTCGACAGCCCCCAGGCCCTGGCCGATACCGAGGGCCTGTATGCCGACGCCGAACTGGTCGGCTACCCGGGCAACCGGGAATTCTTCGCCAATCCCAATTTCCCGCGCAGCCTGTCCAAGCTGACCGCCGAGATCCAGGGCGCCTTCGCCGACATCGGCTTGGTGCGCGGGCAGTCCACTCTGGCGCAGGCGGGCTGGGACTACGACGCCCTGGGTCGGGGCCTGACGAAGACCGACACTGCCGCCGGCGCCCGTTTCGACACCGAGCAGGTCGCCTCGGTGGTGGCCCGGCGCCAGCGCCAGGGCACCTTGGGGGAGGGCGAGCTGTTCGCTTTCGAGATCTTTTTCAAGCCGAACCAGAACACCTTTTCCGCCGACCTCTATAGCGACGCCTTCGAACGGGTGGTGGACCTGGCCTCGACCTACGGCGGGGCCATCATTACGGTCGAGGGCCACAGCGACCCGATGGGTTACCTGCGCAAGAAGAAGGAAGGCGAGTCCGAGCTGGTACTGGGCCGGGTCAAGCAGTCGGCCAAGAACCTGAGCCTGTCGCGGGCGGTGGCGGTGCGCGACAGCCTGCTGGCATTCGGCAACACCCAGGGCATCAACCTGGACGCCAGCCAGTTCGCGGTGGTGGGCCACGGCATTGCCAAGCCCAGGAGCGGCGTCTGCGGCTCCGACCCCTGCGCCCCCAAGACCGAGCGCGAGTGGCGGGACAATATGCGGGTCGAGTTCCGGATCATCCAGGTCGAAGCGGAAGAATCCGTGTTCAAGCCGCTATAGGAGATCGGGATGGCAGGCTCCAAGTTAACACTCAATCGGCTGCTGGTGTTGGCGGCCTTAGGCTTCGGTCTCTACGTCTGGTTCAGCGAGGAGGCGCCGCCTCCGGTCGCGCCTACTGCCGGCGTCGACCCGGCGGCGACGAATGCAGCCCCCCAACCCGGCTATGCTCTGAACCCCCGCAACAGCTGGCCGCCGGAAGCCGGAGAGGCGGGCGCGGGCCTGGCCTCGGACCTGTTCGCCCTCAACTACTTTGTGGTGCTGGACGGCTCCGGGAGCATGAGCGAGACCGAGTGCTCGGAGGGCATGCGCAAGATCGAGGTGGCGCGTACCGCCCTGGCGAGCTTTGCCGATTCGGTGCCCAGGCAGGCCAACCTGGGGTTGGCGGTGTTCGACGCCAAGGGGCTGTCCGAGCGCCTGCCCCTTGGGGTGGCCAACCGCGACGCCTTTCGGCAGGCGGTCCAGGCGGTGAGCGTCAATGCCAGCACTCCGCTTCGCAGCGCTATGGAGCTGGCCTATGACCGTCTGCTGGAGCAGGGCCGTCGCCAGCTCGGCTATGGGGAATACCACTTGGTGGTGGTTACCGACGGGCACGCCAGCAAGGGCGAGGATCCGACCCCGGCGGTCAACCGCATTCTGGGCGAATCCCCTGTAGTGGTGCACACCATCGGCTTCTGCATCGGCGAGCGCCACCCCCTCAACCAGCCTGGGCGCACCTACTATCGTTCGGCCAACAACCCCCGGGCCCTGCAGCAGGGCCTGGAGACGGTGCTGGCAGAGTCCCCGGACTTTTCGGTCACCCAATTCGCCGACTGAATCCATGAGCGGCCATGCCAAGGCGGTGATTCTGCTCCTGGTGATCGGGCTCGCCGTCATTTTCGGCGCCCGCCTGCTGCTGCCCATGCTCGTCGACAGCGCCCAACGCCAGACCTCCGATGCCCATGCCACCAAGGGGGTGCTGAGTATCGGCATGGACAACTGGGTCGGCTACTTCCCGATGTGCTCTCAGCCGATGCAGCGCCGGCTGCGCCAGGCCGGCTACCTGCTGCGATGCGAGAACGACGATGCCGACTATGCGCAACGCTTTCGCCGCCTGCGCGACGGCGAGCTGCAGTTCGCCCTAACCACCGTGGATGCCTTCCTCCTCAACGGCGCCGAGCTGGATTTTCCCGGCACCCTGGTGGCGGTGATCGACGAGTCCAAGGGCGGCGATGCCCTGGTCGCCCGCCGTGGTGAGCTGGCCGGCCTGGATCAGCTACGCGAGCGCCCGGAACTCAAGATCGCCTTCACCCCGGCCTCGCCCAGCGAGCACCTGCTGAAGGCCATCGGCGTCCACTTCGACATTCCCCACCTGCGCGGTGGCAAGGGCCGATGGCGGTTGGAAACCAACGGCTCCTCCGAGGCCCTGGAACGCCTGTTGGCCGGCGAGGCCCAGGCCGCAGTGCTCTGGGAGCCGGATGTCTCCCGGGCCCTGGCGCAACCCGAGATGGTCAAGCTGATCGGCAGCGATGACACCGAGCGCTTGATCGTCGATGTGCTGGTGGTAGGGCGTAAGTTCTCCCGCGAGCAGCCGGAGGCGGTGGCGGCGCTGCTCGACACCTACTTCCAAGTGCTGCGGGACTACCTCCAACGCCCGACGCAGCTGCGGGCCGAAGTGGTCGAGGATACCGGCCTGCAGGCCTCCCAGGTGGACGCCATGCTGCGCGGGGTGTCCTGGGTCGGCCTGAACGAAAACGGCGCCCTCTGGTACGGTATCGCCCCCGACGGTGGCACCACGCCCGCTCAGGGGTTGGTGGAGACCATCACCGCCACCGCCCGTATCCTGGTGGACAATGGAGACTTCCCCAGCGACCCCCTGCCGGGGGGCGATCCCTACCGAATCACCAACCGCCAGTTCCTGGCCGATCTCTATCTGCGTCAGGCCCGCCAGAGTCCGGCAGCGGCGGGGGACCCACTGGCGCGCCCGTTCGAGCCCCTGGCGGACGCCGGTTGGGAGCGGCTCAAGGAGGTCGGCACCCTCAAGGTGCAGCCGATCCAGTTCCGCCGCGGCACCTCCGACCTCACCCTGGAGGGCAAGCAGGAGCTGGACCGGGTGGCCGCCATGCTGCGCCACTATCCGCGCTTCCGGGTGCTGGTCAAGGGCCACAGCGGGCTGCGCGGCGAGCCAGGCGCCAACCGGGTGCTGTCCCAGGAGCGGGCGGACGCGGTCAGCCGCTACTTCCGCATTACCTACGACATGGACCCGGACCGCTTGCGCAGTCTCGGCTTCGGTTCGACGCAGCCCCTGCCGCGCCGCCCCGGGGAATCCGACCGGGCCTACGGTTACCGGCTGCCCCGGGTAGAGCTGGCCCTGGTCACCGAGCCCTTCTGAGCCGTGGCCGGCCAAGGGCTACACAAGCAAACAGCCCGCTCTGGGGAGAAACTGGACCTGTCCCGGGCCGCGGTGTCCCGGGCCGTGCTTTCGTCCACCCTGCAGCAGCCCCAGGTGCTGTATCCCGGGTTGGTAGGGGTGCTGGGGATTGCCGCCAGTATCGCCTTCGGCCCCGATCTCTGGTTCCTGGTGCCGGCCATCGCCGGCAGCCTGATCGGCGGCGGTGCCTGGGCCCTGGACTACCTCCTACGCCGTGACCGCCACGCCAATCAGTATCTGCAGGCGGTACGCGACGCCCTCGGCGACCGCCGCCAGCAGGCGGCCCGGGACCTGCGCCAGGAACTCGACCGGCTCGGCCACGCCGAGGGCCTGAGCCAACTCGCACGGCTGCAGCAAAAGTACCAGGCCTTTTCCGAGCTGCTGGGCAAGAAGCTGAACCCGGGCGAAATCACCTACGGTCGCTATCTGGGCATGGCCGAGCAGGTCTACCTGGCCGGGCTCGATAACCTGCAGCGCATCGTCCATACGCTGCAGAGCGTGCAGACCATCGACCAAGACTACGTGCAACGC
>CBDUCL010000124.1:0-8733 GCA_965365625.1 uncultured Chromatiales bacterium | reverse complement strand
AGGGGGCGGGCCATGGCTCAGTCCGCCAGCAGCCGATAGCCGGCCCCGCGCACCGTGACCAGGTAGCGCGGCGTGCCGGGATCGGGCTCGATCTTGCGCCGCAGCTTGGCGATGTGGATGTCCACGGTGCGGGTCTCGATATCCAGGTTGCGGGCATAACCCCAGACCTTGCTCAACAACTCCTCCCGCGGCACCGGGCGCTCGGCATTGGCGGCCAGGTACTGCAAGACCTCCATCTCGCGGCGGGTGAAGCTCAGTTCGCGGGCCCCGCTGCGCCCGGCCAGGTTGCGGGTGTCGATCTCCACCTCGCCGCCGAGCCGGATCCGGCTGGCCGCCTCCACCCCGACCCGGGCCCGACGCAACACCGCCTGGACCCGCAACACCAGTTGGGCCACCGAGAACGGCTTGGAGACATAGTCGTCCGCCCCTAGGGACAGGCCCTGGACGATGTCCTGATCAGCCGTCTTGGCGGTAAGCATGATGATCGGCTGGTCCCGGTCCTGGGCGCGGATGCGCCGGCACACCTCGAAGCCGTCCAGCCCCGGCAGCATCACGTCCAGCAGCACCAGGTCGAAGGTGCCGCTCAGCGCCTTGGCCAGACCCTGATTGCCGTCGACGGCCTGGTCGGCCTCGTAGCCGTGGTAGACGAAGACGTCGGTCAGTCCGTTACGGATGGGCTCTTCGTCCTCGACGATCAGGATGCGGATTTTTCTTTCCATCGGCGGCTTGATTCGTGCTTCACGACCGTTGCCGGCCCTCGCCTAAAGCCTACCAGCCCGACCCGCTTCGGGCGCGTAAATTTTAGGTAAAACCGGGGCCTCCGGTTTTACCGAACCGGGCCTACAGGCCAAGGCCGCCCCCCCATAGACTGGAATCACGGAAACCCATCAACCAGTCAGGAGGCAAAGACCATGGCACTGATCACCCGACTTTCCCGCTTGATGCGGGCCGACCTGCACGCGGTCCTGGACCGAGTCGAAGAGCCCGAAGTGCTGCTGCGCCAGGCGCTGCGGGAGATGCAAGAGGAGTTGGCCCGCGACCAACAACGTCAGCGCCTGCTGGGCCGGGAACGCGAGCAGCTCGACGCCCGGGCGGCGGAGCTGGAGCAGGCCCTGAGCCGCAGCGACCAGGAGCTGGATGTCTGCTTCGCCGCCGACAAGGACGACCTGGCCCGGGCCCTGGTCAAGCGCAAGCTGGAGACCCAGGAACTGCAGCGCCGACTCGAAAGCCGGCGGCGCGAGCTGGACGCCAGCCTGGAGCAGCTCGAGCAACGGCTGGACGAAAACCGCTCCCGCCTGGAAGACATGCGACAGAAGGCCGAACTGCTGAGCGAGCCGGACCCGGAGCAGGCCTCCTCTGCTTCCTGGGCCCAGGCCGACACCGGGGTACGGGCAGCGGAGGTGGAGGTGGCCTTCCTGCGCGAGAAGCAGCGGAGGGCACAGTCATGACCAGACCCTCATTTCTGGAAGGCGCCGTCCTGGCGCTGGCCGCCAGCATCGGCGGCAGCATCCTCTATAGCGGCCTAGAATACCTGCTCGGCCCCGGCCTTGCTGTGCGACTGCTGGTCGCCGCCCTCGGGCTCGCCTATCTGCTCTATGTGCTGGTACGCAGCGAGGCGCGGGTCGGGCGGCTGGTCAGCCTGGCGGCCTGGCTGCTGCTTGCAGTCGCGGCCTGGCTGCTGTCACTACCCCTGAGCCTGTACCTGCTGGCCCACGTCGGCGCGGTCTGGTTGTCGCGCGCCCTCTATTTCTACCCTAGTCCCCTGCCCGCCCTGGCCGACCTCGGGTTGCAGGGGCTGGCCCTGGCCGCAGCCCTCTGGGCCCTTTCCCATACCGCCAGCCCCCTGCTCGGCATCTGGTGCTTCTTCCTGGTCCAGGCACTCTTCATACCGCTGGGCGCCGGCAAAGCACCCCAGGAGCGGGATCGGGAAGACCGGTTCCAGCACGCCTATGCCAGCGCCGAAGCGGCCCTGCGCAAACTTTCGTCCAACCATCGTTGAAGGAGACCAACCATGAAAACCACCCTGCTCGCCATCGGACTGTTTTCGATCACCGCCGCGGCGGTAGCCTTCTACCCCAGCAGCCAGGACGGCGGCCCGAAACCGCCGCCCCCCCAGGTCGATACCAACCAGGCCCCCAAGGTGGAGGTCGTGTTCGCCCTGGATACCACCGGTAGCATGAGCGGCCTGATCCAGACCGCCAAAGACAAGATCTGGTCCATCGCCTCGAGCATGGCGGCGGCCGAGCCGGCCCCGGAGATCCGCATCGGGTTGGTGGGCTACCGGGACCGGGGCGACCAGTACGTCACCCAGGTAGTGGACCTTTCCAGCGACCTGGATTCGGTCTACGCACGCCTGATGGACTTCCAGGCAGCGGGCGGGGGCGACGGCCCAGAGAGTGTCAACCAGGCCCTGCACGAGGCGGTGACCGGCATCTCCTGGAGCCAGGACCCGAAAGCCTACCAAGTAGTGTTCCTGGTCGGCGATGCCCCGCCCCACATGGACTACCAGGACGACGTGAAATACCCGGAGACCGCTGCTGCCGCCAAGCAACGTGGCATTGTGATCAACACGGTTCAGTGCGGCCAGGTGACCAACACCACCTCCGCCTGGCAGCGCATTGCCCGGCTCGGCGGCGGCGACTACTTCCAGGTCGAGCAGTCCGGCGGCGCCCTGGCGGTAGCCAGCCCCTACGACAAGGAATTGGCGGAGCTATCGGCCCAGCTGGACAAGACCCGCCTTTACTACGGCAGCGCCGACCAACGTGCGGCCAAGCAGCGCAAAGTCGAAGCGGCGGACAAGCTGCATGCGGGGGCCTCGCTGGAGTCGCGCGCTCGGCGCGCCGCCTTCAATGCCTCGGAGAGCGGCAAGGCCAACCAGTTCGGCGAGTTTGAGCTGGTGGAAGACGTCGCCGGCGGCCGGGTCGACCTCTCGGACCTGGATGCGGAAGAACTGCCCGCCCCCCTGGTCGGCATGGAGCCGGCAAAGCAACAGGCGCTGATCGAAGAGACCGCCCAGCGCCGCAATGAGCTGCGGGACGAGATCCAGGATCTGACCGCCAAACGCGACGCCTACCTGCGCCAGAAGGTGGCGGAGATGGACGACGCCGAGGGATCCCTGGACCACCAGCTGTACGGCGCGGTGCGTGAGCAGGCGGAGAAGAAAGGCCTGAGCTACCCGGCCAGCGCCCCGGCCTACTGATTGCCCGGCCGCGGCTCCATCACCCCAGCAAACGCCGGCCCGCCCGGCGTTTGCCGTCGTGCGAAACCAGTCAACTCAAGCGCAGGACACCGGCCTCCAGCAGGCCGAACAGGATCAGGTAGACGGCCACCACGTAGTTGAGAATGGCCGGCCGAATCAGGATCAGCACCCCGGCCACTAGTGCGATCAGGGCCTGGGGGCTGAGCCCATGCCCGTAAAAGGCCTGCAGCAGGCCGCCGATCCCTACCAACAGCAGATAGGCCGCCACCACATAGTTCAGGATGCGCGGCAGCAGCAGAATCAGAATGCCCGCAATCAGGGCCGCCAGGGCCTCGATCGGGAGCGCATGCAGGGAAGCGGGTAGGTTCATGACGGAAGCGGCTAGAGACTGACTTCTTCGATGTCGACACCATAGGCGCCCGGGGCCAAGCCCTTGCGGATCGAAAGCTCCGAGCCGGCGACGGACAGGTCGACGGTGTGCATCTCCTTGTAGGGCCGCTTGTCCCTGTCGAGCAACAGCATCACCTTCGGCCGCAACCGCCTCGCGGACTCGAGCCCCACCACAACCGCCACCTCGCCGGTATTCAACTCCACCAGGGAGCCGGTGGGATAGATGCCGCAGGCGCGAATGAACTGTTCCACCAGGGCCGACTCGAATACCGTGCCCCGTTGCTCGTAGAACTCTCTCACCGCATCGTGGGGCGAGACGCCCCGGGAGAAGGGGCGCGGCGCGGTCATCGCCTCGAAGCTGTCGATCAGCCCGGCTATGCGGCCGAATACCGGTATCTGCATGCCCTTGAGGCCCATGGGGTAACCGTGGCCGTTCCACCTTTCATGGTGGGTGGCCACCATGCGCAGCACCACGGGCGAAATATTGCGGGTTTCAGCCAGAATGCGCACACCGAAGTCGACGTGGGATTTGATCAGCTCGAACTCGGATTCCGTCAATCGCTCGGTCTTCTTCAGCAGCTCGACCGGGAGCTTCGCCTTGCCGATGTCGAGCAGCAAGCCGCCCAGGGCCAGATCTTCCAGCTGCTCGCGCGGAAGGCCGAGGTGGCGGCCGAACACGGCGCACCAGATGGAGGTACCGATCAAATGGCTGTAGGTATAGCTGTCGGCCTTCTTCAGGCGGTTTACCCAGAGGAAGGCAGAGGGGTTGCGCAGCACGCTGTCGAGCATCGCGTTGACGCTGCTCCGGATGGCCGGCAGCTCCAGCCGATTGCCAAAGCTCAGTTCGTCCATTACCCGGCAGATACCGGCGCTCAGCTCATCGTGGGCCTGCTCCGCTCCGACCAGTTCGGACTCGAACTGGTGCGCCCGCTCGTAGACCAGCTTGCGCAGGCTAGCGTACTCGTTTTCGCCGTCCCCAGCGGCCGGACTCGGAGCCCCCTCACCGGCCAGGCGCTGCTCGGTGTTCGGGGCAATGCCCTTTTCCACGTCTACGTAGACGTGGTCGCAATAACGCCTGACCCGCTCGATGTCTTTGGCGGTGGTGATCTTGAAGCCTTGGAACGGCAACGGGGTCTCCAGCCAGGGGCGATCCAACCGGCACACGAACATGCCCACCGCCAGGGCATTGACGCTGATCTTTACTTCAGCGAGAAAGATCGCCATCGAAGCGTCTCCAACCTGCCCGAGAACCCGTTTGCGCCCAATGCCTTGAAGCCGATGCTCCTCGCTCTGGCCGCAGCCCGATCCCGGTCTGGGCGCGGAAGCGGCGGCGCGTCCCCGTCTCCCGCGGGCTCGGGATACCGCACCTGCCGAAATCGCCAAACCTCATCCAAGTCATTGATCCGCTTGAAAACAAGTTCACTGGGAATAGGAATAATCGTAACTGCCGGTGTCGTAATCGTAGTCCTCGTAGGTGTAGGTGCCTGAACCGGCATCGTAGTCGGTACAGCCGGCGGAGGCCCAGCAATCGGAGCCCGGGTAATTGGGATTGATGTCGAAGCCGCCGACACCGCCTCCCCCGCTGCCGCCACCACCTCCGCCCTGCCCGACGCCGTCGCCCAAGCCGAGCCGGGCCAGGCCCTGATCGCCCCAGGCTACGTAGACCACGTCGCGGGCAAACTCGAGCTTGGCGGCCTGGGACAGGGCATCCCAGCCGGCACGGGTGGCATTCCAGCGCTCGCGGGCAACTGCGAGGCCGAGCTGGTCTTCGGGAGAACCGGCGCTAAAGCCGCGCGCCAGCTGGGCGTACAACTGTTGGTCGGAGACGCCCTGCAACAACTGACCGGCACCCAGTTGCCCGAGCACGAAGCGCAGCGCCTCCACGTAAGCGGCGGCATTGTCCTGGGTAAGCACCGCATAGGTGCCGCGGGCCAGCACCGGATCGCCGCCGTTGGGAGCCGCCGCGAGGCCACCCGCTTGGCCCGATGACTGCAGCCGGTACTGGGTGCCGCCGGTTTCCAACAGCAAGACGCCGCCCTCGGCCCGAATGCTGAGCGGGAATTGCCGGTCCCCGTCGGAAAAATGCCCGGCCAACGCGGTCCCCGCCGGCTGGGCGGTGAAAGCATATTGGTTGCCGGAAAACTGGATGCGGCCCGCATAGCCTGCCCCGGAGCGCTTCGCGTCCAGAGTCAGCCTGCCGTCGGAAAAACTGCCCACATAGGGATCACCCGCCGGTGCCCCGGCCAGCGGGTTGGCAGCGCCCAAGGGGTTGCCTTGGGCTACAGCAGACAGCGGCGAACCAATCAGCAGCAGGGCCGCGCAAGCGCCAAGATAGTTTCGGCACATGGAATTCACCTCGAAGTAAGTCGATCGGGGCCGGAACCGCTCCACCCCTTGCACCGAGCGGGTGCTCCGGCCTGCCTATATACCCCTAGCCACCCGGCCTGTCCAGGTGCCGGGGGGGCTGGCGGCAGCCACGCTTGGCATTGTCGGCCTCTCCGCTTAGTCTAGGAGATTAACCAAAGCAGGCTACGGAGCAGCCCAAGCCAATGCACCGCCGAATTGTTAACATTCAACCGCACGACCTCCGCAGCCTAGCCGGGGCGGCCCTACTGGCCTTGGTCGCGGCACCCCTAACCGCGGCCGAATGCATCGGCGTAAGCCTGCCGGATCGACTGGAAGTCCCGGGCCAACAGCCGCTGGCGCTGAACGGCATGGGCGTGCGTAAAGCGACCCTGTTCAAAGTCAAGGTCTACGCCGCTGGCCTCTATCTGGCCGAGCAGAGCAGCAATGCCCGGGCGATCATCGACCAGGACCGGGCGCGCCATTTGACCCTTCACTTCGTGCGGGACGTAGATGCCGACGACATCCGCGAGGCCTGGCAGGAGGGTTTCGCCGCCAATGCCGGTGACCGCTTCGAAGAGCTCGGGCCGCGCATCAAGGCGCTGCAGGCAATGATGGCGAACTTCGCCGAGGGCGACCGCCTGGATTTCGACTACCGCTCGGGCCAGGGTACCGAGGTCAGCATCAACGGCCTTTCCCAGGGCCGTATTCAAGGGGCCGACTTCGGCTCCGCCCTGATCGCCATCTGGCTCGGCGAGCCGCCCAATCCGGAGATCAAGAGCGGCCTGCTGGGGGGCGAGTGCGGCTAGCGGGGGCCGCGAGAGAGGCAAAGACCTCTCAGGTCATCGACAGCAGGGCCGCCGTGAGCAATTCCGGGTCGTACAGGGGCTCGCTGCGCTTGCTCACCAAGCGGGTATCGATGACCTCCACCCCCAGATCCTGCATTAGCCCGCGGGACAAGGCGGAGGGATAGACCCCGCGCTTGGTGTCGATCAGAACGAAGCTTACAAGCCGGTTGTTGGGGCAACGATCCCCGGCATCGGCCCGCAGGTAGTCGAGGAGAGTCGATACCGACTGATCCACCGACAGGCCGATCTGCTCCGGGTCCAGGCCCAGGTTGGGAACATAGACCTTGGGGCAGTCGTTCCCGGCGATCGCCGAACCCACTCCTTTCGGTAGCAGATTGGCGATCAGGCTGGAATAGAAGCTGCCGGGCGGATAGCAGATCAGTTCGGCCCGTTCGATCAATTTCTTGTGCTTCTTGCGCAACGCAGCCTTCGCCGGCTCGAAGCGGTCGAGGCGACTCGACAGGCGCAGGCGCTTGATCGGCGACTTCAGAGGCGCCACTTCCTTGCCGGTCATGCGATGTTGACCGAGGATACGACTGCCGTCCTGCAGATCGGCGCACAGGTGGAAGTCTTCGTTGACCACCGCCCGCACCGTGCCCAATACCCCCACTAGCTTGGAAAACAGGAACAGGATCGGGTCCAGGTGCTGGTGATTGTTGAGAAAGCCGCCGGCCAGGATCAGGTTGCCGATGCTGGCCCCGCGCAGGTCGAAGTCGGCCGGCATGGCGTCGCGGAAGTAGCCGATCTGGTGCCGAATCAAACGCCGCATGGGGTTGGAAATGCTGGCCACCAGCGCATGCTCGCCGCTGATCATGGCATCCAATTGGGCCTCGAGCTTTTTGCTGCCCGTGTCCTTCGGAAAGCGGTAGGTGAACAGGTCATAGACCTCGGGATGGCCGGTGATGGTCTCATTGGCCAGCGCCATCATGCGGCTGCGCACATCGCCGATCGACGGCATCCCGAAGGCCTTGCGCAGCTGGGCCGAGCTGCCGCCGGAATCGAAGGGGGTAATCAGATGGGTAGAGTTGTGGGTATAGGCCTTGAGGGCCCGACTGGCCGCGTTCAGGGCGGAGCCCCCGCTGAAAAACAGCAGCTGAGGCCCCAGTTCCGGGGAATGCTGATAGCGGCTCAGGCGCACCAGATCGGGAAATTTCACCGTACGGGTGACGCGAATGCGGGTCACGACCTGTCCTCGTAATAACTTGCACGGACCGGAAAACCCTGAAAAAAGCAGCGGTTTGTCCGGCCAACCCAGAATACCAGTCACGCCGGCCGAAGCAACCGCTGGTCGAGAAAAATGTTACAGCAATGTGACCAATCACCTGGGCTGGGCTATAATCCGCATTCCTATTCGTTGCAAAATCAGTAAGTTGATACTTTCAATTACCGCAAGCTGAATGATGCCATCGACGCCGCTCTTCGGCGCGGCTTGCGAACACGCAGTTTCCGGAAGTCTTCTTTTTTCCATCGCTTGGGGCGATTGGAAAAATAGCGGGGCGTGATGCCCCACGGGCGAAACGCGCGATAACCGGCACTTGCCAAACCTACACAACGGACCATCGCATGGAAAACCTGCTGCCCCTGATCCGCAATGCCGTACGAGCCCTGATCCTGCGCGACGGCCAGATCCTGTTGCTGCGCAAGGACGGCGACGCCCGCGGCGAGCGCTTCGCTCTGCCCGGCGGTGCTCAGGACCCGGGCGAGACCCTGCACCAGGCGCTCAACCGGGAGTGCCTGGAGGAGATCGGCACCGAGGTCCAAGTCAGGAACCTGCTGCACGTAGCCGATTGGTTCAAGCCTCGGGACACCGAGCCGCCGAGCACTAAACACCTGGTGGAGTTCCTGTTCGCCTGCGAGGTGCCGAGCGACTACCGGCCCCGCAGCGGCCACCATCCGGACAAACACCAGGTCGGCGTGGTCTGGATGCCGCTGGCCGAGATCGAAGCCATCCCC
>CBDUCL010000123.1:0-8751 GCA_965365625.1 uncultured Chromatiales bacterium | reverse complement strand
TCCTGTCCGGGGCGCGCTACTTCCTGTTCGGCTCCCGCGACGTCTGGTTCGTGGTGGGGCTGCCGGTGTTCCTGGCCTCGGTAACCGGCTGGAACCACATCGAGGTGGGCAGCTTCCTGGCGCTTTGGGTGGTGGGCTACGGCTTTGTCCAGGCCGGCGCCCCGACCTTGCTGCGCAAGGGCCATCACGGACGCGGCCCGCAAGGCGCCAGCGCCCGCAACTGGGCCTTGCTGCTGGCCATTTTCCCTGCGGGCATAGCGCTCGCCCTGATGGCGGGCCTTGATCCGGCCTGGTCGCTGATTATAGGCCTGGGGGCCTTTGGCGCCGTATTCGCCATCAACTCCGCGGTCCATTCCTACCTGATCCTCGCCTACTCGGACCACGACAAGGTGGCCCTAAACGTGGGCTTCTACTACATGGCCAATGCCGCCGGCCGGCTCACCGGGACCGTGCTCTCGGGCTGGGTCTACCAGACCCAGGGCCTGACCGGATGCCTCTGGTGGTCCACCGCCTTCGTGCTGGCAGCGGCCCTGATCTCGTTCCTGCTGCCGCCCGTGCCGGCGGCGGAGCGCCCGGTAAAGGCCTGACCACTTCCCCACCCTGGCCTAAACTATAGATTGGAAGCCAAGCAATTCCGGGCCGCTCCCCGGCCCAAGGAGGATGCCATGTCGAACACCCGTCGCCCCGCGGTTGCGGGTATGTTCTACCCCGGCGGCAGCGCAGCCCTGCGGGCTATGGTGGACGAATTCATGGCCCAGGCTGTAGTGCCGGCAGGGGCTGCGCCGAAGGCGGTGATCGTGCCGCATGCGGGCTTCGTCTATTCCGGCCCCATTGCCGCCAACGCCTATGCCCAACTGGCCCCGGCCCGGGACGAAATCCGACGCATCGTGCTGCTGGGGCCCTCCCACCGGGTGCCCTTCCAAGGCCTGGCGTTGAGTTCCGCAGAGCGCTTCAGCACCCCGCTGGGGGAGATCCCCCTCGACCTGGACGCGATGACGCTGCTCGACGGCCTGCCCCAGGTCCAGGTACTCGACCGGGCCCATGCCCAGGAGCACAGCCTGGAGGTGCAGTTGCCGTTCCTGCAGCGGGTTCTGGGCGAGTTCCGCCTGGTGCCCCTGGTGGTGGGGGAGGCCAGCGCAGAAGAAGTGGCGGAAGTGATCGAGCGCCTCTGGGGCGGGCCCGAGACCCGCTTCGTGATCAGCTCGGATCTCAGCCATTACCATGACTACGCCACTGCGCGCCGCATGGATCAGGCCACCTCCCAGGCCATCGAGGCGCTGCGCCCCGAGGCCATCGGCTACGAGGACGCCTGCGGGCGCATCCCGGTAAGCGGGCTGTTGCGGGCGGCCCAGCGCCACGGTTTACGCGGGCGAATCCTGGACCTGCGCAACTCCGGCGATACCGCCGGCCCAAGAGATCAGGTGGTTGGTTATGGCGCCTATGCCTTTGACGAAACCCCGGCGGCGGCCTAGCTGCGGCCTGCTGCTCGGCCTGCTGCTACTGACGCCAGCGGCAGCGGCGGACGGCTTTGCCGAGCTGCGCGCCGGCATGGTGGCCGAGATCGAGGCCGATGTGGCCGCAACCTCGCACTACATCGACAAGCAGGCGCTGGACCCGCAGGTAATGCAGGTCATGGGGCGGGTGCCCCGGCATCAGTTCGTACCCGAGCGCCAGCGCCCTTACGCCTACGAGAACCGCCCGCTCGCCATCGGCCACGGCCAGACCATCTCCCAGCCCTATATCGTCGCCCTAATGAGCGACCTGGCGGGTCCCGAGCCCGAAGCCCGGGTGCTGGAGATCGGCACCGGCTCCGGCTATCAGGCGGCGATCCTGGCCGAGCTGGTGGCCGAGGTCTACAGCATCGAGATCGTGCCCGAGTTGGCCGAAGAGGCCGGCGAGCGGCTGCGGCGCCTCGGCTATGCCAATCTGCATACCCGCCAGGGCGACGGTTACTACGGCTGGGAGTCGGCCGCGCCGTTCGATGCCATTGTCGTCACCGCCGCCGCCAGCCACGTGCCCCCGCCGCTGATCGAGCAACTCAGGCCCGGCGGGCGCATGGTGATCCCGGTGGGCGGACGGTTCCAGGTGCAGCAGCTGATGTTGGTGGAAAAGCAGGCCGACGGTTCGGTGCTCAGCCGCCAGGTGCTGCCGGTACGCTTCGTGCCACTGACCGGCGAGCACTGACCGGGACGGGGCCAGGGCCATGCGCGACCGCCCCGCCCCCAACCCTCTCCCAATCCGGGCGCCGGTCTACGCCATCGCCCTGATCTCCGCCTCGGCCCTCGCCTACGAGGTGCTGCTGATGCGGTTGTTCTCCATCGTCCAGTGGCACCACTTCGCCTATATGGTGATCAGCCTGGCCCTGCTCGGCTACGGCGCCAGCGGCGCCCTGCTGACCCTGGCCCGGGGGCGCCTGCTGCCCCATTTCGGCCCGGCCTTCGTGCTCGGAGCGGTGCTATTCGGGATCACCAGCCTGGGCGGTTTCCTGCTCGCCCAGCAGCTGCCGTTCAACACCCTGGAGATCCTCTGGGACCGCCGCCAATGGCTCTACCTGCTGGCCTGCTACCTGCTGCTGTTCCTGCCATTCCTGTGCGCGGCCAGCTGCATCTGCTTGGCGTTTCAGCGCTTCGGCGGCGAGATCGGCCGCCTCTACAGCTTCGACCTCCTGGGCGCCGGGGCCGGGTCCCTGGGGATTATCCTGCTGCTGTTCCTGCTCGCTCCGGCGGAGCTGCTGCGCCTGCTGGCCCTGGCCGGCCCCCTCGCCGGCATCCTGGCGGTGTGGCAGATGGGGCTGCCGGGGCGGCGACTCTGGCTCACCGGCCTGCTCGCCCTTAGCGGCCTACTGGCGGCGCTGCCGGCGGCCTGGCTAGAGCCGCGCCTGTCGGAGTATAAGGAGCTGAGCCAGCTGCTGCGCATCCCCGGCACCCGAGTGCTGGCCGAGCGCTCCAGTCCCCTGGGCCTGGTGACCCTGATCGAGAGCCCCCAGGTACCCTTGCGTCAGGCCCCGGGTCTGAGCCTGGGCAGCCCGGCATCCCCACCCGAGCAGCTTGGTATTCTCAGCGACGGCGATGCCCTGACCCCCATCAACCGCTATGACGGGCGGCGCGAGGGCCTGGCATACCTGGACTGGTTGACCTCCGCCCTGCCCTATCACCTGAGCCCACCCGGCCGGGTGCTGGTGCTGGGGGCCGGCGGCGGCAGCGGCGTGCTGCAAGCGGTCTATCACGGGGTAGAACAGATCGACGCGGTGGAACTCAATCCCCAAGTCGCGCAACTGGTGACCGATGACTACGCCGAGTTTTCCGGTTGGAACCTGTTGCAGGACCGGATCAACCTGCATATTGCCGAGGCCCGGGGCTTCGTCGCCGCCAGCCCGGAGCGCTACGACCTGATCCAGGTGGCCCTGCTGGACGCCGCCGGGGCCGCCTCCGCCGGGGTCTATGCCCTTAGCGAGAGTTATCTCTACACCCTGGAGGCCCTGCAGGAATACCTGGCCCATCTGGCGCCGAACGGCTGGCTGGCGATCACCCGCTGGGTCCAGCTGCCACCCCGGGACGGCGTCAAGCTGCTGGCCAGCGCCGCTCAGGCCCTCCGTAACCAGGGGGTGAGGGACCCGGGTGCCCGGCTGCTGATGATCCGCGGCTGGAGCACCAGCACCCTGCTGGTGCGTAACGGCCCGGTAACCCCAGCCGAAGTAGAACGCTCGTGGGCCTTCAGCGCCGAGCGCTCCTTCGACCTGATCTGGTACCCGGGCATGGCCCCGGACCAGGCCAACCGCTACCACCGCCTGGACGCGCCCTACTTCCACCAGGCGGCACGCGCCCTTTTGGCGGGCCCGGAGCAGGCCCGGGCCTTTATCGAGCAGTACAAGTTCATGCTGGAGCCGGCCACGGATGACCGCCCGTACTACTTCAACTTCTTCCGCTGGCGCTCCCTGCCCGAAATCCTGGGTCTATGGGGCCAAGGCGGGCTGCCGCTGCTGGAGCTGGGCTATCCGGTGCTGGCGGCCACTCTGGTGCAGGCGCTGCTGGCAAGCCTGGTGCTGATCCTGCTGCCCCTGGCCCTGCTGCGGCGGCGCGAGCCGGCGACCGGGGGCGCCTATTCCGGGCGGGTGGCCATCTATTTTACGGCCATCGGTCTGGCCTTCCTCATGCTGGAGATCGCCTTTATCCAGCGCTTTATCCTGTTCCTCAGTCACCCCCTATATGCGGTCGCGGTGGTGCTTTGCGGCTTTCTGCTGTTCTCCGGCCTGGGCAGCCGCTTCGCCGGGCGCCTGGCCAACCGCCGCCGCGGCATGTTGGCCGCCCTGGCAGCCCTGGCCGCTGTGGCCCTGGCTTACCTTTGGCTGCTGCCCCCCCTCTTCCAGGCCCTAATCGCCCTGCCGGACCCGCTCAAGATTGCCCTCGCACTGGCCCTGATCGCGCCGCTCGCATTCCCCATGGGCATGCCCTTTCCCCTGGCCCTGAGCAACGTCTCGGCCCGGGCTCCGGGGCTCGTGCCCTGGGCCTGGGGCGTCAACGGCTGCGCCTCGCTGATCAGTGCGGTACTGGCCACCCTGTTGGCGATCCACTTCGGCTTCAGCCTGGTGGTGTTGGGGGCCCTAGGGCTATATGGACTGGCGGCGCTGAGCCGGCCTTGAAAAACCGTTAATCCAGGGTTTCCCGCGACAGACAGGCCGTGAGCTTGTGGAGCAGCAACCGGGAGACGTTCTGCCAGAGCTGGATCTGGGCCTCGGGGCTGAGCTTGGCGATGCCTTCCTGGGTGATTTCCACCAGCTCGGTCTTGCCGTCGGCGATCATGGTGACGGCGCGCTCGGAACCCGGGTCGGCGAGCCCCTGAATGCCGGTCACCGCGCCTTGGTTGTAGAGCATCTGACGGAACGGCGTGCGCAGGCTGGCGCGTTTTACGGTGAGGGTGCCGGAGCGGATCAGCCAGCAGCGGTCTGCCGGTTCGCCACGCTTGTACAAGCGCTCGCCGCGCTTGAGTTTGAGCTGGCGCGGCTGCACATGCGTCACCACCTCTTCCAACTGAGCCTGACTGAACCCGGCAAACAGCCTGGATTTTGCGAGCAAGGCGGTGCATTCGTCAGACATTCTCTACCCCTCC
Source organism: uncultured Chromatiales bacterium (assembly GCA_965365625.1). GTDB lineage: Bacteria > Pseudomonadota > Gammaproteobacteria > Chromatiales > Chromatiaceae > CAVWCW01. The sequence continues at coordinate 3,645 of CBDUCL010000123.1, read as the reverse complement.
GGTTCGGCGCTTTGACAGGTTTGTAATCCCCAGACCTTACCCGAATTCTGGCCTGCTGTCGCTCACCGCCACCATCTGCATTCGCCAGCCCCGGTTTGGTCGGATGGTCTATGCTTTGGGCTCAAACAATAAACAAGGAGAACGACCGATGGAGATCGGCAAAACAAACGGAAATCGGCAACCCGTAGCCCCCTGCACTAACAAGCAACCTCTCACCCCGACATCGCCCCTGGCCCGCCGCTCCGGCAGTCGGCTGCTGGCCGCTGCGGGCCTGGCCCTGGCAACCGGCTGCGCGAGCGCCGGCCAATCGAACTCCACCTACTCGGCCATGTACTTCCACAGCCAGGTGCGGGACGCGTCGACCTGCGCCATGACGGCGACCGCAGGCGAAGTCGTCTTTGCCCCCGGGATCAGCAACCCCGCGGCCAGCTGCGCCGACGCCTTCGGCTGGAAACAGTTGCTGGACGCGGTGGCTGCCGGCTTCTGGACCCAGTGGGCCAATGACGAGACCCTCTGGGTCAAGAATCCGAAACCGCTGTGCGGCTCGTCTAGCGACAACGACTGCTGCTTCGTCGATCCCGGCGGCGTGCCCCAGGTGGGTTATCGGGATGCCTCGGGCAAGTCTGTACCGCCCGCCGACATCGGGAGCCCCGGCGAGTATTGCCCCTATATCCCGGGCGACTACGGCGGCGCCGACGAGACCACTTTCGCCGGCGGCAAACCGGTGACCAGCCACAACACCAGCTTCCTGCGGGTCCTGGACCCGGGCCGCATCGCGCGCCAACGAGAGGTCGAGGTGGTCTACCGAAACGATCCCTTCGTGCACTACACCACCAGCCACGAGCTCTACTCCCAGGCCGGGCTGGCCAAGCTGTTTGCCCGGGTCGCCGGCGAGGCCCAGAACAGCGCCCCCTACCGCCCCACCGGGCAGGGCGCGGCCTACCCGATGGACGCGGTCATGTTCAAAGTGGACTGGATTCCCGAGCAGACCATGTTGGATCTCGGTTACGTGAGCGATCACGACCAGGACCCGAACACCCCGCCGCAAAACCCGGAACACCCCTACGTCACCATGAAGATCAATGCCTCCACCGACAAAGGCAAGACCTACCAGGAGGGGCTGTATTACCTGGCGGCGATCACCGGGGCCTCCAAGGCATTGCCGAATTGGCACTGGTACGCCTTCGAGCATGTGGCCAACCCCGGGCGCTGCGACTTCACCGGCTGCAACGACAGCTACGGCTTCAGCACCCGAGTGACCACCCTGGCCCCGGTGCAAAGCGACCCGAAGAAGCCGGCCGAGATCACCATCGACAGCCACTTTGTCACGCCGCACACGACGAAGGACCAGTTGGACGACCAGACCGACCTGTTCAAGCTTGGCCAAACCTACCCGTCCGGCACCATGAGCAAGGGCCTACGATCCCTGTTCGAGGCCACCGGTATCGGCAGCGGCTCCAACCCGGTGAACCCGGACCTGCCCCACGCCAGCGACCCGGCCTGGAAGAGCTACCGCCTGAAAGGCACCCAGACCCAGTTCTATAACCGCGACGGCTATCCCACCATCGTCGGCGCCTCGATTACCGAGGGCGGCTTCGTCAATACCGCCTCCTGCCTGAGCTGTCATGTGCAGGCCTCCGTCAATGCCCAAGGCGCGGCCCCCGGGGTGCCGGGAGTGGGCGCCAGCGGGCGACTCAACCTGTTTGGGCTCGGCACCGTGGTCAACGGCGCGCCCGAGGTGGGCGATTACTATGACCGCGGCACCAGTAATCAGCGGGCAGTTCAGGTCGACTTCGTGTGGGGGGTGCTGTTCGCTCATTAGGCCCAAGGCAGCATCGGCGGCCCAGGGACGGGCCCCCGAGGAATGGCATCCTGCCCTGCGCGGGAACCGTTATCAATCAGTGGCCACAACCATAGAACTGGTTGGCTCGCTTCATTGAATGGTCACCAAGCGCCAGCTTGGGTGGTCTCGTCATACAGTTAGACAGAATTATCGTGATATTGGAGTTCGCAGATGCTCTATGAATTTGAATTCTGCTCGAAACCGGCGAGATTGGACGCTTCGCCGATGCCGGACACTATGCCTCCTTTGCCCGTTGCGTGAAATCCGAACGCATCAGCAACGCCAAGCGCAAGGGTGAGGGCAACCGCAACAACGGCAACCGCTATCTGGCCTGGGCCTTTATCGAGGCGGCGCACTTCGGGATCATCTGAGCGCCGAAGATCAAAGCCTACTACCAAAGCAAGCTGGCCAGCAGCCACCTGATGGTGGCGCGCAAGGCGGTGGCCAACAAGTTGGCACGGGCCACCTATCGGCACCGAGGGTTTTCTGGGGCGGCGGTGCCGCCTGGGGCCGCCACAGCGGTATCGTTGCGGCCTAGATCCTGATAGGTGAAGCTTCCGCTCCTGCTCACGCCCCTTACCTACATTTCTGTAGGCAACTGATGCGCTTCGATTTCGAAGCAGCATGACACGAAGAAGCCCAGGGCGCGCAGCCGGAAAGCTTTGTCACAAACCAGGCGAATCTTCGCCATGGGAGCTATTTGTTTATTGACCGGTGTCGGCTTCTTATAGGTGACCCCGCTATCCCACCCTCCCGCCATTTTCAATCGTTTATAGCGATCAAAAATAGCGGGCCATCCTGGGCCGCACAGGAAACGCTATAAATAAGCGTTTCCCTAATACTCACAAACCGTGAAATACTTGTTATCGCAATAGCGCCCGGTGCAACGAATACCGCTGGCGAAAAACTTCTGGCCTGCCTTGTCGCCCATCATTGCTCCAAAGAAGCTTAGCCTTCCACCCCCTTCTTCCGAGATTGGCCCTATCTCTCGACAATAAATTGGCGTTGATAGATTGGTAACTTCTACACAATAGAGGGAGACGTTGTCACAGTGCCCCCCGCGACATGCGAAGCCGGCAATCAAGGAATTGCTCGGACATTGCCGACGGCCGCCGTGTTCTTCCGATACCCAGCGCATCCAAACCGCCCTTCCGAGAATTGCGCCAGCCAACCGTTGACAACCGATTTGGATATTGTCGCAATAGCCGCCAGTACACCTCACGTCGGATACGAATTCTCCGATATCGCACGCTGCTGGCGGCGTCTCCTCGGAGATGGGCCCCAGGCTTTCCGCGGCAACCCTGGCGGAGGAGCCCATAACTAACAGCCCGATACAGAGAAGCAATTGCGTTCCTGAGGCAACCCGGTGGATCTTCATTATCTGTGCTCCTCTAGCTTATAAATAGCTCCCTCGATGCGGTCTTTCTCTCAGTCAAATTATAGCAGTGCGCATGCGGTCGCCGATGGCAAGCAAGGCATGGAGTAGATCAAGGCCGAGAACAAAGCCAGGTCCGACAATGCGGCTGCATACGTCAATGATATATAGCACCGGATTGAACGCCATACGGTAAACCCGCGTTTTCGAAGGGTTGGGGGGTCAGTTCTCGCATCGTTGCATCGCCCTGCGCACGATACGTCCCACCGTCACTAAATGAATGCCAAAGTACTCGGCGATTTCGCGATACGTGTATGGGTCTGGATACATGTAAAATGTAGCAACCCCAGGGTAGATGGATGCCCGTCATGACGGATGCGCGAGGCGTTTTCATCGGATGCCGCCGCCGGCCTGCTCGGGGAGCGCG
>CBDUCL010000122.1:0-8754 GCA_965365625.1 uncultured Chromatiales bacterium | reverse complement strand
GCGGGCTCGGGGTCGGACTGCGGTTGGGGCTGTGGCTGGCTCACCGGCTGTGGAGTGGCCTCGACCTGGGGCTGGGCCGGGGGGGCCATGGCGATCTGGGCGCCGGGCTGCATGCGCTCCCGCGCCTGCTGGATAAACCGAGCCAGTTCTTTGCCTTCGTCGCTGTCCGGCGGCAGCATGGCGGCCAACTGCTGCCAGTATTCGATGCTGGTCGCGAAGTCTCCCTCCTCGTAGTGGATCAGGCCCATCATCCAGAGCGTCGTCGGGTGTCTGGGATTCGACTGATAGGCCTTGCGGATCAGTTCGGCGGGTTGGCCGCTCAGCGCGCCGTTGTTGGTGCGCGCCAGGGCCTGGGCGTAAGTAACCAGCACGTCGGGCTCGTTGGGTGCCCGCTGGTAGGCGCTCTGGTAGGCGTTCAATGCGTCGTCAAGCCGGCCCATGCTGAGGTAGCTGCGCCCGAGCAGGATCCAGCCCTCGATGTTATCCGGCTCGGCCATCAGGCGCTGGTGCAGCTTGTCCACCAGCTGGTCCATGGGCGGCATGTCTTTGGCGTGGTCGCTTGGCGCGCCCCCAGACTGGGACTGGGTCGAGTTCCCGGTCTGGGCGACCGGGCGCGTGCTGCCGGCGGTTATCTTCTCCAGGGTGTCCAGGCGGGTGATGATCTCCTGGCTGCCCAGGCTTTGATATACCCCAACGGCCCCCAGGGGGATGCCGGCGGCCAGCACGGCCAGCGCCCAGAGTCCGGAGCGCGGGGTGCCGGCAGCCTTGGGACCATCTTCCTGCACGTCCTGCAGAAGTTCGCGCTCCAGGTCGCGCCGGGCGGCGTCATATTGGGCCTGCTCCAGGTTGCCGTTGGCGAGGTCGTTTTCAAGCTCCGCGAGCTGCTGCCGGACCACCGACAGGTTCAGCTCGTCCGCATCCACCCCCGCCAGGGGCTTGTTGCGCAGCATGGGCAGGGCGGCAAACCCCAAAGCGAGCACGATCAAGCCCGCGGCGATGATCCAGAACAGCGTCATTTATCGGTTTCCTGTCGGCCTTGCGGCTCGGTTTCCAGCATTTTCGCCAGGCGCGCCTCCTCCTCTGCGGACAGCTCGGCCTCGGGGCTGACCTTTTTCTTGCGCAGGGCACGGAACAGGAAGAAGGTAGCGACTACCAGCAGGATGATGGGGCCGAACCAGAGCGGGTAGGTGGAGGGCTTCAGCGGCGGGCGGAAGAGCACGAAATCGCCGTAGCGGTCGACCAGAAAGGTGACGATCTCCTGCTTGCCCTTGCCGGCGCGGAACATGTCGTAGATCTCCTGGCGCAGGTCCTGGGCCAGTTCCGCGTTGGAACCCGCCAGGGACTCGTTTTGGCACACCAGGCAGCGGATCTCCTCGATCAGGGCGCGAAACGCCTCCTTGTCCGCCGGGTCGTCGAACTCGTACGAGGCCAGGGTGCCGCCCAGGGCGGTGCCCAGCCAGAGCAGCAGGGACAGCAGCAGGGGGAGACGCAGCATCAGCTTTCCGCCTTCAGTTGTTGTACCAGGGGTAGTATCTTTTCGTTCAGCAGCTCGACGCTGAGGGGCCCGGCGTGCTTATAGCGGATCGTGCCCTTGGCATCCACGACGAAGGTCTCCGGCGCCCCGTATACCCCCAGATCGATGGCGGTGCGGCCTATTTTGTCGAAGGCGGTGGCGGTGTAGGGGTCCCCCAGGCGGCGCAGCCAAAGCGTGGCCTTGTCCCGCTCGTCCTTCCAATTCAGACCGTAGATATCGACCTGGCCGCTGCGGGCAAGTTGCACCAAGACCTCGTGTTCCGCCCGGCAGGACACGCACCAGGTGGCCCATACATTGACCAGGCTGACCTTGCCCAGCAGGTCGGTATTGCTCAGGGTCTGCTCGGGCTGCAGCAGGCGCGGCAGCTCGAACTGGGGCAGGGGTTTGCCGATCAAGGGCGAGGGGATCTCTCGCGGGTTCATGCCCAGGCCCTTGAACAGGAAGGCGGCGATGCCGATGAACAGCGCCAGGGGAATGAGGGCCTTCAGGGTGCGGCTCATCAGCCCTGCTCCAAAACGACTTTGCCGCTGGCGTCTGCGCCTGCAGGCGCGCTGGCCTTGGCCCGCCGGCGGCGGGTGCGGTAGCGACGGTCGCTGACCGCGAGCAGGCCGCCCAGCCCCATGAACAGGCCGCCGAGCCAGATCCAGCGCACATAGGGCTTGTAGTAGAGCCGCATACTCCAGTCGCCGCCGCCCAGACCCTCGCCAAGGGAGACATACAGATCCTGCTTGAGGCCCCAGAAGATGGCGGCCTCGGTCATCGGCTTGGTCTGCACGAAGTAGGTACGCTTTTCCGGTTCCAGGTGGGCGACTTCCTGCTGGCCCTGAAATACCCTGAAGCTGCCCTGGTCGGCGGTATAGTTCGGGCCACGGACACGCTCGACCCCCTCGAACAGGAAGCGGTAGCCACTCAGTTCGGCACTGTCTCCCGGCGACATGCGGATGTCTTTCTCCACGCCGTAGTGGGACACCATGGTGGCGCCGACGATAAACATCGCCACCCCCAGATGGGCCATCAGCATGCCGTAGTAGCTGCGCCCGCCGCCGGCCAGGTCGCCGAGCATCCCCTTCAGGCCTTGCTTGTTGCGAAGGCGCTTGCGCAGGGTCTGCAGGTGGGTGGCGACGAGCCACACCGTCAGGCCGGCGGCCAAGGCCACCATCAGGTTTCCGTCCGCCAGCCCGGGCAGCAGGGTCAGCAGCCCGACCGCCAGACTCAGCGCCAGGGCCCAGCGCAGCTGGCGCAGCAGCTCGCCGGGCTCATTGTGCTTCCAGCGCGCGAGGGGTCCGAACCCCATCAGTAGTGCAAGGAAGGGGGCGAGCATGACGAACATCTTGTTGAACCAGGGGAATCCGACCGAGATCTTGCCCCACTCCATGGCATCGTAGATCAGCGGCGCCAGGGTTCCGAGCAATACCAGAACCATGAATACGGTCAGCAGCAGGTTGTTGCCGAGCAGAAAGGTCTCCCGCGACAACAGGTCGAAGCGGCCGCCGCTGTGGATCGAAGGTGCGCGCCAGGCGTACAGGGCCAGCGAGCCTCCGATCACCAGACACAGAAACACCAGAATGAACACACCGCGCTCGGGGTCGGTGGCGAAGGCGTGCACCGAGGTCAGGACTCCCGATCGCACCAGGAAGGTGCCGAGCAGGCTGAGCGAGAAGGCGAACAGGGCCAGCAGCACGGTCCAGCTCTTGAAGGCCCCCCGCTTCTCGGTCACGGCCAGGGAGTGGATCAGGGCCGTACCCACCAGCCAAGGCATGAACGAAGCGTTCTCCACCGGGTCCCAGAACCACCAACCGCCCCAGCCGAGCTCATAGTAGGCCCACCAGCTGCCGAGGGTAATGCCGAGGGTGAGAAAGACCCAGGCCACCGTGGTCCAAGGCCGGGACCAGCGGGCCCAGGAGGCGTCGAGGCGGCCGCCGATGAGGGCGGCGATGGAAAAGGCGAAGGCCACCGAGAAGCCTACGTAGCCCATGTAGAGCATCGGCGGGTGTACGGCCAGGCCGAAGTCCTGCAACATCGGGTTGAGCTCCCGGCCCTCGGTCAGGGGCGGAAAGACCCGGTCGAAGGGGTTGGAGGTGAGCAGCATGAACAGCAGGAAACCGACGGTGATCATGCCCATGACAGCCAACACTCGGGCCACCACCTCATGCGGAAGGTTGCGGCTGAAGGCGGCGATGGCGGCACTCCATCCGGCCAGCATAAAGGCCCAAAGCAGCAGCGAGCCCTCGTGGGCGCCCCAGACCGCCGAGACCTTGTACACGGTCGGCAGCAGGCTGTTGCCGTTCATGGCCACATAGGACACCGAGAAGTCGTCGCTGAGGAAAGACTCGATCAGGGCCCACAGGGCGATACTCATGAACACCAGCTGTCCGGCGCTGAGGGGACGGGCCATGCGCACCCAGGACGGGGTGTTGGTGAAGGTCCCCACGAGAGGGAACACCGATTGGGTGATCGCCAGGCAAAGCGCCAGGATCAACGCGAAATGGCCGATCTCCGGAATCATCGCGCTGCTTCCTGCTGCATGTTGACGACGCCTTCTACGTGCGCGGTCTTCAGCGAGTCCGCTACCTCGGGCGGCATGTAGTTCTCGTCGTGCTTGGCCAACACCTCGTCGGCGACGAAGTTGCCCTGGCCGTCGAGCTGCCCCATGGCTACGATGCCCTGGCCCTCGCGGAACAGGTCGGGCAGGATGCCGGTGTACTGGACGCTGATGGTTTCGGCATTGTCGGTAAGGTCAAACTTGGTGGTAAGGCCGTCCGGGAGGCGCCGTACGCTACCGTCGGTGACCAACCCGCCGACCCGGAACGGATGTCCGGTCGGGGCCTCGCCGGCCACCACCTCGGACGGGGAGAAGAAGAACATCAGATTGTCGTCGAACGCCTTCAGGGCGAGGAAGGTCGCGATGCCTATGCCGGCCACCATCATGCCGATCAGCGTCAGGCGTTTCTTTCGAATCGGGGTCATTGCTCTCTCCTTGCCCGTCGCAGTTTGCGGGCGATATCGGCGATGGTCCGGCGGCGCTGCAGGATCGGTGCCACCAGATTGGCAATCAATACGATCAGGGCCAGCCCGTAAGAGGGCCAGACATAGGCGGCATAACCGCCCATCTCGAAAAATTCGCTCATCGCGGCTCGGCCTCCACCAGTTCTTTTACCCAGCGGCTATTGCGTTCCCGCTCGAGCACCTCGCAACGTGCCCGCATTAAGACAACGGTGGCGTAATAAAGTTTAAATCCCAGGGCCATGATCAGCAGTGGGATCAGCATGTCCACATCGATAGAGGGTTTATCGAGCTTGGTGATGGTGGCCGGCTGATGCAGGGTGTTCCACCATTCCACCGAATAGTGAATGATGGGAATATTGACCACCCCCACCAAGGCCAGGATGGACACGGCCCGGGCCGCCACCCGCTTGTCTTCGATGGCGCTGTAGAGCGCGATAATGCCCAGATAGAGGAACAACAGGATCAGCTCCGAGGTCAAGCGCGCGTCCCATACCCACCAGGTACCCCACATCGGCTTGCCCCAAAGGGATCCGGTGACCAGGGCAAGAAAGGTGAACGAGGCGCCGATGGGGGCGCTGCTAATGGCTACCACCTCGGCCAGCTTCATACGCCAGACCAGGCTGATCAGGCCGGCTACCGCCATCACCACATAGATGAACATGGACATCCAGGCGCTCGGCACATGGATGTAGATAATGCGGTAGCTCTCGCCCTGTTGATAGTCGGTTGGGGCTAGGATCAAGCCGCCGTAAAGCCCATACAGGATCAACAGCAAGGTAATGCCGCCAAGCCAGGGGATCCACTTGCCGGCGATGCGGTAGAAGTGCACCGGCGAGGCCATGCGGTGGAAGAAGCGCATTATCATGTCAGCTCAGGCTCACTCTCAGGGACGCCGCCGTGGCCAGGGGCGCCAGGGTCAGGGCCAGGGCCAGCAGGGCGGCAAGAAAAGACAGCTGGGCGGTGGCCGGGATGCCGGCGGCGGCGGTGTGCACCGCATCGGCAGCGAAGATCAGTACCGGAATATACAGGGGCAGCACCAGCAGGGAAAGAATCACCCCTCCGCGGCGTAGGCCCACGGTCAACGCCACCCCCACTGCCCCGATCAGGCTCAGCACCGGGGTGCCCAGAGCCAGGGTCGCCAGCAGTACCCCCAGCGCCTGGCCTGGCAGGGTCAACATCATGGCCAGCAGCGGGGCCACCAGCAGCAATGGCAGGCCGGTGATCAGCCAGTGGGCGAATACCTTGGCCATCACCAACACCGACACCGGGTGGGCGCTGAGCATGAACTGCTCCAGCGAGCCGTCCTCGAAATCCGAGCGGAACATGCTGTCGAGCGACAGCAGGGAGGCGAGCAGGGCGGCTACCCAGATCACCCCCGGGCCGACCGCCTGAATCAGCTTGGCGTCGCTGCCGATGCCGAGAGGAAACAGGCTGGTGATCAGTACAAAGAACAGCAGCGGGTTGATCAGCTCGGCACGCCGCCGATAGGCCAGGGTCAGGTCGCGCCTTAGCAACAGGGCGAAGGCGCTGGACAGGGACAGGGTGCTCATGCGGAGAGATTGATCCTCAGCGCCTGGTCGGCGGCGAAACGGATGCGATGATGGGTGGTCATGGCGGCCATCCCGCCCCCTTGCAGGTGGCGCTGGAATAGGCCCTCGACCTTCTCGATGCCCTGGCGGTCGAGGGAGGTGAAGGGCTCGTCGAGAATCCAAAGTCGGGCCTCGGTGATCAGCAGACGGGCGATGGCCAGACGCCGCTGCTGGCCGGCGGACAGGTTGCGGGTGGGCACGTCCTCAAAGCCATAGAGGTCGACCTGATCCAAGGCCTCGTTAATGCTGATCTCGCCTCGGGCCTTGCCCAGGCCGCGGGCCATGCGCAGGTTCTCTTCCGGGGTCAGGTCCAGCTTGTTGCCGTCCTTGTGCCCCAGATAGGCAATGTGCTGATGGAATTCAGGGCCCAACTTAAAGATGTCCTCGCCGCACCAGAGCACAAAGCCGGACTCCGGCAAGCGAATGCCGCACAAGATGCGCAGCAGAGAGGTCTTGCCGCTGCCGTTCTGGCCCTCCAGCACCAGGGCTTGGCCGGCGCCAATGGAGAAGTTGAGGTCGCCGAACAACTCTCGGTCGTCACGGATGCAGGCCAGGTTGCGGGCCTCGAAGCGCGGACTGTCGTCGAAGGGTTGGGATTGGTTGGCAGTCACGGTCCGAGATCGGGATTCGAAAGTTGCAGATTGAACTGCTACGTTTGGTTTTATAACTGGCCGCGCGGGCCGACAAGGATTAGACCAGTATGGCTCTCGCGGTGCAAGCCGGGGGCACCAGGCTTGGGGGAAGATCGGCAATTGCAATCATGCGGTACAGGTGGATAATCGGCCCTATGCGGGCGCTTGCCCAATTCCCTTTTACCTATCGATGTTAATCCGTGCCTCGAAGGGGTTCGGACGTTTTCATCGACCAGTCCGCGATCCTTTGATACAGCGGCCCAGTCGCCTCCAAGGAGAGATGATGAACAAAATACCGATACTGGCCGGGGCCTTGAGCGCCCTGGGTTTGTTAGGCAGCCAGGGCCTGGCGGCGCAGGATACTCAGCAGGCTGCCGCAGAGGTCGAACAGGCCCTGGCGCTTACCCCCGACCTGGAAAACGGGCGGCGCGTCTACCAGACCTGTGCCGTTTGTCATCGCCCCGAGGGCTGGGGCACTCCCGACGGCACCTACCCCCAGGTGGCGGGGCAGCTGCCCGAGGTGATTATCAAGCAGCTGGCAGATATCCGTGCCCGCAACCGAGACAACCCGATCATGTACCCGTTCGCGGTGCCGGGTACCCTGGGTGGGGTGCAGGAGATCGCGGACGTGGCGGCCTATATCACCCAATTGCCGATGAACCCAGCCAACAGCGTGGGCCCGGGGGTCTACCTCAACCACGGCGAGCGGCTGTACCGGGAAAACTGTGTGGATTGCCACGGCGCGCAGGGCGAGGGAGTCGCCAACGAATTCGGGCCCCTGATTCAGGGTCAAGACTATGCGTATCTGGTACGTCAGTTCGATTGGATTCGCGCCGGCAAACGGCGCAACGCCAATTCCAAGATGGTAAAGCAGATCCGCCGCTTCAATTCGCGGGACGTGTCGGCCGTATTGGACTATGTGTCGCGGCTGCGTCCGCCTGCGGAGAAGCTCGCCGAGCCGGGCTGGACCAATCCGGACTTTCCCAAATTCGCCCGCCAGCCCGTGATGGCGCCTTATCCCTGGGGCCCGCCGCCGCCCAGCTTCGAATTTCCCGCGGCTGACGAATGAGCAAATCCCGGGGCGACTGCAGCCGCCCCGGGCCTGTGTCAAAACTCTCCAGTGGCTCCCGCCACCATCACGTCCAACATGGCCTGGTTCACTAGGATGGCGATCTCGGTCACCTCCGGCGGCAGCAGCTGGCTCAAGGACGCCATGATGTACATGCGGTCGTTGTTGCGTTCGCCGCTCTGGTAGTGCTCGAGCTGCTTGATCAGGTAGCCCTGGGGCATTCCGGCCAGGCTCAGCGCAGGTTCCGGGGGCCGATGCTAAGGGTCCGCGGGTAGGGCCAGGGAGCGGCCGGTTGCCGTCGGGAAAAGGGTAGGGCGCAGGCGTCCCTGGCGGTACGTTGGGTTGGGCGGGGGTGCGCCCCCGCCGATTATCGCTTAGCCGAAGATATCGGCGGTGATGTTGTTGAACCAGCTGTGGGCGTAGGCCACCTCGCGCTTGAGCTGTTCGGCGCTGGCGTCGCTCGGGGTCAGGCCGCTGGAAACGCTGGTGATCTTGCTGCCGTCCTCGGCCAGCCGGTATACCGCCGCCACCGAGATGCCGTAGTCCTTGCCGACGATGGAGTAGCAGGTGTTGACGTAGGACGGGCTGCCCACCTCGTTGCCGGCAAGCATGGCAGCCACAGCGGCGGCGCACACCTTGGCCTGGGAGTTGGCCGCGTAGCCCGACTTGGGCATACCCTTGGCAATGCTGGCGTCGCCAATCACATGGATGCCGGGGTGGAGAGTAGACTCGAAGGTCTTGAGGTCGATCGGGCACCAGCCGGAGTCGTCGGTCAGACCGGCGTCGGAGGCGATCTTGCCGGCTGTCTGGGCCGGGATCACATTCAGAACATCCGCCTTGTGGGTGTCGCCGAAGGCCGTCTGTTTGTCCGTCGCTTGCAGGAGCTGGAGTCCGAATACCTCGCCGCCCGCGGGCTCGTCGACG
>CBDUCL010000121.1:0-8840 GCA_965365625.1 uncultured Chromatiales bacterium | reverse complement strand
GATGGTCTATTCGCCAGAACAATGGCGATGGATATCGCCGCTTCCATCAAGGTCTCCCAAGCCTCACGCGAAAGCGGACCGAACCTCGTTACCTTGGTGAGATCTGAAAACGCTCGATAGTGCTGAAAGGGATGCACCGAATTTTTAGGTAAGCCAACATCGCGTAGCCGAGGCCCGACGGTTCCCTGTCAGGCCAAGGGTTACGGATTGCTCAGAAACAGGGGTGAGGTCCCCGGAGCCAGACGTATCGACGCCTAGTCTCAAGTTCAGATTCCTGTTTCAACTGGCCATCTTCCACTCCACGCCGCTGTCCAGGCTGTGGTTGGGCTGGGGGTCGGGTTCCGGTACCTTCATGGTCACCAGTTCCTCGGCGCTGATGGGGTGGATCGGGATAGTGCCGTCCAGGTCCGCCTTGGTGGCGCCCATCCTTACGGCCACCGCGAAACCTTGCAGCATCTCGTCCACGTTGTCGCCGATCAGGTGGATACCCGCTACCCGCTGATCCTCGCCCACGCACACCAGTTTCATGGCTGTACTCACGCCGTGCTGCGAGAGTGCGTGGCGCATGGGGGTGAAGTCGGTTTTGTACACGGTCACCTTTTCATGTTTTTCTCGTGCTTGCGGCTCGGTGAGTCCCACCGTTCCCACCGGCGGGTGGGCGAATACCACGCTGGGGATGTTCTCATAGTCCACACGGCTGTCCGGTTGGTTGTCGAACAGCCGGGCCGCAAGGCGTCGCCCCGCGGCAATGGCCACCGGAGTCAGCGGGCTGCGCCCGGTAATGTCGCCGATGGCGTAGACTCCGGGTACATTGGTGTTTTGGAACTCGTCCGTCGGAATAATGCCGTTCGCCCGAGTCTCCACCCCGGCCCGGTCGAGGTCCAGATTCCGAGTGTTGGGGGCTCGGCCCACGGCCCACAGCACCGTATCGAAGCCGTCGAGCCGGGTCCCATCCACCGCGTCGACAGCAATGCCCTGGTCGGTGCGGACCAGACCCGTCACCTGAAAGCTCATGTGAAGCGCGATGCCCTGCTTGCGCATCTCGTCCATCAGCACGCTGCCGATCATCGGGTCGAAGGTTTCCAGTGCCCGCTCTTCCAAGGCAATCAGGCTGACTTCCGATCCCAAGGCCCGAAGCACCCCGGCGAGTTCCACGCCGATATAGCCGGCGCCGACCACCGCCACCTTGCGCGGCTGTTCGGTGAGCTCGAAGAATCCGTCCGAGGTGATGCCCAGATCCGCTCCGGGCACGGGCGGCACTATCGGTTGGCCCCCAGTGGCCACCACGATGTGGTCGGCACTGTAGCGGACCCCGTTGACTGCGACTACACGGGGCTCCACGAAGCGGGCGGTGCCGTCGATGCGGGTGATCCCGCTGTCCTCCACATAGCCATCCCAGTAGCGGTTGATCATGGCGATGTATTCCTGGCGTCCGCGCACCAGTTTTTCCCAGTCGGTGTTTCCGCGGCTGGCGGGGATGCCGAAGTGGTTGGCGTCGTCCACTGCGTGGGCGAGGTTAGCCGCATACCACATGACTTTCTTTGGCACGCAGCCGTTATTGACGCAGGTGCCGCCCATTTTGTTGGGTTCGATTACGGCGACCCGCTTCCCGTACTGGGCGGCCTTCTCCGCTACGGCCAAGCCGCCGCTGCCTCCGCCGATGGCGATCAAGTCGAAATGGGTATTCATTGGGGGGACTCCTGTTGTACTGCTCCGGGCGCCGGTGCGCCCCGATATAAGGGGGTTGTCAGGGAAGGGGGGGGCGAACCCCCCGTTCCCTTTCGGATCACGCGGCGGCCTTGTGCTGGCCCTGAAGATACTGCTCCAGGTCGTCGGAACCGCCTATGTGCTCACCGTTGATGAATACCTGGGGCACCATGGAAACGCCGGCCACGGCGCGCAGGGTGACCTCGCTGTAGTCCCGGTTGAGCACCAGCTCGTCGTAATGGATGCCGGCGTCGCGCAGCAAGCCCTTGGCGCGGGAGCAGAAGGGGCAGCCTTCGCGGGTAAACAGGGTGACGTCCAGCGGCTTCGAGGCGTCGGGAGCGATGAAGGACAACATGGTATCCGCATCGGAGACCTCGAAGGGATCCCCCGGCACGTCCGGTTCGATAAATTGCTTTTGGATTACCCCGTCCTTCACCAGCATGGAGTAGCGCCATGAGCGGTCGCCGAAGCCCAGGTCCTCCTTAGGCACCAGCATGCCCATACCGCGGGTGAAATCGCCGTTGCCGTCGGGCAGGAAAGCGATATTCCAGGCCTTCTGCTCGGCGCGCCACTCGTTCATTACGAAGGCGTCGTTGACCGAGATACAAACGATCTCGTCTACCCCATGACGCTTGAACTCCGGGGCCAACTGGTTGTAGCGCGGCACATGGGTGGAAGAGCAGGTCGGGGTGAAGGCGCCGGGAAGCGCGAACACCACCACGGTCTTCCCCTTGAAGATCTCGTCGCTGGTCACGTCGACCCACTCGTGGTCGCGGCGGGTACGGAAAACGACATTGGGTACGGACTGGCCTTCTCGGTTCTGCAGTTTCATCTCGATTACTCCTGAACACTAGTGGTTAACTGACTGTGGAGTGGAGTATCGGGATTCGTCCGCGATTTGTGAAATCGTTTGTTTCTAGCATATCGATAGTAAAATCCTATCGAGCGGCTGACGCCCTTACGGGCTCAGGTTTGCGCTGACGCGAGGGGAAGAAGCGGAGAGGCCAAGCAGCCGGGCCTCTGGTGTTGATGCCAGTATGGGGAAGATGCAGGCCAGGCCGCGCGTTCCTGGCATGAGCAACCATCACGGGTTCGCTGAAAGCGAGAATGATGAGAGTCGCGTTTCCGCCAGCGCAGGAGAGTGGTGCGGAACCAGCTTCTCGCTACAAGAGAATCGTCTTGCTTTTGTGCTTGGCCGCGTAGGCAACCGCCTTCTCGATGAAACCCCGTCGAATCGCTTCAAAGGTGGCTCGGTTGAGGCTCAGCGGCAGATTGTTCTGGTCGAACCAGCGGTACTCGGAGTTTTCTCCATTCAGTTTGGGCTTGAGCGGCTGGTCGAGGAGAATCAGGAAATAGTAGAGGTCGCGTTCGTCGCCGGTATGTCCCAGGCCGCGCAATTCGACGTGGTCGAGTGGGATGAGGTCGTTCTTGCCGGCCTTGATGCCGGTTTCTTCCCGCAACTCGCGAATGGCGGCCTTTTTGGGGGATTCTCCGGCATCGATGGCGCCGCCGAAAAAGTTCCAAACAAACGGGTTGTTGACGAATTTGGAGCGCTTGCCCATCAGAAACGCCCGTTTGTTCGGGCAATAGATCGCGATCCAGGCTCCCCTTTGAACTGCCATGCTGCCAATGCCCTGCTCTGGTCCCGATGCGGAATTTGGATGCGTGGACTTCACGCGAGGCGTCCCGGGGCTTCAATCGCCCGAACGGGTTAATCCAGCCCGCGCGGGAACGATAGCGGGCGCGCCCTCTGGGTCGGCGTTACCCATCAAGTCGGAATTATGCCGCGGGAGGATCGCCCCCGCCTTGACCGGGGTCACGCGGGGGCGGTTGACATGGGGGCGGGGTTAGCGATTCTTGCCTTTCTGCTTCTGGTTGCGGTGCCGATACTGCTTGCCTTGACCGCCGCCGCCGGCTGCGCCCTGGCCCTGGCCGGCGCCTGATCCGGCGCCTTGACCGTAGCCGCTGGACTGGCCTGAGCCCCCGCCTTGGCCGTAGCCGCCGGCCTGGCCTGAGCCTCCGCCCTGGCCGGAGCCGCCCCAACTGGGGTTATTGCCCGACGTCGCCGCGCCCTGGCTCTGACCGCCCCCTCGGCCCTGGCCTCCGCCGTAGGCGGCCTGGGTGCTTGCGCCCGAGTTGCCGCTACCGTAGCCGGCGCCAGAGCCGTAACCGGCGTTCTGGCCCATGCCCTTACCGCCGCCGGGGCCGCCGGCCGCGGCAGCCGCGCCGCAGAGAAGTGTAAACAGCGCAATTCCTAGGGCCTTGCTGATTGAAGAGTTCATCCGTTGCTCCAGATCGATTCATGGAATATTCATCAATCTATTCCCAACCCCTCGTTGCGTCATTGCGATCGGGCAATTCGCTTTTCGATTACGCATCTGTCTAAGCCAGCTCTAGTTCCGGCGCCGGCCTGGAAAGAGATGTCGCCTGGATATCCCCGGGGCCTAGTAGTGCCCCTGTGGGAGCGGCTTGCAGCCGCGAACCGTCGCGAGTAGTCATCACTGCGCCCGATCGCGGCTGCAAGCCCCACAGACTAGAATGGCTTTGCCGAGCCGTCTGGCTGCTAGGCCTCGACTCGAACAATGCCCTGGACCAGGATTCGCTTTCGCCTGGCGTCCGGTTTGGGTTCTAATGGCTAGATCACCGGAGCCGCACCGAGCCCGCCAATGACCCCAGCTAACGACGCCGAGCCGCCGGCCGGCAGCCGCATCCTGCTGGTTACCCTCAATGCCCGCTATATCCACAGCTCGCTCGGGTTGCGTTATCTGCTGGCCAATTTGGGGCCGCTGCAGGCCGAGGCCCGGATTCTCGAGTTCACCCTCCACGATCGGCCCATGGACATCGCCGAGCGCCTGTTGGCGGAGCGGCCGGAGATCCTCGGCTTCGGGGTCTACATCTGGAACCTGACCCAGACCACCGAGCTGGTGGCCCTGCTCAAGCGGTTGCGTCCGGAGATCCGCATTGTGCTCGGCGGACCGGAGGTGAGCCACGAGTATCGGGAACTGCCCATCTTCGACGCCGCGGATTACCTGATCACCGGTCCGGCGGACCTGGCCTTTGCGGATCTCTGCCGGCGTCTGCTGGACGGCGAGCGGCCGCTCTCCAAGGTGGTCGAGGCCGTGCCACCGGCGCCGGAGCAGATCGTTCTACCCTACGGGTTCTACGACCATCGGGACCTGGCCCATCGGGTGCTCTATGTGGAGGCCTCCAGAGGCTGCCCGTACCGCTGCGAGTTCTGCCTGTCGGCCCTGGACCAGCGGGTGCTGCCTTTCGATCGGGAGTCGTTTCTCGCCGCCATGCAGGGGCTTTACGAGCGCGGGGCGCGCCGCTTCAAATTCGTGGATCGCACCTTCAATCTGCGCATCGAAGACTGTCTGGCGATCCTGGGGTTCTTTCTGGCGCGCCTGGAGCCGGGGCTGTTTCTGCACTTCGAGCTGATCCCGGACCGCCTGCCGGAGCGGCTCAAGGCGGCGATCGCCCGCTTCCCCCCGGGCAGCCTGCAGTTCGAGGTCGGCGTTCAGAGCTTCAATCCCGAAGTCCAGGCCCGCATCGGCCGGCGCCAAAACAATGCCAAGAGTGCGGACAACCTGCGCTGGCTGAGCCGGGAGAGCGGGGCCCATGTCCACGCCGACCTGATTGTAGGCCTGCCGGGAGAGGACCTGGCCAGCTTCGGCGCCGGACTGGACCGGTTGGTGGCCCTGGGGCCCCAGGAGATCCAGATCGGGTTGCTCAAGCGCCTGCGCGGAGCCCCCATTGCGCGCCACACCGAAAGCCAGGGCATGGTCTACCAGCCGTTCCCGCCCTACCAGGTGCTGCAGACCCGGGCCCTGAGCTTTGAAGAGGTACAGCGTATGGGACGCTTCGCCCGCTATTGGGACCTGGTGATCAACTCCGGGCGCTTCGGCGCCTGCCGACCGCTGTTGCTGGGGACGCAGCCGTTCGCCCGCTTTCTTGCCTTCAGCGACTGGCTGTACGCCCGTACGGAGCAGACTCACCGCATCCGTCTGGAGCGCCTGCTGGAGTTGGTGTACTCGGGCCTGACCGAGTGCCTCGGGACGTCGGAGAGGGCGGCTGGGGATGCAGTTTGGCAGGACTTCGGCCGCTCCGGGCTCAAGGGTACGCCGCCCGGGTTGCGCGCCCTGGCAGCCGGCCGGCAACGCACCCCGCCGACAGCGAAGGGCCGGCTGCCCGCACGCCAAGCTCGACATGCAGGTGCCTAGCGGGCCCTGGAGAAGCAGGCCGGGTGCCCTCATCTCCTGACTGTGTAGCCTTGAGGGCCCGACCGCCCCAAACACTCGACAACAGCGCCGGGCTCGCCCGCATCGGCACTGGGAGACCGAACTTGGAAAGCGCTTTGCTGGACCACGACATGGCGATTCGCCTGGGCTTATTCCTCGGCATCTTCGCCCTGATAGCCCTCTTGGAGGGAGTGGCCTCGCGCCGGGGGCTGACGGCGTGCACTGGTCGGTGCGGTTTCAACAACCCGCCTTCGCGTGGCAAGATCACCGGTTATGCGGTCAACCGGCGCCAGTGCGGTGAGGGTGAGGAGCCGCGCCCTTAGGGCCCCGTTATGCCGATAGGCGAAAAAGAGGATTCAGCCGCCGGTCGCCTGCGCCGCTGCTTCGGCTGGGCCCTGGGGTTTGTCGCGCTGCTCTGGGCGATCCGCCTGGTGCAGTCCCTTCTGGATCTGAAGTTGGCCCGCTACGGGGTGCTGCCGGGCGATCCCGGCGGCTTGGCCGGGGTGCTCGTGGCGCCTTTGATACACGGCTCCGTCGCCCACCTGTTCGCCAATACCGCCCCGCTGCTGGTGCTCGGCACAGTGCTGCTGTTCGGTTACCCCCGGGCGGCGCGCCTGGCGCTGCCGATCATCTACCTGGGGTCCGGGCTCGGGGTCTGGCTGTTTGCCCGCGATGCCTATCACATCGGTGCCAGCGGATTGACCTTCGGCATGATGTTCTTCGTCTTTACCATCGGCGCCCTGCGCTGGGATCGGCGTGCCATCGCGCTATCGCTGATTGTGTTCTTGCTCTACGGCGGCATGATTTGGGGCATCTTTCCGAGTGCCCCGAATATCTCCTTCGAATCCCACTTCTTCGGTGCCCTGATGGGGGTGGGTTGCGCCATCGCCCTGCGCAACCGCGATCGGCCCGCCGTCGAGCGGCATTATCCCTGGGACGGTGGCGGCTACGAGGAGATCCCGGAGCAGGAGTTCAAGCGGGTCTTGGACCGGGAGTTCTTCGGTGTCACGGACGATTCGGAGCGCTCCGAGGACAAGCGGAGTTAGGCAGGCGCCCGGTTTATGCGGTAAGCTCCCGGGCCGATCGAGGTGAATTGACCGTAGTATGCGGAAACCTTTATGGCAGCGACCAGAGCCAAGAAGCAGGCGGACCAGGTGGTCCAACAGGAGGCGATGAAAGTGGCCCAGGCCACCCAACGCCCGGGTCAGACCAAGGAGCAGACCAAGCTGATCGCCCAGGGTGTGCGCAAGGCGCTGGAGGAGTACAAGACGCGCCAAGCATCCAAGACCCGGGAGCTGGACCGCAAGCTCAAGCAGCTCAACCGCCAACTGGCCGAGCAACGGTCCGCCCCCACGCAGGTCGAGGAGCGTGGCGATGATCGACAACACTGGCTGCCCTGGCTGCTGTTGGCCCTGAGCTGGGCGGGTTTCATCGGTTATCTCTGGTGGCGCGGGTTGTGAGATAGGGCCCCTAATACACCAGATTCAACATCCCCAGCATCACCACCAGGAACAGCACGGTCATGATGCCGCCGGCGCGCATGAAGTCCGCCACCCGATAGCCGCCGGGGCCCATGATCAGGGCGTTGACCTGGTGGGTCGGAATCAGGAAGGAGTTGGAGGTGGCCAGCGCCACGGTGAGGGCATACAGGGCCGGACTTTCGCCAACGCCGATGGCGATATTCACCGCCAGGGGCACCAGCAGCACAGTGGCGCCCACATTCGACATCACCAGAGTGAAGCCGGTGGCCAGCACCGCCACCGCGGCCTGGATCACCCAGGCCGGCATATGGCCGACCACGTCGAGGGTTTGTTCCGCAATCCACTTGGCGGTACCGCTGGTCTCCACCGCCAGCCCCAGGGGGATCAGGGAGGCGAGCAGGAACACCGTCTTCCAGCTCACCGCCTGGTAGGCCTCTTCGATCTTCAGCACCCCGGACAGCACCATGCCGGTGGCACCGGTGAGCAGGGCTACCGACAGGCGCAAGTCGGTGAACAGCACCAGAAACAGGGCCAGGCCGAAAAATAGCCCGGCCCAGAACAGCTTGTGGGGGCGCAACTCCTCGTGCGGGTATTCGGTGGTGACCACCACGAAATTGCGGTCGCGCTCGATACGCGCCAGGGAACTCCACTGGGTGAATACCACCAGGGTATCGCCGGCCTGCAGGGGCATGTCGCGGATGCCATCGCCGCCGGCCAGGGTGGTGCCGGCCCGATGCAGCCCAACCATCGCCAGGCCGTAGGTCTTGCGTAGCCAGACATCGCGGGCGCTATTGCCGATCAGGTTGGAACCGGGCGGAACCACGATCTCGGCAATGCCGGCCTTGTCGGCGGACATGGCTTCGGCAAAGGCGGTTACCCGCTGACGCAGGAGCAGCCCGTATTTGTCGACAAAACTCCGCAGGTCGCTGACCGTGGCCAGGACGGCAAGCACGCAGTCCCCTTCGATGCCCACGTCCCGCGCCAGGGCGCCGGGGCTGAAGCGCAGGGTTCGGCCCGGATTCTGGACTCCAAGCACCCGGATTCGGGCCGGGCCCTCGATGTCATCCAGGGTCTTGCCCGCCAGCGCGCTGTCGGCCGGCACCGTTACCTCGAACAGATGGTAGTCCAGCCCATACTGGTGCTTGAAGTACTCCATAGGGTCGGTGGTCGTGACCCTTTCGCCGTCGCCCGGCAGTACCCACCGCCCGGCCAATACGAAATAGGCGATGCCGGCGGTCACCAGGGCCAGGCCGATAGGGGTGACCGAGAACAGCGACCAGGTCTCCATCTGCTGCTCCGGGGGCAGGGCCTGATTGGATGTCAGCAGCAGGTCATTGAGCAGGATCAGCGGGCTGGAGCCGACCATGGTGACGGTGCCGCCGAGGATGGCGCAGAAGCCCATCGGCATCAGCAG
>CBDUCL010000120.1:0-8865 GCA_965365625.1 uncultured Chromatiales bacterium | reverse complement strand
TGGGGGCCAAGGTGGCCGGCTCGGCCTCCATCACTTCCACCTGCCACACCCGCTCGCGGATCTCCACTTTCGGTTGTTCGGCTCGGGTCATCTTCAGGTAAATGAACACGCCGATCCCGCACAGCAGTAGCGCCAGGGGGAGCAGGGTCTTGGCGGTCGGCTTCATGGCGGCGCCTGGGCTCAGTGGGTTGCGGGCACCCCGAGCCAGCCGCACCATTGGCGGAACAGCTCCGGGTCCAGGGCCGCCACCGTAGAGCGGGGGGCGAGGTTCAGCGGTGGACTGCGCTCTCCCTCGAGGGTGATCGAATGGCCGCCCGCCTCATGCAGGATCAGCAGCGCGGCGGCGTAGTCCCACAGCTTCTGGCCGCCGTGCAGGTAGAGCTGGCCGCGGCCGGCTGCCAGCCAGCAGAGCTCCAGGGCCACTGACCCGAAGTTGCGCTGGGAGCCATAGGGGGCGGCGGTCACCAGGCGGGTGGCCAGCACCGGGCTGAGCCGCTTGAAGTCGACCATGGCGGTGCAGCGTTTGAGTTCCCAGGGTCGTTCCGTCGGGCGCAGCCGTTGCCCATTGAGCCAGGCACCGCCCCCCCGCTCGGCGTGGAAGCACTCCCGGCGCAGGGGATCGTAGACTAGGCCCAGCTCGACTCGGCCAGCACGAATCAGGGCCAGCGAGACGCAAAACATGGGGATGTTGCCGGCGAAATTGCTGGTGCCGTCCAGGGGGTCAAGTACCCAGACCCCGGGGCCCGGGTCGGCCAACCGCGCGGCCTGCTCCGAGGCCGGCATCTCCTCGCCCAGAAATGCATAGCCTGGAGCGGACTCCAACAATAAGGCCTGTAGCCGCCTTTGCATGACCAGATCCGCCTCGGTGAGTAGTGAGCCGTCGGCCTTGGCGGAGCTGGCGCAATCGACGAAGCGCCTGGGCAGCTCCTGGTCGGCAATACTTATGATCTGCTCACGCAGGGCTTCGAAGGTCGAGTTCATCGGTTGCGGCTCCCAAGGGTGCGGCGGCGTTAGGCCGGCGCCCTTGGCTGGCGGGGCGCTTGGCGGCCAATTGTAAAAGATCGGGGCATTCGCTGCTCGGCAATCTTCGGCTTCCGCTTAGGGGGGTGACAAAACGGGATCGGAGTGGGATCATCAGCCGCTCATTTCAACTAAGGAAAAGATGGAGGAGTCACAGATGACTTTCAAGACACTGAGCTTGCGCTCGCTTTCTACTCTAGCCCTGGTGGTTGGCCTGGCGTTCGCGGGTTCGGCAGCGGCGGAGTCCGCGTGCAAGGGAATGTCCCAGTCCAAATGCAAAGCCAACGATGCCTGCAGTTGGGTCGGTGGATACATCACCGGCAAGGGGGTGAAGGTAGCCAGTTATTGTCGGAATAAGTCGAGCAAGTCGAAGAGCAGCAGCTCGAGCAAGAAATCCGACTCGGCGAAGACGTCGGACAGCAAGAAGAAGTCCGAGAGCAAAGAAAAGACGTCCAAGTCCTCGTCCTGAGCCAGCGGGTGGCCCCGGTCGGGGCCGCCCGGTTCGACTCTTTGTCGCTCCGACCCAACGATGAATGTGATGAAAAGGGGGGCGGGCTCACGAAATGAGCCACCCCCAGGCGATAATTGGAGGATGTTGATTTCGCAGCCGAGCGCATAGCGGTGTTGGAACAGATCCTGATACGTATTACCGACCGTCTCCCCTGCCGTCTGATCGACGGACCCGGCGGGGAGCCCTACCTAGAACGTTATTACCTGTTCGGCCTGTTCGGCTGGCACGGTTATCTGCATCGCTTCGTCGATTCCGACCCGGACCGCGGTCTACATGATCACCCCTGGGGGCGGGCCCTCAGCCTGGTTCTGACCGGCGGTTACCGCGAGATCCGCTATGCGCACCCCGGCGAGGAGGCGTTGCGTGAACGCCACATCCGGCCCGGGCGCTTGAACCGCCTGCGCGGCGAGGACTTCCACCGCGTGATCCTGGAGCAGGGACGCCCGGCCTGGACCCTGTTCATGCACGGTCCCCGCTGCAAGGGCTGGGGTTTCCGGCGCAATGGGCAATACACCGAGATGGCCCGGGACGCCGGCGAGTTCAGGCATCGGGATTGGTGGAAACAGGCCCCTAACGGGCGGGCCGTACGCGCCCTGCGCTCGGTTTAGGACAATCCTGCCCCAGGACCGCGATCGCCCCAAGGCGAGATTTCTCCAAGGTGGCTCACCGGATGAGTCACCCCCCCGGTTATCCTCGGCCTGTATCTGGGTCGAGATCGATGATCGGAGGCGGGGGAAATGGCGGCAAACAGGCAACCGGTACCGGCGGCGGCACCGTCGGTTGAGCAACTGGCCGCCCATCTGCGGCAGAAGTACCCGGAACGAATCACCGGCGAGCTCTGTCTGCCGGCCGCCCCGGGCCGTTACCGCCGGTTGCCGCCGAGCCTGGAGCCGCGCCTGGTGGCGGCCCTGGCCGGGCGCGGCATCGAGCGCCTGTACACCCACCAGTACCAGGCCTGGGAACTGGCGAGGGCCGGCCGTCACCTGGTGATCGTCACCCCCACCGCTTCCGGCAAGACCCTTTGCTACAATCTGCCGGTACTCGACGCGGTGCTGCGGGACCGGGCCAAGGCCCTGTACCTGTTCCCCACCAAGGCCCTGAGCCAGGATCAGGTGGCGGAGCTGTCCGAGCTCAATGCGGCCGGGGGCTTGGGCGCGCGCGCCTTCACCTTCGACGGCGATACGCCGGGGGATGCCCGCAAGGCGGTGCGGACCCGGGGCGATATCGTGGTCTCCAACCCGGACATGCTGCACCAGGGCATCCTGCCCCACCATACCAAGTGGGCCCAGTTCTTCGAGGCCCTGCGCTTCGTGGTCATCGACGAGATGCACAGCTACCGCGGGGTGTTCGGCTCCCACATGGCGAATCTGCTGCGGCGGCTGCGCCGGGTGCTGGCATTCTACGGCGCGGAGCCGGTTTTCTTGTTCTGCTCCGCCACCATCGGCAACCCCGAGGCACTGGCGGGCCAGCTTCTGGGAGAGCCGGTTAGCGCCATCACCGAAAGCGGGGCGCCCCGGGGCGAAAAGCAGCTGCTGCTATGGAACCCGCCGGTGCTGACTCCGGAGCTGCGCATTCGTGCCTCCGCCCGCTCACAGACCACCCGCATCGCGCGCCTCGCCACCCGCATGGGGCTGAAGAATATCGTCTTCGCCCGCTCCCGGCTGATGGTGGAAGTGCTCACCAAGTATCTCAAAGATGTGTTCGATCGCGACCCCCGGCGCCCGCCCCGGGTCGTCGCCTACCGAGGCGGCTATCTGCCGGGCGCGCGGCGGGCCACCGAGGCCAAGCTGCGCCGGGGTGCCGTCGACTGCGTGATTGCCACCTCGGCCCTGGAACTGGGGGTGGACATCGGCAGCCTCGATGTCTGTGTGCTCAACGGCTACCCGGGGAGCATCGCCGCCACCTGGCAGCGTCTGGGACGGGCCGGTCGCCGCAACCGGCCGGCCCTGGGGGTGCTGGTGGCCAGCAGCCAGCCCCTCGACCAATACATCGTGCGCAATCCCGAGTTCTTTCTTGGCGCCTCGCCGGAGCTGGCCCGTATCGCCCCGGATCAGTTGCTGATCCTGCTCGATCACGTGCGCTGCGCCGCCTTCGAACTGCCGTTCCGCAGCGGTGAACGGTTCGGCGGCGAGGACCTGGAGGCCCTGCTCTCCTATCTCCAGGATCAGGGCCTGCTGCATCGCGAGGGTGAGCGCTGGCACTGGACGGCCGATAGCTACCCAGCCAACGCGGTGTCTCTGCGCTCGGTGGCGGAGGGCAACTTCGTGGTCATCGACATCGGCGGGGGCGGTCAGCAGGTGATCGCCGAGGTGGACTTCAGCAGCGCGCCCATGACCCTCTACGAGGGCGCCATCTATATGCTGCAGTCCAGCCCCTACCAGGTGGAGCGCCTGGATTGGGACGGGCGCAAGGCCTTCGTGCGCCGTACCCGGGCCGACTACTATACCGACGCTATCGACTACACCCGGCTCAAGATCCTGGAGCGCTTCGAGCAGGACTCCCAGGCCTGCCACACGGCGGCCCACGGCGAGGTGCACCTGGTGCGGCGCATCGCCGGCTACAAGAAGATCCGCTATTACAGCCACGAAAACGTGGGCTTCGGCGACATCCGCCTGCCGGACCAGGAGATGCACACCAGCGCCGCCTGGTGGCAGCTGGCGCCGGAGCACCTCCAGGCCCGCTTCCCCAGCCGCCAGCAAGCCCTGGACGGCTTCCTGGGCGCTGCCTATGCCCTGCATCATGTGGCTGCTCTGCGCCTGATGTCCGAGCCCGCGGACCTGGGGCGGGCGGTGGGCGACGGCGATGCCCGCTGGTTCGCCGCGGTCGGGGCCAACGGCCGCGGCAGCCTGCGCGGGCCCGACGGGGGCGAGCTGGACCCGGAGCAGGCCGCGCGCTTCAATCCGACCCTGTTCCTGTACGACAACTACCCGGGCGGGGTGGGGCTGGCCGCCCCTCTGTACGATCAGCGCAGGGGCGTGGTAACCGATGCCCGGGCCCTGGTGGCGGCCTGTGAATGCGCCCACGGCTGCCCGGCCTGCGTCGGGCCAATCCTAGCCTCGGACGAGCAGCGGGGATGGTCCGCCAAGACCGCGGCCCTGCAGGTGCTGGAACTGCTCGACGATGGAGCTTGAACGGCGCCTGCGCACCCTGAGCCGGGAGACCGGCCGCCGGGGCGGGCCGGCCGAGGGCGATTTGGCGGCGCGCATCCAACGTCTGCGTCCAGGGCCGGGGAGCAACGGGACGCCGCGCCGAGTCGGCGACGAGCAGGCCCTGCTGGCCGCCTGCGGCGGCCGGCTGCTGACCTCTGGACTGATCCTGGTGGAGCAGCGCGTTGCGCTGGATCGGGCTCACGGCCGCCTGCCCCTCGCCTGGCTGGCCGAGCCGGGACCCTTGCTCGCGGAGGCGGCAGGCTTGGGGGCCACGGATCTGGTGTTCCTCGACACCGAGACCAGCGGGCTGGCCGGCGGAACCGGTACCCAGGTATTCCTTCTCGGTCTGGCTCGGCTCCGGGGCCGGACTCTGTGGCTGCGCCAATACCTGCTGACTCGCTTTGCCGGCGAGCCCGAGCTGTATCGCCGGGCCCGGACCTGGTTGGGCGATGCCCTCGGCCTGGCAAGCTTCAATGGGCGGAGCTTCGACGCCCCCTTGCTGACGGCCCGGGCGCGCCTGGTCGGCGTCGCCGATCCCCTCGATGGCCTCCCGCATGTCGACCTGTTGTATCCCCTGCGCCGGGCCTTTGCCGGACGCTGGCCTGACTGCCGCCTGGCCAGCGCCGAGCGGCGCCTGCTTGGTTTCGAGCGCCGGGACGACCTGCCGGGGTCCGAGGCGCCCCGAGCCTGGTTCGACTGGCTGCAGCGGGGGGATCCGATGCTGCTGCCTCGGGTATTGGAGCACAATCGCTGGGACCTGGTCTCCCTGGCCCTGCTGCTGCCGGTGCTGGCCCGGGTCTATCGGGAGCCGGAGGCCTGGGGTGCCGATCCCGCCGCTATCGCCCGCGGCCAACTGCGGGCCGGACGCGGCGACGAAGCGCTGGCGTTGCTGCAACGCCAAAGACCGCGGCTCGGCTCGGATGGGCTCTTGCTGTTGGCGGCTTTGCTCAAGCGCCGTGGCGACTGGGATCAGGCTGGCACAATCTGGCGGCGACTGGCCGCCGCCGGCCATGCCCAAGCCAGCGAGGAATTGGCCAAGTACCACGAGCACGTGACCCGGAATTACGGCCTGGCCCTGGACTTGGCCGAGCGTTTGCCCGCGGGTGCCGATAGCGAGCGGCGCCAGCGACGGCTGAAACGCAAGCTCAAACAGTTCGCAAGGATGTAACCAGTGCCCTCGACGCATGTGCCCGCCTGGTGCAGGCAATCCAAAATGGTGCGCGCTCTCGGCGAAACCGCACTGTATTGGTGCGTTCAATAAACCCCCTTGGCCGCAACCCCCTGATTGCCGATAGGTTCCGGTTGGCGTGTTAATTGCTCGCTATACGCGGGTATTCGAATCACAGCCGGGGAAACCACCAATGGAACAACTACAAGCTGGTACCGACGTACTCTTTATTCTGACGGGGGCCGTGATGGTGCTCGCCATGCATGCCGGATTCGCCTTTCTCGAGGTGGGCACGGTGCGAGCAAAAAGCCAGGTCAACGCCCTGGTCAAGATCATGACCGATTTTGCCAGTTCCACCATCGCTTATTTCTTTATCGGCTACAGCCTGGCCTACGGCATCGACTTCTTCTCCGGGGCCGATACCCTGATGGAGAAGAACGGCTACGAGCTGGTCAAGTTCTTCTTCCTGCTGACCTTTGCCGCTGCCATCCCGGCGATTATCTCGGGCGGCATCGCCGAGCGCGCCAGGTTCTACCCGCAGCTGGCCGCCTCGTTTGTGGTTGTGGCCCTGATCTACCCCTTCTTCGAGGGCATGATCTGGAACGGCAACTTCGGTGTCCAGGATTGGCTGGCGGCCAACTTCGAGTTCAGCTTCCACGACTTCGCGGGGTCTATTGTGGTCCATGCGGTCGGTGGCTGGATCGGCCTCGCCGCGGTGCTGATGTTAGGCGCTCGTCATGGCCGCTACCGGGCCGACGGACAGATCGCCGCTCATCCGCCCTCAAGCATCCCGTTCCTGGCCCTGGGCTCCTGGGTGCTAACCGTAGGTTGGTTCGGCTTCAACGTGATGTCCGCCCAGACCGTGGAGGCAGTCAGTGGCCTGGTGGCCGTGAACTCCCTGATGGCCATGGTCGGCGGCATCCTGGCGGCCCTGTTCTTCGGTAAGAACGACCCCGGCTTCGTGCACAACGGCCCTCTGGCCGGCCTGGTGGCCGTGTGCGCAGGCTCCGACATCATGCACCCGATGGGGGCCCTGGTGGTGGGGGCGGTAGCGGGTGCCCTGTTCGTGTTCACCTTCACCCTGGCCCAGAACAAATGGCGGATCGACGACGTCCTCGGCGTATGGCCCCTACATGGTCTTTGCGGCGTCTGGGGCGGCATCGCCGCCGGCATCTTCGGCCTGGAGGCCCTCGGTGGCCTGGGCGGGGTCAGCCTGACCTCGCAGTTGATCGGCACCGGGCTTGGAGTTGGCATTGCCTTTGTCGGCGGGCTTGTGGTGTACGGCGGGCTCAAGGCCACGGTCGGCATCAAGTTGGATCAGGAGGAGGAGTACAACGGGGCGGACCTCACCATTCACAAGATCTACGCCACACCGGATTACAAGCCGGAGTGATCGGGCTCTTCTAGCCATACGAACCAAGGCGCAGGGAAGCGCCTTTTTTTGTGCTGGGGGATTGAGGACCTGCTAGCCTGAACCTCCGTATGCAGACTCTGGAGGACCTCCATGGACCCAACCGATGCTCTGGCCTCCGCGGTGACCCGTTGGCAGGTCTATCCGGATGCCTCCGCGGTAGCCGCGGCGGCGGCCGAGCGGATTCTTTCCACCGCGCCGTCCGCCATCACCGAGCGCGGCGCTTTTCATCTCGTGCTGGCCGGGGGCAGCACTCCGCAGGCGGCCTATCGGCTGCTGGCCGGCGCCCAAGCGGACTGGTCCCGCTGGCACATCTGGTTCGGCGACGAGCGTTGTCTGCCGCCGTCCGATCCCGAGCGCAACAGCCGCATGGCCGCCTTGGCCTGGCTGGAGCGCGTACCCATCCCGCCGGCTCAGGTCCACCTGATCCCCGCCGAGTTGGGACCGGAGGCAGCCGCCGCTCGCTATGCCGCCACTCTGAAGTCGGCACTGCCCTTCGACTTGGTGCTGCTGGGGATGGGCGAAGACGGCCACACCGCCAGTCTGTTTCCCGGCCAGCAGCATCCGCCCGAGGAACTGGTGCACCCAGTGCACGGGGCCCCAAAGCCACCCCCGGAACGGGTCAGTTTGGGACTGACCGCCCTGGCTGCCAGCCGCCGCCTACTCGTGCTGGTCAGCGGCAAAGCCAAGTGCGAGGCGGTGCGCCGCTGGCGGGCGGGGGAAGATCTGCCGGTGGCGCGGGTGCAGTGCGGTGCCGGGGTCGAGGTGCTGCTCGACCGGGCGGCGGATTGCGCTTGAAGTCGGACGGAAAGGAGAGGTGGCTGGCCACCTTGGTCGGTTCCATGTAAAAAAACTCAACCAACTCATCCAGACTCCATTCAGGTTATTAGAAAACGCTAAGAGGGTGTTTATAAACTAAGTGGTCAAGCGTCGGGCGAGCATGCGAGCCTCGGTAAGCCAGACCCGTTCCTCGAAGACACTTGATAGCCGGTCGTGATGCATCACCAAGCGTCGCGCTCGCTCGTTCCAAGCATGGGTGCGTCCACCACCCAGCGCTTGGCCAAAACGACAATACCGTTGGCATCCGCTTGGATCGTAAACAGATCCGGTTGGTCAGGGCGGGTCCAGCGCCCGACATTCCTATTGGCCGGGTGGCGCACCACCTGCACGTGGATGTCATGCAGTTGCGAGACTGTCTGCGCGCACTGTCCGGCGTAGCCCGAATCCACAAACAGGGTCTCGACGCTGGGGTATTTCGTCATCGTCTTGGCTATCACCGGATGCGCCCCATCAGGACCCTGAACCCTGGCGGCGCTGACACTCACGGCCGGCACCAAGCCCTGGGTATCGACCACCAGATGACGCTTGCGCCCTTTGATCTTCTTGCCAGCGTCATAGCCAGTCTCGCCGCCTTGCGGCGAACCGCGCGTCGACTGGGCATCGAGCACCGCGGCCGTTGGCTCCTGGGCGCGCCCTTCGCGCTCGCGCCACAACCCGCGCAAGCGATCATGCATCTGCTCGAATTTCCCCTGCGTGCTCCAACGCCGGAACGTCCGGTAGACATTCTGCCACGGCGGAAACTCTCTCGGCAGCATGCGCCAGGAAC
>CBDUCL010000119.1:0-9001 GCA_965365625.1 uncultured Chromatiales bacterium | reverse complement strand
GAAAACGCCCTCAAGAGCTTGCGGTCTTCGGGAATCGATGCCCACTTTTACCAGATCGACGAAGATTCGAATCGACGCCAGCTCCTTTATACCCACCTTTCGCGCTTGAGAGAGAATGCTGCCCCTGCCAACCAACCCTTGGCGATGGCCTACAGTGAAAGGATATCGGTCGGCAACCAGCAATGGGAGGTGGTGTGCAATCCCGCTCCCGGAAGATTCGAGACCGACGTCTGGTACAGCTGGGTCATCGCCGCCGGCGGCATAGCCTTTACCGCGCTGCTGACGGTCTATCTGGGAACTCTTATCGGGCGCGCAAGGCAGGTGCGGCGCGAAGTCGAGCTGAGGACCTCGCAGTTGTGGGACACGGTACAGGCCTTGAATCGGGAAGTGACCGAGCGTAAGTCAGCCGAGCGGGAACTGCAGAGCCTGAACGAGACGCTGGAGCATCACATTGCCAGCCGTACGGCCGAGGCGGACCGGCGGGCCCAGTATCTGGAACAGTTTGCCTATGTGACGTCCCACGACCTTAAGGCCCCGCTACGGGCGGTGAGCAATCTCGCGGGATGGATCGAAGAGGATCTCGCGGACAAACTGGATGACTCTTCGCGAGAGCAACTCGCATTGCTACGCGACCGGGTACGCCGGATGCACAATCTGATCGAGGGACTGCTGGAGTATTCCCGAGTCGGGAGGACCAGCGACACCAAGAGCCGTGTCGACACCCGAGAGCTTGTCAACGAGATCATTGATTCGCTCTCTCCCCCAAAAGGGTTCAAGATAAAGATCCAGGGTGAAATGCCGACCTTGAACGCCGACCGCTTACAGCTCGGGCAGGTTTTTGCCAACCTGATCAGCAACGGCCTCAAGCACCATGCGGGGGATAAGGGAAGAATCTGGATAACCGGCAAGAGTCACGGAGGTGTCTGCGAATTCTCGGTTTGTGACAACGGGCAGGGGATAGCCCCGGAATACCACGGCAAGGTGTTCATGATGTTCCAGACCCTTGGATCCAGCGATTATGAGACCAGCACCGGAATTGGCCTGGCACTGGTAAAAAAGATCGTAGAAGAACATGGCGGGACAATAAGACTCGAATCCGCTGTGGGCGAGGGGGCCTGTTTCTTCTTCACCTGGCCAGACGAACCATCGCCCAGGTACAACGGGCGAAAATAATAACTAGGGTGTCGTACCGAGAGAGACTGGAGAGAGCGAGCTATGCTGAACCGCGACGAGACAATACTGCTGGTCGAGGACGACAGAGTCGATATCATGACCGTCCAGCGTGCGCTGCGCAAGAACGAGATCAGCAATGCGCTGCAGGTTGCCCGCACTGGATTGGAGGCCCTCGACATGCTGCGCGGTGAGGGGGGATGTGAAAAGATTTCGCCGCCCCCCGGGTTGATCCTGCTCGATCTGAACCTTCCGAAGATGGGCGGAATCGAGTTCTTGCGTGAGCTGCGTAAAGACCCCGAACTCAAAGACCTGCGCATTATCGTCCTGACATCGTCCAACGAACCAAAAGACCGGGCCGCTGCGTTCGAATACGATGTCGACGACTATATTGTGAAGCCTCACTCTTTCGACGAATTCACCCGCGCAATGGCGACGATTCTGGCACTCTGGGACTAGGGGAACAGGGGTCCCTAGAACGCTGATTTCCGATCGCTTTGGTGCATTTCGTCGTGGTCGCACCAACATCGAGCATGCAACCCGTTCCGCCCGCGGCGCGCCGCCCCGCTTTTACCCTGCGTTTGTCGAGGTGCGCAGCCTGATTCCCGGCTGCCCGGGCCTGGCATGTTTGTTGTACACCCAATTTCTGACCCTGTTTCGCCCAATTCGCCGTCAGCGAGGGAGTCCGATTATGTCCAATGTCTCTGGAGTACCGCGCCGGCCTGTAGTGTTGGTCATACTCGATGGCTTCGGCGTCAACCCGAGCAAACGCAACAATGGCGTTGCCGAGGCCGCCACGCCGAAGCTCGATGCCTACTTTGGCCGCTATCCTCACACCACGCTGAGCGCGTCGGGCCCGGCCGTCGGCTTGCCTGATGGGCAGATGGGCAATTCCGAGGTGGGGCATCTCACCTTGGGGGCGGGAACGATCATTCGCCAGGACATGGTACGCATCAACGATGCAATCTCGAACGGCGAGTTCTTCGCCAATCCGGCCCTGCTGGCGGCCGCCGACCGGGCCGCCGCGAACGGCCGGCCGCTGCATCTGCTGGGACTGGTGTCGGATGGCGGCGTGCACAGTCACCTGCGCCACCTGGTGGCGCTGCTGCGCCTGGCCCGGGACCGTGGGGCCCGCCCGTTGCTGCACATGTTTACCGATGGCCGCGATACCCCGCCCCAGTCCGCGCTCCACTACCTTCCCCCGATCGAGGCGGAGCTGCGCCGTTGCGGCGGCGCCCTTGCCAGCATCACCGGGCGGTATTACGCCATGGACCGGGATCGGCGCTGGGATCGCACCGAATTAGCCTGGCGGGCCCTGGTGTTGGGCAAGGGCGAGCGGGTCGAGGGTGGGGAAGCGGCGATTCGCGATGCCTACGGCACCGGAGACAGCGATGAATTCCTGCGTCCCATGCTGTTACCGGGGTTCAGCGCCATCGAGCAGGATGACCCGGTGGTCTTCTTCAACTTCCGCAAGGATCGCCCGCGCCAACTGGTCGCGGCCCTGGGAGACCCGGGTTTCGTCGGCTTCGACCGGGGGAAGGCGCCGCTCGCCGCGGTCACCTGCATGATGCCCTATGATCGCAGCCTGCAGTTGCCCTTCGCCTTCGAGCCCGAGCAACCGGCCGCTACCATTGGTCAGTTGGTGAGCGCCCTGGGTCTAGCCCAGTTTCATTGCGCCGAGACAGAGAAATATGCCCATGTCACCTATTTTTTCAATGGTGGCCGTGCGGCACCCCATACCGGGGAAAACCAATTACTGATCCCGTCTCCCAGCGTCGCCACCTACGACCAGAAACCATCCATGAGCGCCAAGGAGGTGGCTGATGCGGTGGTAGGCGCCATCAGCAAGGGCCGTTACGCCCTGATTGTGGTGAATTTCGCCAATGGCGACATGGTCGGGCACACCGCCAAACGGCATGCCGTGCTGGAGGCGGTGGAGACGCTGGACCGGGAGGCATCCCGGGTGCTGGAAGCGGCGGAGAACGCCGGTTACTCAGTGGTCCTGACCGCCGACCACGGCAACTGCGAGGAACTGGTGGACCCCTTTACCGGCGAGCCCCATACCCAGCACACCACCTATCCCGTGCCCTGTCTGGTAATGGATCAGGACAACTGGCAGCTGTCCTGCTCCGGTGGCCTGGCGAATGTCGCCCCGACCTTGTTGCAGCTGATGGGGATCGTCGTTCCGAGCCAGATGAGGGCCGAGTCGTTGCTGCTGAAAAGGCTCCCGGGAAAACGACCGGAGCAGCGCGGCAAGCCGCAGCGATTGCGTGGAGCGGCCTGACGGCCGCCAGGGCGGGGCCGGGTCGCTCCAAGGCTTGCTCAAGCGACTGCCCCAGCCAAACCTAGGCCCCGGATCGCGGGCGCTGTCGTCCGAGCCAGCTTTCGCTGCGGCGCCTCGAATCTGTAACACAATGCGGGGCGATTTAGCGGTATCCTGGCGTTTCCGTGGCCCCTGGCTTGCGCCCAAGCGGCCAGCGAGGCTCGCGCTGCCGTTGTACAATATGGCACCCCAGTAGCGCCGGCGAGGCGGGCCTTGTGGTCTGGGCGCTGAGACTGCGCTATCTTTCCTCCGATGAGGCGCGGCGCTCTCACGGTTAGCTGGTCGCGACCAAGCGGGCACGGGGTCCGCAAGGATGCGGTTCGCGGCGAGTTTCGCCTCCGTCATGCGCCGCTGTTCCAATCGTAAGATCGCCGCCAACCCGAGTATCCGACGCCGTTGCAAAAAACATGTGGCTAACCCATCTCTTCCGCCGCAAGACCTTCGACCACGGGGTGCACCCCCTGGAGCACAAGGAGGTCACCGCCAAGCTTCCGATTCGGCGCTTGGCATTCGCCCCTGAACTGACGATTCCCCTGGCCCAGCACATCGGCGCCCCGGCCAAGCCCCTGGTGCACAAAGGCCAGGAGGTGGTGCGGGGTCAGCCCATCGCCGCCGCGCAAGGACTGGTTTCTGTGCCCATGCACGCGCCGGCCACCGGGGTGGTCAAGGGGATAGAGCTGCGGCCCACCGCCGCCGGTCCCAAGACCGAGTCGATCATCATCGACGTCTACCAGGGCGACAGCCAGGAGGTGCTCTACGAGGCGCCGCGGGATATGGACCGGCTCAGCCCGGCGGAGATCCTGCAAGCGGTGCAGGACTGCGGCATGGTGGGTCAGGGCGGCGCGGCCTTTCCCAGCCACGTTAAGCTGAAAATCCCCGAGGGGAAGGCGGTCGACACCCTGGTGGTGAACGGCTGCGAGTGCGAGCCCTATCTCACTTGCGACCACCGTATCATGCTGGAGCAGACCGCCGACGTACTGGCCGGGGCGCGCATCGTCATGCGCGGCCTGGGGGTCGGGCGGGCCATGATCGGAATCGAAGACAATAAGTTGGACGCAGTGCAGGCGCTCCAGGCCCTGATCCGCGAGGACGCCGAGCGCAATCGGGGCATCAGCGCCCACGCGGTGCAGACCAAATATCCCCAGGGCGCGGAGAAGATGCTCATCGAGTCCCTGCTGCACCGCCAGGTCCCAACGGGGGGATTGCCGATGGACGTCGGGGTGGTGGTGTTCAACGTCGGCTCCCTGGCCCAGCTGGGGCAGCTGCTGCCTCGGGGACGCGGCCATATCGAGCGGGTGCTGACGGTAAGCGGTCCGGGGGTGGAGCGCCCAGGCAACTACCTCGCCCCGGTGGGCACCCCAGTGCGCTTCCTATTGGAACAGGCGCGGGTCAAGCCGGGTCGGCGCGAGGTGATCCTGGGCGGCCCGATGATGGGTATGGCGGTGTCCTCCCTCGACGTTCCGGTGACCAAGGCCATGTCCGGCCTGGTGGTCATGGGGGCCGAGCTGGACGACGGCGACCTGAAGCCGCGCCCGGTCTACCCCTGCATCCGCTGTGCCCGCTGCGTGGAGGCCTGCCCGATGCACCTCAACCCCTCCACCCTGGGGCTGCTGGCGGCCAAACGCCAGTACCAGACCATGGCCGAGGACTTTCACCTGGCCGACTGCTTCGAGTGCGGTTGCTGCAGTTATGTCTGCCCGTCCAATATTCCCCTGGTGCAGTATTTCCGCATTGCCAAGGCCATCAACCGGGAGCAGGCCGCATGAGCGTTCGAGACACCGACCTGAGGGTGGAGCTGCGCACCTCGCCCCACCTCAAGCAGCGCATCAGCGTGGACCAGATCATGCGCAACGTGATCTATGCCTTGCTGCCGGTGTGTGCCTTTGCCGTCTACGCCTTCGGCATCAGCGTGCTGGCCCTGATCCTGGTGACCACCCTGAGCTGCCTCCTTACCGAGCACCTGTTCTGCCGTTTGGGCGGACGCCCCAGCAGCCTGGGTGACGGCAGCGTGGCCATCACGGGTATCCTGCTGGCGCTCACTCTGCCGCCCGGCTTCCCGCTTTGGATGGCGGCGGTGGCGGGCTTCGTCGGCGTAGGGCTGGGCAAGTCCCTGTTCGGTGGTCTGGGCTTCAATGTAATGAACCCGGCCCTGGTGGGCCGCGCCTTCGTGCAGGCGGCCTTCCCGGTGGCCATCACCACTTGGACCCCGGCCTTCGCCGCCGGGCGTTTCAGCGAGTTTATCCCCACCACCCTGACGCTGCCCTTCCTGCAGCCGCCGCAACTGGGATCTTGGGTGCAGTCGGTGACCACCGACGCCTTTACCGGCGCCACCCCCCTGGCGCTGCAGAAGTTCCAGCAGATCGCTACCCCCGCCGGCGACCTGTTCACCGGCAGCATCGCCGGCTCGGCCGGGGAAACCTCGGCCCTGGTCATCCTGCTCGGCGGGATCTACTTGGCGGCCCGGCGCATGATGGATTGGCGCATCCCATTGGGGGTGCTGCTGGCCGCCGCGCTCACCGCTCTGCCGTTCTGGCTGCTGGACCCGGTGCGCTATCCGGATCCGCTGTTCGTGCTGCTCTCCGGGGGGCTGATGCTGGGTGCGGTATTTATGGCCAGCGACATGGTGGCCTCACCGGTGACCCCGCTCGGGGTCTGGCTGTATGCCGGCTTCATCGGCGCCCTGACGGTGATCATCCGCCTGTTCGGCGGACTCACCGAAGGGGTGATGTACGCCATCCTGCTGGGTAATGCCATCTCGCCCCTGATCGGTTCGATTACCCAACCGAAGCCCTATGGGGCCCCGCGGCGTGTCGGGAAGGAGCCATGAGCGAGTCCGTCGATACCCAGGCACAGGAGGCGCCGTTGCTGCCCCCGACCCCCAGTGCGGCGATGCTTCGCACCTTGGGACTGGTGGCTGCCATCTCCGGCTTTTTGGTGGTGCTGGTCTACCAGTTCACCCTGCCCATCATCGCCGAGAATCAGCGCATCGCGATCGAGAAGGCCGTTTTCGAGGTGGTACCGGGCGCGGTCAGCCGCAAGGACTTTCGCCTCGGCCCCCAGGGCCTGGCAGCGGAAGGTGAGGGCGAGGCTGTGTACGCTGCCTACGACGCAGATAGCAAGTTGCGCGGCATCGCGCTGGAAGGCGCCGCCCAGGGCTACCAGGACGTGATCAAGCTGCTTTACGGCTACGATCCCGAGTGCCAATGCATCACCGGCATCAAGATCCTGAAGATGACCGAGACCCCGGGCCTGGGGGACAAGATCGCCAAGGATCCCGAGTTCCTGGCCAACTTCGAGGCCCTGGACGCCCAGCTCAACGCGGCCGGAACCGCCTTGGCGGAGGCCATTGTCACGGTCAAGGCGGGCACCAAGCAACACCCCTGGGAGATCGACGCCATCTCCGGGGCCACCATCTCCTCCAACGCAGTGGGCCGGGCACTGAACGAGAGCGCCCAGCGCATGGCGCCTTTGATTCAACGCTATTTGCCCGAGCTGGAGCAGCGACAGTGACCCAGGGTCTGTCCAAAACTGGGCCAGGGTTGGAAGCGGGCGCCCCCGATACGGAAGAACGGGTAGTTACCGCCCTGGTGTCGGGCGCTCTCAGTCTGCTCGGTTTTGCATTGGTGTGGGTGGTGTTCGGTGCGACTGGTGCCGAACTAGACTTTCGCTGGGTGCTGATTGGCGGTCTGGTGATCGCCGGGCTGGGATATCGGTTCCCCCGGCGTTTCCCGCGTTGGCTTGAGAAGGTATTGGGGTTCTGCGCGGCGCTGGTGTCGGAATTCCCTGGCCGGCGGCGTTAGCCGGCGCCCGGGACTCAACCCTAACGATCGGGAAATAGAGGTCAAAATGCCCCCACTCCCCAACCAGGAAGAACAGGTCACCCTCGATACCTTCGCCCGCGGGCTGTGGGAGGAGAACCCGGTATTCGTCATGCTGCTGGGCATGTGTCCGGTCCTGGCGGTGACCAATTCGGTGCTCAATGCCCTGGCGATGGGCCTGGCTACCACCTTTGTGCTGGTCAGCTCCAGTACCCTTGTTTCGCTGCTGCGGCGGCTGATACCCAAGCAGGTGCGCATCGCCACCTACATCATTATCATCGCCACCTTTGTCACCATCGTCGACTATGCCATCCAGGCCATCAGCCTCGATCTCTACAACGCGCTGGGGGCCTTTATCCAGCTGATCGTGGTCAACTGCGTGATCCTGGGCCGCTCCGAGGCCTACGCCTCCAAGCAGCCGCTGCCGGCGGCCATCGTCAATGCCCTGGGCATGGGGGCCGGTTTCACCATCGCCCTGCTGTGCCTGGGCTCGGTACGGGAACTGCTCGGCAGCGGTAGCCTGCTCGGTTACCAGATCTTCGCCGACAGCTTCCAACCCTGGGTGGTGATGATCCTGCCGCCGGGGGGCTTCTTTGTGCTGGGTGCCTGGTTGCTGCTCTTTAACTGGCTGCGGGCGCGGCGCGGGGTCAAGGTCGGCGCACCGGAGGGAGCCCACGCCCATGGAAGCTGATTCCCTCACCTATATTTTTCTCAATGCGGCGGTGGTCAACAACTTCGTGTTGGCCCTGTTTCTCGGCATCTGCCCGTTCCTGGGGGTCTCCGCCAAGAAGGCCACTGCCTGGAATATGGGCCTGGCGGTAATGTTCGTGATGCTCATCAGCTCCGTCTGCGCCTATGGCATCAATTGGCTGCTGGTGAAGCTCGACATCCAGTTCCTGCGCCTGATCTGCTATATCGCGGTCATCGCCTCCGCGGTGCAGCTGGTGGAGATGGTGATGAAGAAGTTCAGCCCGGCCCTGTTTCGGGCCCTCGGCATCTTCCTGCCCCTGATCACCACCAACTGCGCCATCCTCGGTCTGGCCCTGTTCCAGACCTTCCGCGAGTACGACTTTCTGCAGAGCCTGGCCTTCAGCCTCGGCGCCGGGGTCGGCTTCACCATCGCCCTGGTGCTGATGGCCGGCCTGCGCGAGCGACTGGAGCTGGCCAACGTGCCCTCGGTAAGCCAGGGCGCGGCCATGACCCTGATGCTGGCGGGCCTGCTGTCGTTGGCCTTCATGGGCTTTGCAGGCCTCGGGAGCAGTCATGGCTGATTACCTGATCGCCGTCCTAGGGGTGCTCGGGCTGCTGCTGGGTTGGGTCTGGGTGCAGCAGATGAGTCGCAATTTCGCCCGCCGCCACCCGGAGTTTGGGCCCGCCCGGGAGGAGGGCGGCGGCTGCGGCAGCAGCTGTTCCTGCAGCGCCAAGGATCGGTGCGAACGCCGCGTCTGAACGTTCTGCTGCCGCTTGCGCTCCTGCTGTTGTTGCCCGGGCTTGCCTGGGCCGGGCCAACGCAGCAGCAGAGGGCGGCCCTGGAATATCTCAACCAACTGCGCCACCAGGTTGGTATGACCCCCTTCACCTGGGACTCGAATCTGGCCCAGGCGGCGGCCGTTGCATCCCACAACGACGAGGTGACAGTACTCGCCACGAGCCGTTCCGGGAGCCACTTTGCCTTTGGCGGCAACGACGA
>CBDUCL010000118.1:0-9007 GCA_965365625.1 uncultured Chromatiales bacterium | reverse complement strand
GTCAGAGTCGGAAAAATCTGACGAAGCCGTAGGAATAGGGGGGGGGTGGTCTAACTCACCGGTTTCTATCGCGCCAATCCCCAGGCGCTAACGGCTCAGGATCACTCCATAACCCAATCTTCGCAACCCTGGCAGCTTTCTCTGCCTCTGCGTACTCCAGGCGCTGCTGTTGCGTTTGTCCAGGCCCCTCCGGCAAATGCCAGGCCAAACCCGCCTCAAGCAGGGTCAAGCCAACGTTCCGACCCTTGGCGTGCACCGTGCCCAGAATGAACCCGTGCCGATCCTGTATCTCCCAGTCCACCCGCACCGGATCGGGAAACAGCAACCCCGCCAGCTCCATCTGGGCTTCCCTTCCGAACGGGTTCGATCTCACGGGCGCCTCGATGCCGGCTAGGCGCACCAAGTGCCACTGACCGGAATCATCAACGATCTTGATCTCGTCTCCATCGGCGACGGTGACCACACGGCCGGAGAGTTGGGCTCCGTGGGAGGCAATGGAAAGCGCGAGCAGCAGGACGATGGCGAGGAGGCGCATGGACTGTTCCTTGATCTGAATCGGGACCGCCGGATAGGGCCAAAGTAACGGATTGCAAGCGCGGAGTAATCCACCCTGCGCACCCGTTCTTGCACGGGTCGGACCCAATACCGCAGATGGAACCTATCTGGAACCTAATTCCTCTGGTTCCCGACCTCGATCGGGGTATTTCGGCGCCTGGAACCTATCTGGGAACCTATTCGGCCCTTGCAAACGAAAAAGGGCTAGGCCGTTAGGCCTAACCCTTTGTTTTTATTGGTCGGGGCGAGAGGATTTGAACCTCCGACCACCTGAACCCCATTCAGGTGCGCTACCAGGCTGCGCTACGCCCCGTCGAATCTGGAGTGCGAATGCTAGGGTTTGCGTGGGCGATTGTCAAATCGGCAACCGAGCGGATCAGCGTTTCAGGATGTGCAGAACTTCTTCCAGTTCGGCCCGCAACTGCTTGATGATCTGTTGGCTCTGATTGAGATCTTCCTTGGCGCCGTCACCGGACAAGCGCTGACGGGCGCCGCCGATGGTGAAGCCCTGGTCGTAGAGCAGGCTTCGGATCTGGCGGATCATGAGCACGTCGTGGCGCTGATAGTAGCGGCGGTTGCCGCGACGCTTGACCGGTTTGAGCTGCGGGAATTCCTGTTCCCAGTAGCGCAGCACATGGGGCTTGACCGCGCAGAGTTCGCTGACTTCGCCGATGGTGAAGTAGCGTTTGCCGGGTATCGCCGGTAATTCGTTGGTATTACTGCTCGCTTCCAACATAGGCTTCTACCCTTGATTTTAGTTTTTGTCCGGGGCGGAAGGTCACTACGCGGCGGGCGGATATCGGTATCTCTTCGCCCGTCTTGGGGTTGCGACCGGGCCGCTGCTTCTTCTCCCGCAGGTCGAAGTTGCCGAAACCCGAGAGCTTTACCTGCTCACCGTTCTCCAATGCCCTACGAATCTCTTCGAAGAACATGTCGACCATTTCCTTGGCCTCGCGCTTGTTAAGCCCCAGCTCCTCGAACAACCTTTCGGCCATATCCGCTTTGGTCAACGCCATGGTTTTCAGTCCCGCAATTGAGCCCCGAGTTCTCGCTCCAGAGTGGTGATGACCTGCTGCATGGCCTCATCCACTTCCTGATCCGTAAGAGTGTGCGAACTTGCCTGCAAAATCAATCCTAAAGCGAGGCTTTTTACCCCTGGTTCTATTTTTCCCCCAGTATAGACGTCAAACAGCCGGATGTCTTTCAGAATTTCCGGCGCCGCGGCCAAAACCTGTTGCCGTACTTGGGCATAGCTCAGCCCGCGGTCAACCACCAGGGCAATGTCGCGCCGAATCGCCGGAAACTTGGACAGGGACTGGAAGGCCGGCAATCGGCCCAGGCCCAGGCGGTCGAGGTCGATCTCGAACAGGTAGCTGTTGCCGGCCAGGTCCAGGCGCCGCTCCAACTCCGGGTGCAGCAGACCGATCCAGCCGATGGCGCGGCCCTCGAGCTCGATACGAGCGCTTTGGCCCGGATGCAGGGCGGGGTGGGTAGCGGCCACGAACTCGAAGTCGCCACCGCGGCCGGTCAGGGCCAGCACCGCCTCCAGGTCGCCCTTGAGATCGAAGAAGTCCACCGGCCGGCTGCCCTGCCCCCACTGCTCGGGCGCCACCTCGCCGGCGGCCAGGGCGGCCAGCATATTGTCCTGTTCCAGGCCCTCGGTAGCGCGGCGGAAACGCAGGCCGACCTCGAACAGGCGCACCCGCGGCTGCTGGCGCGCCTGATTGTACTTGGCCGCCTGCAGCAGGCCGGGCCAGAGGCTGGTGCGCATCACCGACATGTCGGTGGCGATCGGGTTGGCCAAGCGGATGCCTTCCAGATCCGGGTCCACCAGTTGTTGCAACTCGGGACTGACGAAGCTGTAGGTGATAGCCTCCTGGTAACCCCGCTCCACCAGCGCCTGGCGCGCCCGATTAGGGTCGTAGGCGGCCTCCGGCGGGGCATGCATGAGCATGCTCGACGGCGCCTGGTTTGTCGGGATGCGGGTATAGCCGTAAATGCGCCCGAGCTCTTCGATCAAGTCGGCCTCGATAGCGATGTCGAAGCGGCAGCTCGGGGGCTGCACGCGCCAGCCTTCGGCATCGGGCTCGACCTGCATCTGCAGCCGCTGCAAGATGTCGACGATCTCGGCGTCTTCGATCTCTACCCCGAGCAGGCGCCCTACCCGCTCCCGGCGCAGCCCGACCCAGGGCGGCTGCGGCAGGTCGGTAGCAGAGCTGACCTCCACCACCGGCCCGGCTTGGCCACCGGCGATCTCCAGCAGCAGGGCGGTGGCCCGCTCCATGGCCCGGACCTGCAGTTGCGCGTCCACCCCGCGCTCGAAGCGGTGGGAGGAGTCGGTGTGCAGGCCGTAGGAGCGGGCCTTGCCAGTGATCGCCATGGGGGAGAAGAAGGCGCTTTCGAGCAGGATGTCCCGGGTCGCCTCGGTCACCCCGCTCGTGGCCCCGCCCATGATGCCGGCCAGGGCCAGGGGGCCGTTGTCATCGGCGATCAGCAGGCTGCCCGGAGTGAGCTCCAACTCCTGGCCATCGAGCAGCTCCAAGCGCTCGCCCGTCTCCGCCAGGCGCACCTGGATCGGCCCCGAGAGCTTTCCCAGGTCGAAGCCGTGCATCGGTTGGCCCAGTTCCAGTAGCACGTAGTTGGTGACGTCCACCACCGGCCCCAGGCTGCGGATGCCACCGCGGCGCAGGCGTTCGCGCATCCACAGCGGGGTCTCGGCCAGCGGATCGATGCCGCGCACCACCCGGCAAGCGTAACGGGGACAGGCAGCGCCGGCATCGAGGCGCACGGAATGGCGGTCGTCGAGGGTTGCGGGCACCGGCTCCATGGCGGGTACCTGCACCGCCAGGCGGTTGATCACGCCGACCTCCCGCGCCACCCCGGCGATGCTCAGGCAGTCGCCGCGGTCGGGGGTGAGATCGACGTCGATCAGTTGATCGTCCAGGCTCAAATAGGTGCGAATGTCCTCCCCCACGGGGGCGTCCGCCGGCAGCGGCAGCAAGCCCTCGGAGGTCTCCGCCAGTCCCAGCTCGGAGGCCGAGCAAAGCATGCCGAACGAGGGCACCCCGCGCAGCTTGGCCTTCTTGATCTTGAAACCGCCGGGCAGCTGGGCCCCGACCAGGGCGGTTGGGGCGCGCATGCCGACCGCGACATTGGGGGCCCCGCAAACGATATCCAGCGGCTCGTCCTGGCCCACCGCCACCTTGCAGACCCGCAGCTTGTCGGCGTCCGGATGAGGCTCGACGCTGAGAACCTCGCCCACCACGAGGCCCAAGAACTCCGGGGCGGCGGGGGCCACCGAATCCACTTCCAGGCCGGCCATCGTTAGTTGCTCGGCCAGCTCGGCGCTGCCGACCTGGGGATCGACCCATTCCCGCAGCCAGGCTTCACTGAATTTCATAGCTAGATT
Source organism: uncultured Chromatiales bacterium (assembly GCA_965365625.1). Taxonomy (GTDB): domain Bacteria; phylum Pseudomonadota; class Gammaproteobacteria; order Chromatiales; family Chromatiaceae; genus CAVWCW01. Next base: position 5,043 of record CBDUCL010000118.1, on the reverse strand, counting down.
CCCGTTTCGATTGGCTCGCCCCGGGCGCCGTGGTGCCGGCGCCCCGGGTTTGTCTCAGGGCGCGCCGGTTCAGGCGAACTGGCGCAGAAAGCGCAGGTCGTTCTCGAAGAACAACCGCAGGTCGTTGACCCCGTAGCGCAGCATGGTCAGACGCTCCACGCCCATACCGAAGGCGTAGCCGGTGTAGCGCTCACCGTCGATGCCGACGTGGCGCAGCACCTCCGGGTGGATCATGCCGCAACCCAGCACCTCCAGCCAACCGCTGTGGCCGCAGACCCGGCAACCGTCGCCGCCGCACATCACGCACTGGATGTCGACCTCCGCAGAGGGCTCGGTAAAGGGGAAATAGGAGGGCCGGAACCGCAACTGCAATTCGCGCTCGAAGAACCCGGTGAGGAAGTCGTAGAGCACGCCCTTAAGGTCCGCGAAGCTGGCCTGCTCGTCGACCAGAAACCCCTCCACCTGGTGAAACATGGGGGTGTGCGTAAGGTCGGAGTCGCAGCGGTAGACCCGCCCGGGGGCAATCACCTTGAGCGGCGGCTGGGCGTTCTCCATCACCCGGATCTGTACCGGCGAGGTATGGGTACGCAGCAACAGGTGTTGATCGAAGTAGAAGGTATCGTGCATCGCCCGCGCCGGGTGATGGGCGGGGATGTTGAGGGCCTCGAAGTTGTGGTAGTCGTCCTCGATCTCCGGGCCCTCGGAGATACTGAAGCCGGCGTTGGTGAACAGGCGCTCGATACGCAGCAGGGTGCGGGTAACCGGGTGCAGGCCACCGCCGGCCTGGCCGCGTCCGGGCAGGGTAACGTCCACCCGCTCGGCTTGCAGCCGGGCCTCCAGGGCCTGGCGCTCGAGCGCGCCGCGGCGCTCGTCGATCCGGGCCTGGAGCTGCTTCTTGGCTTGGTTGATGGCCTGCCCGGCCTGGGGACGCTGTTCCTTGGGCAACTGACCCAGGGCCTTTAGCTGCTCGGTCAGCAGACCGCTCTTGCCGAGAAAGCGCACGCGCACCGCATCCAGGGCCGCCAGATCGGCGGCCGCGTCGATACCGGCCGTCGCCTCGGCCTGCAACTGCTCCAATTGGATCGGGGAGTCCGCACCCATGGTAATTTCCTCGCCGCTATGGTGGAGGGCCCGAAAAAAAGGGGAAGACCGCGGCCTTCCCCTCTCTGCAACGCTCAGGGCGGAGCCCCAAGCGCTCCGCCCAGCCCTCAGTTGGGAAGACTGGACTTGGCCTTTTCCGCCAGGGCGGCAAATGCCGGCTTGTCGAATACCGCCAAATCGGCCAGCATCTTGCGATCGATCTCGATATTGGCCTTTTTCAGGCCATCGATCATACGACTGTAGGACAGGCCGCACTCGCGGGCCCCTGCGTTGATACGGGCGATCCAAAGGGCGCGGAACTGGCGCTTCTTTTGGCGACGGTCGCGGTAGGCATATTGGCCGGCCTTGATGACCGCCTGTTTGGCTACCCGATAGACTTTGCTTCGGGCTCCGTAGTAACCCTTGGCTTCACTCAGCACTTTGTTATGGCGGGCGCGTGCTGTTACACCACGTTTGACTCGAGGCATTTCGGCTTTCCGGTTGGTTGATCCTGATGATTAGCAGTAAGGCAGCATGCGGCGCGCAACGCGCACATCCGCCGGGTGCAAGGTGCCGGGCTCGCGTAGATGACGCTTACGCTTGGAGCTCTTCTTGGTCAGGATGTGGCGGCGATGCGACGCATTACGCGTAAAGCCACCGGATGCCGTAGGCTTGAACCGCTTGGCCGCGCCTCGGTTGGTCTTGATCTTAGGCATTTTCTACTCCGCAATTTGCAGTTGAATTCACTTTTTCTTGGGGCCCAGGACCATCACCATCTGGCGGCCTTCCATCTGCGGTTGCTGCTCCACAGTACCGAATTCCGCCAGATCGGTCTCGACCCGCCGCAGCAGATCGAGGCCGAGTTCCCGATGCGCATGTTCGCGACCGCGAAAGCGCATGGTTACTTTGGTCTTGTCCCCATCTTGTAGGAAACGTATCAGGTTGCGTAGTTTTACCCGATAATCCCCTTCGTCCGTCCCTGGGCGAAACTTGACTTCTTTGACCTGGGTCTGCTTCTGCTTCTTCTTCGCCAGCGCTTTCTGTTTCTTTTGATCGAACAGAAATTTGCCGAAATCCATGATTCGGCACACCGGCGGTTCCGCATTGGGCTGGATTTCCACCAAGTCCAATCCCGCTTCACTAGCCACGCTCAGGGCCTCGTCGCGAGACATGATCCCGATTTGATCTCCTTCCGCCCCGATTACACGCAGTTGGGGGGCTGAGATATCCTCGTTGATCAGATTCCGATTTTTTGCAGCGATTATCAGATCCTCCAGAAGAAGTCACGGTCCGAGAAACATAAAAGCACCGGCGTACCGGTGCTTCCAGGATCGGACCCTATAGCACGCGACGGCTGGCCTCTTCGGCCACCCGCTCGGCAAACTCTTCCAGGCCGATACTGCCCAGGTCCTCGCCGGCGCGGGTACGAACCGCCACACTCGCTTGCTCCATTTCCCGGTCCCCCACCACCAATAGGTAAGGTACCCGAGCGAGCGAATGCTCGCGGATTTTAAACCCGATCTTCTCGTTTCTCAAGTCCGTTTCGACCCGCAGGCCACGAGATTTCAGGGTTTCGGCCACTTTCTCCACGTATGCGGCCTGGCGGTCGGTAATATCCATCACCACCAGTTGCACCGGCGATAGCCACAACGGCAGGGCCCCGGCGTAGTGCTCGATCAAGATACCGATGAAGCGCTCCAGGGAGCCGAGAATGGCGCGGTGCAGCATCACAGGCACCTGTTTGCTGTTGTCCTCGGCGATGTAATGGGCCCCCAGACGCTCAGGCATGGAGAAATCCAATTGGATGGTGCCGAGTTGCCAGACCCGACTCAGGCAGTCCTTGAGGGAAAACTCGATCTTCGGCCCGTAGAAGGCCCCCTCACCAGGCTGCAACTCCCAGTCGAGCCGCTTGTGATTGAGAGTCTGCTCCAGGGCCCGTTCCGCCTTGTCCCAAAGCTCGTCCGCACCCACGCGCTGCTCAGGGCGGGTCGACAGCTTGACCAGCACCTCCTCGAAGCCGAAGTCCCGGTAGACCTCGTAGAGCAGGTCGATAAAGTCCGAGACCTCGGACATGATCTGGTCTTCGGTGCAGAAGATGTGGGCATCGTCCTGAACGAAATTGCGCACCCGCATCAGCCCGTGCAGGGTGCCGGACGGCTCGTTGCGGTGGCAGGACCCGAACTCGGCCAGCCGCAGCGGCAGGTCACGGTAGCTCTTGAGCCCGTGGTTGTAGATCTGGATGTGGGCCGGGCAGTTCATCGGCTTGATGGCGTAGTCCCGGTTCTCGGAGGCGGTGGTAAACATGTCGGCCCGGAACTTGTCCCAGTGACCCGACTTTTCCCACAGGCTGCGGTCGATGATCTGCGGCGTATGCACCTCCTGGTAGCCGTGCTGGCGAAGCTTGCGGCGCACATAGTCCTCGATCGTGAGGTAAATCTGCCAGCCCCGATCGTGCCAAAACACCATGCCCGGTGCCTCTTCCTGGGTATGAAACAGGTCCAGGGCCTTGCCGATCTTGCGGTGGTCGCGCTTTTCCGCCTCGGCCAGTTGGTGCAGGTAGGTCTTGAGCGCCTTTTTGTCGGTCCAGGCGGTACCGTAGACCCGCTGCAGCATCTCGTTGTTCGAGTCGCCGCGCCAATAGGCACCGGCCAGCTTCATCAGCTTGAATGCCTTCAGGCGGCCGGTACTGGGCACGTGGGGACCCCGGCAGAGGTCGGTAAACTCGCCCTGATTGTAGAGCGAGAGCTCCTGATCGGCGGGGATAGACTCGATGATCTCGGCCTTGTACTCCTCTCCCTGGTTGCGGAAAAAGGCCACCGCCTCATCCCGGCTCATCACCGAACGCGACACCGGGATATTGGCCTTGGCCAGTTCCTGCATCTTTTTCTCGATCGCCTTGAGGTCCTCCGGGGTGAAGGGGCGCTCGTAGGCGAAATCGTAGTAGAAGCCGTTTTCCACCGTCGGGCCGATGGTGACCTGGGCCTCGGGAAACAGCTGCTTGACAGCCTGGGCCAGCAGATGGGCGGTGGAATGGCGGATGATTTCCAGGCCGTCCGGGTCGCGCTCGGTGACGATGGCCAGCTCGGCGTCGCCTTCGATCACATGGGAGGTGTCGACGAGCTTGCCGTCCACGCGCCCGGCCAGGGCCGCCTTGGCCAGCCCGGGACCGATGTCGCTGGCCACCTCGTGCACGCTGACCGGGTGATCGAATTCGCGTCGGGAACCGTCGGGGAGGGTAATGGCGGGCATGCTTGATCCTCACATCTCAGTGGTGGTCGATACCAGGGACCACATGAACAAAAACGGCCGGACTGGATAGCCCGACCGTCGCGACGTCCCGGCCCATGGAGCGGGCCGCTAAACATCATGCTTCAGTGTCAGTGCGGAATTATACGCCGATCCGGTTTGTTTTCAATCGCCAGCGGATTCCATGGAGCACCGCTTGGAGCAGACCGAATCCGAAGCGGCCGCCCGACGGGAGTCAACCTATTTCGTGCCTTCGCCGGCCCCACGCAAGCTACGCTGCAACACCGCGAACAGCAGGGCGGTGGTCCAGCCCACCAGCAGGATGCCGATGAAGGCCTCGATCCCGCTCAGAAGGCGCCACTCCGAACTCAGGGTGACGTCTCCGTAGCCCAGGGTGGTGAAGGTAACGAAGGAGAAATAGACCGCCTCCTCGAAACTGTCGAGCTGCCCAGCCGGCACCCCCCAGAGGTAGGTCAAGGCCCAGAGCATCACCTCCAGCAGGTGCAGTCCCAGCAGCACGACGGCGGTGGATATCAACACCCATAGGTCGGATTTCAGGCGCCAGCGCCCGTCCGCCCCCAGATGGCGCTTGAACAGATAACGCACCCAATAGCTGGTGCCGAGGGCGTGGATGAGCACGCATACCGCCACCAGCAGGGTTCCCATCAGGATTGGTTCTAACATGTCGTGTCTCCGCCAGAGTTGATTCGAGTGGTT
>CBDUCL010000117.1:0-9014 GCA_965365625.1 uncultured Chromatiales bacterium | reverse complement strand
CTCACCCGAACTCCTCCATGAAATCCAGCTCCGCCTGCTGGTAGACGGTGCGCCGGTGCTGGGCCCAGAGGTCGCGAATGCGTTCCTGATTGCACTGCTTGCGGTCCACCAGCACCCGGGTGTGGAGCTGGCCCCGGGGCTCGTCGCTGGGGCACTTGGCGAACACGAATTCGTTGCTGATCAGGTCCATATAGGGGCCGCACTTGTTGCTCGGCATAATGAAGATCAGCTGCAGCCCAAGGCTCTCGGTGAGGTAGCCGATGACTTCCCGGGAACGCGCTTCGTCCATCTTCGAGAAGGCTTCATCCACCAGTACCATGCGCAGGTGGGTCTGACCCTGGGCAAAGCGGAAGGCGGAGGTGATGGCCGCCGAACGGATGATATAGGCCGGGGTTTCCAGTTGGCCACCGCTGCCGGTGCCGTATTCGCTCAAGGCGATCGGGGGCTTGCCTTCCACCTCTTTGTAAATCTCGTAGCGGCGGTAGTTGCGGTAGTCGGCGATGCGTTCCAGTTCGCGCATGGCCTTGTGCTCGTCTTCGTCCAGCAGCATCGCCATCAACTGGTCGAGCACCCGCTGCGAGCGTTCGGAAAGCTCGGCCTCGAATAGCGTTTGGTCATCGCCCAGGCCGGGGCTGCGCACCACCTCCTCGAAGAAGCGGGCGTAGTCCCGGTATTCCGGAATCCATTCGCTGGCGAAGCGGAAGGTCTCGCGGTCGGAGCCGAAGCGGTGGTGCTGCAGCTCCCGGTTGAGCAGCTCGATCTGGCGTTTGCCGTCGCCGATGGCCTGGTAGATGGCATGGCAGAGGTGGCTGACGAAGGCGTGGTTGAAGCTCTCCTTGAGCTGGCGCAGCTGGGCGTGCTTGTCCACCAGGATATTGTTGCGCAACAGGTTGTAGACCCGGTCGATGTCCTGGCGCAGGCCGCAGATGTGAAGGAACAGGCGGTCGTCGTAGGCGCCTTCGAAACCCTGGTAGACGATGGCGTCGCCGGGCCGGCAGCGCTGGTTGTGGGCCTCTAGAGTCTGGCTGAGGCCGCGCTCGCTAGCGCGCAGGCCGGCCTCGGCGGCGTCGCGCTCGGCGGCGCAGGCGGCCGGGTCCAAATCCTTGGCCTCTTGCTCGGCCCGGGCCAACAGGGGCTCCGGGTCCAGCTGGGGCCAGACCCCGGCAATCGCACGCAGGTTGGCTTCGTCCCGATCGGCCTGGGTGCCGGTCTCTTCCTGGAGGCGGCTGAGGCGGTCGCAGCGCGCCTCGCTGGTTTCCAGCAGGCCGCGCAGTTCCCCCAGGCGCTGATTGAGTTCGGCTTGGCGGGTATTGAGTTCGGACTCATTCCGGCGCAGTTCCTGCAGGCGCTGTTCGATGTCCTCGAACTCCCCCAGGTCGAGCTGACTCAGCAGGTTCTCCAGCTTTTGCAGCTCGCGCCGGCTCTCCAGCATGCCGGCCAGGCCCTCGGCGTAGCTCAGGGGCGCCAGGCCGTCCACCGCCTGCAGCAGGGCGGCGGCCTGTTGCAGGCGGTCGTTGGCGGCCTGCCAGTCCGTCTCCAGACCCTCCAGCTCCGCCTGCTTGGCGGCCAGGGCGCGTTCGCGGGCGGCGGCGCCGAATACCAGTTCGGCGTCTGGCAGGTCGCAGCGGAACATGCTGTAGTTGCCCGACCCCATGCCGTCGGCGGTAAGGCCGCGCCGGGTGTGGCGCAAACGCTCGGCGGAGTCCACCCGCAGCAGGCTGCCGTAGCTGGCGGTGAGGTAGTCTCGGGCCACCGCATGGGTGAATTCGAGCACATGGACAATGGAGTCTGGGTGCAGCTGGCTGCGCTCGGCGTCACGCCGGGCCTGGTCGCCCTGGACGATGCGGGCCCGGTTGTCGCGTCCGGGCAGGCGGCGGACGATGCGGATGGCCTCCGCCTCGTAGTCGGGTTCCACCAGAATGGAGAAGCGGGCCCCGCCCAGATAGCCCTCGATGGCGGCCTGCCAGCGCGGGTCGCGCACCTCCACATGGTCGCACAGCACCCGGGGGTCGGCCTGGGGGCATTGCTCCCGCAGGGCCGCCAGGGCGCGCTCCACATAGGGCGGATAGCTCACCTGCCGGCCGCGCAGGCGCTCGATCTCCTGTCGCTTGCGCCGGCGCTGCTCTTCGAGTTGGCGGTAGCGCTCCTCGCGCTGGTGGCGCAGGCGGGCCAGGCGCTCGCGCAGGCTCTCGCCCTGGGCGTCGGCGGTCTGCCAGTGGCCATGCCACTGGTTGTGCAGGCGCTGTTGGGCCCAAGCCTGCTCCAGGTGGGCCTCCAGATCGGCGAGGTCGCCGCTGAGGTCGCGCTGCAGCAGGGCCGGTAGGTCGAGGCCGGTATCCGATGCCTGCTCGCCGATGCGGCGGGCCAACTCCAGGCCCTGCAGGTCGGCCACCTGGGGCAGCTCGGTGCCGAGTTCGGGGTCGCTGAGCTGACTCAGAATCTGGCGGCTGTGGGCCTGATTACTGCGCAGCCGGCCGTCCTGCTCCAGCAGTTCGCGGGCCTGCTCCACCAGTTGCCGATCCAGGGCGGCGCGGTCACGCTCCATGCGGTCCTTCTCGCGGAGGGCGGCGATGCCCATACGCTGGGCCTCCAGGCTAACCAGCTGGTCGTGCAGCTGGGTGGCCCGCTGCCCGGTCAGCTCGATCTCTGATTGGGTGGCCCCGAGGTCGCGGCGCTGTTGCTCGCGCTCGCGGCTGGCCGCCAAGTACTCCTGCTGGCGCGCCAGATACTCTTGCTGGGCCCGGCGGTAGTCGAGCCGGTTGAGTTCGATCCAATGCTCGATATAGCCCTGGCCCTGGTCCCGGGCCTGCTCGAGAGTGGCGATGGATTCGACCAGCTTGGCCGCCTCCCGCTCCATGCCGTGGATGGTCTTGAGCTGGCTGGAGATGGAGCGTATGGCCTCTCCCAGATCGTGCCGCTCCAGGATCTCGTCCGCCACGAAGCGGTCGATGCCCTGCACCGGCTTGTAGGCCATGAAGCGCGAGAAGGCGCGGGCCGCGGCCACCGCCTCGGCCTCGGTAACCGCGTCCGCGCGCCCGCGCAAGGCGCCGTAGAGGCGGCGCAGGTAGGCCTTCTTGGTGTCGTACTTCTCGACGTGGCGTTGGCCGAAACGGCGGATCAGCTGGGTCTGCAGCTGGTCCAGGGGCAGGATGTGGCGGCCGTCCGGGCGCTCCTGGATCAGATCGCCGAGGTCCAGTTGTTCCTCGGGCAGGATCAGGAACACCAGCTCGTCTTGGCGCGCCACGGTATTGCGCCCGGAGGTGTCGAGCCAGGCGCGCACGCCGATCAGGGCGGTGAACGGGTCCCCGGGCTCGCCCTTGGTGGGATGGAATACCGCCGCCAGGTAGCCGTCGCTGGGGTCCAGCCGGGCATAGCTGCCGTCGTCGCAGCCGAGCACATAGGAGGCCAGGGTGCGCACCCGCTTGCCGCCGCGCCCGCGCTGGGTGGTTTCGTCCTGGCCCGGGTTGTATTGGAACAGGTTCTCGTGGGCGGCGGTCATCACCGTCTGGATGGCGTCGGCGCCGGTGGTCTTGCCGGAGCCGTTGCCGCCGGAGAACAAGTTGACCGGCCCCAGCTCGAACTCCAGGTTCGGGATATTGCCCCAGTTGACGAAGACGAAGCGCTTAAGAAACATCCTCGGCCTCCGTCGCTGCTTCGCCCGCTTCGGGACTCAGGCCGCCGCCCTGTTCCAGGGCCGCCAGGGCCTGGTCGCTGACAAAGCCGACGATCATCGGGTGGATGCGCAGCCAGGCCTCGCCGGAGTCGATGTCCTGGTCCTGACGGTAGTCGATCAGGCGCAGTTGGCGCAGGCGGTGGAACAGGCGCTTGCGCTCGGTGAGCTTGTCCGGCAGGGCGCGCCCGAGCAGGCTCTTCATGGCGATGCCGAGCGACTCCATGGACTCGCTGACATAGCCCTGTTCGTCGAGCTGGCCTTCGCGCAGGGCCTTGTCGTATTGCACCCGCAGCACCAGCAGCAGGGCCACCTCGGTCTGGCTGAGGCGGCTGCGCAGGCTGCCGCTGTACGCCTGATCTTCGGCCTCGTCCATGCCCGGGATCTGGCTCCCCGGGGGGTACAGGCGCAGGTACTCGAAGCGGGTATCGTGCAGTACCCGCACCCCGATCAGTCCCAGGTACTCCTCGATCAGAGGGGCAATTCGCAGGTAGCGGTCATAGAGCTGCTGCTCGACCTGGCTCTCGCTACGGCAAAGAACGCCGTAATTGAGGAGCCGGATCAGCAGTTCGCGGAACGACTCCAGGTCGACGCCCTCCGCCTCTAGGCGGGGTTCCAGGTAGTTGCTCAGCATGGCGGGGGGGGCTCGAACCATTCCATAAGGACAAGGATTATCCCGGAGCCGGCGGGGCGGTTCAACGCGCTAGGCAACGCTGGCCCCCCGGCTTGACCCCCGCCGGGTGGGAGTGGGATAACAGGCGCTCGCCCCCAGCCCAGGACCGCGCCCATGCCCGAGCCGATCTTTACCACCCCCGAGCAGGCGGAAACCGCCTTCTACCGCGCCTTCGAGACCCTGGACCTGGCTCTGATGCAACGGGTCTGGGGTGCTGGAGCGGAGGTGGCCTGCCTGCACCCCGGCGGCGACCTGCTGCTGGGGGCGCCCGCGGTGCTTGCCAGTTGGCGCCAGATCCTGCAAGGCGCCCGACCGCCCAGCTTGCAATTCCGGCGGCTGCAGGCCCAGGGCGATGCCGCCATCCGGGTGCACCTGGTCGAAGAGCTGATCAGCCCGTCGGGGGATGCTGACGGCGATCCGACCCGGGTGCTGGCCACCAATGTCTACCGACGCGAAGGGGAGGGCTGGCGCCTGCAGTTGCACCATGCCTCGTTACCGATGGTGCCTGCCGCGGCGACCGCCGAAGAGCCCGAGCGGCAGCTGCATTGAACCGAGTCTGCTCAACTGGCTGAGAAGCGGTGAGGATTCGAGCTAGCCGGCCGGATCGAACCGTTCAAGCGCCCATGCCACAGGCCTCATCGCAACGATTAACCTCCACAGTGATATGGGAAAGTTCCGGATGGTCGGATAGCAAGGCCTTGTAGTGCCCCGGGTCCTGCGGGTGGTGTGTGACCACCGAGATAATCGCGGCGAAGTGGCCGGGGCCGAGGCGCCAGACATGGAGGTCGGCGACCTCGTTGTCGGCGTCCGCCTCAATGGCTTCTCGGATCGCCTGCACGTTGGCGGGGCTGGGACCGCGGTCGAGCAGCACAGCGCTGGTCTCGCGCAGCAGGCCGATGCCCCAACGGGTGATCAGGTAGGCCCCGACCAGGCCCATCAGGGCGTCCATCCAGATCCAACCCAGGTACTTGCCGGCGGTTAGGGCGATAATCGCCAGCAGGGAGGTGAGGGCGTCGGCCAGTACGTGCAGGTAGGCGGCGCGCAGGTTGTGATCTTGGTGATGATGGTGGTGGTGCCCCGGCTCGACGTCGTGATGGTGGTGGGGCTCCTGGCCCCCATACAGGAGCCAGGCGCTAAGCAGATTCACCCCCAGCCCGAGCACCGCCACCAGGATCGCCTCGTCGAAATGGATTTGCTCCGGCTGCACCAGGCGATGCAGGGACTCCACCCCCATCAGCAGGGCCACCACCGCGAGGGCCATGGCGCTCGCGAAGCCCCCCAGGGCACCCACTTTGCCGGTGCCGAAACTGTAGCGCGGGTTGCGGGCGTGTTTGCGCGCATAGCGGTAGGCGAACAGGGAGATGGACAGGGCCGCCATGTGGGTGCCCATGTGCCAGCCGTCCGCCAGCAGCGCCATGGACCCGGACAGGTAGCCGGCGGCCACCTCCACCAGCATGGTGACCCCGGTCAGCCAGATCACCAGCAGGGTGCGGCGTTCTCCGTCGCGAGTCTGCAGATGAAAGTCGTGGCCGTGTTGCCACTGTTGTAAGGGGTGGAGAGCCATAGGGTGTCACCGGGGATGGGGCGGGTACTGGTTTCCATTCTCTCGGTATAGGGCGAAAAATGCCAGCCATGGAGTGCCCGATCTGGGCGCCACAAGATCCTTCGCGGGTGTCCGGCGCAGCGCATGGAGAAATGCGGATGGACGGCCGCCTTGGTCTTCAGGCTCAGCGCAGGTTGAACAGGTTTCGCTGTTGTTTTCGGTCTTCCGTCGGCGCACACTATCCGGCGGAGCGGGCGCGGTGGCCCTAATCCTTATTTGATGTTGTTGGAGGTTCTTTCATGGCAGGTCTAGCGAAAACCTTATATCACCTCAATCGGCTGGTTTTGCTTTTACTCGCGTTGTCATTCTTAAGTTTGTTTCTGATCAGCGTTCCCGGGTTCGAGTTTGTTATACCTGTTGCGGAGAATGTGACGCGGTACTTGCCGGTATTGTTGGTGCTTGTCGCTATCACCATGATGGTAGTGATTATCCTTCGGTTTATTACCAAGAGGTCCGACGAGTCGATCGGGTTTAATGATTTTATTGCAGCGATCGCAGCGATCGCGTTACAGGTCATCACTATCATTACCTATGGATTGGTTTCGGGCCAAGACACAAGTTTCTCGCTTGCATTGCCCGATCTCAGTTCAATCAACCCTGCCATAGGTGATGCGGTTGAGCGCGCGACCGGGGTCGTTAATGAAGCAACGGCTCAAGCCCAAGAAATGATTGGTGATTCTGCAGACAAGATTTCGGAAACGGCGGCCAAGTTTGGGTGGTTAGGGGTATCGGTGCTACAGTTTCTGGCCTTCATAGCTTATTGGATCGCCAACCCAGACCCCAAGGAAAACGCTGATCGATAGCCTCTCTCGTGCAGGCAGTGCGTCCTCATTTTCAACCGCCCGGAGCGGTTGAAAATGGGGGCGTTTCGAACTTGAGTGTTTGAAGGGTGTGCCGCAACAGGCCCGGGATGGTCCTTTCCTGCGTTTCCTTGGCACCCAGCATCGATGGCTCGAGGAGGTACCTGCCCGAGTACCGCTATGTACGCAATGCGGTGAGCTGGAACCCCCGTTATTTTGGCCACTTTGCGTGCCACATGAGCCAGTGCCTACTTGGTGCCCAATGGTTCGACGAGCGAATGGATTCTGTTCGCGGGCTCGTGCCAACGCCCCGACACATTCAACGCCGACGAGTCTGTCGCTTGCTGCCGTTGAAGCACGTACCGATTGGTCCGGATGCTTGGAATAGAAGAAAGCGGAGGTTGAATTAGCTGATGGAACTACAAACCGCATGGCAGTTCGGAGCGGCCCTCGGGCTGGGCATGCTGATCGGACTGGAGCGGGAGCGCACCCGGGGCGAGGAGCGGACCTTTGCGGGTGTCAGAACCTTTTCTATGGTGGCGCTGCTCGGTGCGGCCTCGGTGTATGCGGGCGAACAAGCCGGACTTCCCTGGATCGTCGGGCTGGTGTTTCTGGCGGTCACTGCTCTGGTTGTAGCGGCGTATCAAGTAACCTCGAAGGAGGGGCATATCGGGGCCACGACCGAGGTCTCGGTGTTGCTCACTTTCTTTATCGGCGGCATGTGCGCCTGGGGCCAGGTCGGCATCGCGGGGGCGGTCGCGGTGGTCGCAATGCTACTGCTGGCGATCAAGGGTTGGCTGCACAATCTAGCCAAGCGGATCGAACCCTCGGATGTGGAGGCGACGCTCAAGTTCGCCATTATCACCCTCATCGTGCTGCCCCTGGTGCCGAACACAAACTACGGTCCGCCTGGGCTCGAGGTGATCAATCCGTACAAGACTTGGCTGATGGTGGTGTTGATCGCCGGTCTTAATTTCTTCGGCTACGTTCTGGTGAAGGTCGTGGGTCGGGAACATGGGCTGGGGATCACCGGGCTCCTGGGCGGCCTGGTGTCCAGTACCGCGGTGACCCTGAGCTTTTCGCAACGCAGTCGAACCGAACCGAATCTGGCGCCGGTTCTGGCGCTGGCCATTCTGCTGGCCTGGACCGTGATGTTTTTCCGAGTGGTGGTGGAAGTCGGGGTGGTGAATTTCTCCCTGGCCAAGGATCTGGCTTTGGGAATGGTGTTGATGGGCGCGGTCAGCCTCGCGATCTGCTTTCTGCTCTGGCGGCGCGGACGCAGCAGGGAGAAGGCGGAGGTAGAGGCCGGCCACAATCCGTTCGAACTTGGAGATGCAATCAAGTTCGGCGGACTCTTCGCCGTGGTGATCTTCGTCGCCAGCGCGGCTCAGGTCTATTTTGGAGACACCGGCTTGTATCTGGCGGGTGCGCTGGCGGGACTGACCGATGTGGATGCCATTGCCCTTTCCATGGCCAATCTTGCCCAGCAGGACCCGACCAGCTCCGGGGCGGCTGCCCGCACGGTCGTGATCGCTGTGATTTCCAACACTATGGTCAAGTGCGGAATGACCATTTGGTTGGGAGCCCCGTCCATGCGTCGGACGATGCTTCCGATCACCGGGGCCTTGGCGGCATCGGGGGTCGCAGCCGCTTTTCTGGTGGGATAGAGAGAAGCCAAAAGGGCACAGTTGGGGAAAAGCTTTTCCCTAGAGGTGAGAATGGGTCGCGGTTTATTGCCGGCGGGGACCGAGCAGAGAGTTGCCACGCCCTGCCCCAGGTTCAACTGCTGGTCTCAGCCGGAACGGGGCTGGAGAACCAAATGCTCCCAGGCCTAGGCGACGGCCCGCGGACCCAGGTACTGCGCTTGCGTAATCTTGAAGCTGTCCCGCGCACGCACGCAAGGCGAACTTGGCTGAGGCAAAAGCCGCGAAAAGCGCACTGTGCGTCGGCGGAGGCGGCGGTCTAATGGCGACGGACACTGTGCCTGAGGGACAATCCCTGAGTCTGAGTGAGAGACCGCAGCAAGCAAGAATTATTCGGGAGCCGTCAAGCAGGGTGCGGTGGGCCGGGTCGCCGAACAGGGCCAAAAAGGAGCACAGTCGCCGGCTCCGGTTACAATCGTCGTCGCTCGTCCAGGCGCCGCAGGCCATAGCGCCGGGCAAGCGCCAGGGCCGCGTGGTATTCCCCAGCGGTGAGGGACCGGTCCAGCGGCGGCTTTTCGTCGGCGCGATAGCAGGGGTGGTACTGGTCCATCAGGTTGAGATAGGT
>CBDUCL010000116.1:0-9073 GCA_965365625.1 uncultured Chromatiales bacterium | reverse complement strand
TGTACGATCCCTGGTGGAATCCGGCCGCCGAGAACCAGGCCATCGACCGCGCCCATCGCATCGGCCAGGACAAGCCGGTACTGGTATTTCGTCTGATCAGCGAGGGCACCGTGGAGGAGCGGGTGATCCGCCTGCAGGAGCGCAAACGGGCCCTGGCCGACGGCGTCTACGGCAGCGACGAGGCCAAGGCCCTGGCCGAGCTGAGCGCCGACGATATCCTGGGGCTGTTCGCCGATTGAGGGTCGGCCTCGGCCCGGTCCTGAACCGGCGCGGATTGTGCTAACCTTGCCGCCTCGATTCCCCCAGCCCAGCGACTGCCAGCGCCCGACCATGACCGATACCCCCGACATCCTGAAAAAAATCATGCGCCGCAAGTCCGAGGAGATCCGCGAGCGCAGCCGCCAGCGACCCCTGGAACAGGTCCGGGAGGCGGCCGCGGTCGCCGACGCGCCGCGGGGTTTCGCTGCGGCCCTGCAGGCCCGCGTCGCCGCCGGCCGGCCCGGGGTGATCGCCGAGATCAAAAAGGCCTCGCCGTCCAAGGGGGTGCTGCGGGAGGACTTCCGCCCGGCGGAAATCGCCGCCGGCTATGAGCGCGGCGGGGCAGCCTGCCTGTCGGTGCTCACCGACATCGATTTCTTCCAAGGCGCCGACGCCTATCTGCAGCAGGCTCGATCCGCCTGCCGGTTGCCGGTGATCCGCAAAGACTTCGTCGCCGACCCCTACCAGGTCTACGAGGCCCGGGCCCTGGGGGCCGACTGCATCCTGTTGATCGTCGCCTGCCTGGACGACGGCCCGCTGGCCGAGCTCAATGGGCTGGCCGCGGAATTGGGGATGGATGCCCTGATCGAGGTCCACGACGGCGCCGAGCTCGAGCGCGCCCTGCGCGTCCCCAACCCCATGGTTGGCATCAACAACCGCAACCTGCGCAACTTCGAAGTCAGCTTGGATACCACTCTGGGGCTGCTGCCGCGCATACCCGCCGAGCGCCTGGTAGTCACCGAGAGCGGTATCCACAGCCCGGCCGACGTGCGGCTGATGCGGTCCCAGGGGGTCAACGCCTTCCTGGTGGGCGAGGCCTTTATGCGGGCCCCGGAACCCGGGCAGAAGCTGGCGGCGTTGTTCGGCGACTGAGGCTGGCGGCGGGCAAAGCGCCCTGCCCCATCGCCGCCGGGCTGGGCAAATCCTCAGCGCGTGCCGTGCACCACGATGGTTTTGCCGCTGACCGAGATCAGGCCCTGTTCCTCCAGGTTCTTGAGCACCCGCCCCGCCATCTCCCGGGAACAGCCGACAATGCGGCCGATTTCCTGGCGGGTGATGCGGATCTGCATGCCGTCTGGGTGGGTCATGGCGTCGGGCTGCTTGCACAGGTCGAGCAAAGCGCGGGCGATGCGCCCGGTTACGTCGAGGAACGCCAGGTGCCCGACCTTGCGGCTGGTCTGGAGCAGGCGCTGGGAGAGCTGAAAGCCCAGGTGATAGAGGATGGGGCGCATATACGGCGCCAGTTCGCGTTCGAACAATTGCTCCAGGCGCTTGTAGCTGATCTCCGCCAGCTGGGTGGGGGCGCGGGTGCGTACCAGAACACTACGGGTGGCTTGGGGAGTGAACATCCCCATTTCGCCGATGAAGGCCCCCTTGTTGAGGTAGTCCAGGATCACCTCGCGGCCGTCTTCGTCTTCGATCAGCACCACTACCGAGCCTTCGGTAATGTAAAAGAGCACGTCCGCGGTATCGCCCGGGCGCACCACGTCGGTCTTGTTCGGATAGCGCCGTCGCCGGCAATGGGACAGAAAAGGCTGCAGAAACTCCGGCTCTTTCGGGGGCGGTTTGATAATGCTCATAGCGTGCTTCCTGAGCTTCGCTGTAAGAAGGGAGCTGGCGTCCGTTCGCCGCGAGCTGACCGTGCTTGTTCTTAGGGAAGCGCTAATTTATTAGCGTTTCCCGTGCGGGGCAGGACGCCCCGCGCTGAAAAAAGCCAGGGATGGCTTTTTTCAGCGTCTCCTTAGTGTCTTTTATAGACGCGGCGCAACGGCGTCAAGCCCAGGCGCTGCGGCCGATGCCCAGCTCCCGCCTGGCTCGCATTGGTCGGACAGGCGCTTGGGCGGCTCGGGACTGCGTGGCTGCGCTCACTTATGATAGGCTCCGAGCAGTCCTAGGGTAAGGCCATAACCAGAGAATAGACAGATGAAAGCCAGGGTCAAGTGGGTAGAAGGGGTGACCATGCTGGGCGAGTCCGGCAGCGGCCACGCAGTGGTGATGGACGGTCCTCCGGACCATGGCGGGCGCAATCTCGGGGTGCGGCCGATGGAGATGCTGTTGATCGGCATGGGCGGCTGCACTCAATTCGACGTCTTGCTGATCCTGCGCAAGTCGCGCCAGGCCGTGAGCGACTGCGTGGTCGAGCTCGAAGCCGAGCGCGCCACTGAAGATCCCAAAGTGTTCACCCGCATCCACGCCCATTTCATCGTCAGCGGACACAACCTGAGTGAAAAGCACGTGGCTCGGGCGATCGAACTCAGCGCCGAGAAGTACTGTTCGGCCTCGATCATGCTCGGGGCCAGCGCCGAGATTACCCACGATTACGAGATACGGGATGTCTGAGGCGGCGGCCTTCGACGCCCTGCTGGAAGAGTACTTCCCGGTCTGGCTGCGCTTTCACCCGGAGCTGGCCCAGGCAGCAGGCGACTACCGCTTCGCGGACCGCTTCCGAGCCGCGGACGACGACGACATCGGTGCCCTTTCATCCTGGCTGGAAAGCCTGCTGGTGAGCCTCGAGGAGCTTGACTTTGGCGCACTGGACGGAGATCGGCAGCTCGACGTGCAGCTCATTTTCGGCGCCGCCCAGCTCGAGCATCAATGCCTGCTGGAGGCCGACTGGCGGCATCGGGACCCCCTCGGCTTCCTGCCCCTGCGGCGGTTGCACCATCTGACCCAATGCCCCCCGGACGGCCTGGTTCGAATCCTGGAGGCGTTGCTGGCGGGCCTGCCGGAATACCTGCGCCATGCCCGCAACCAGCTCTCCGCCTTCCCCGGGCTGGTGTCGCGCCTGTCTCTGGCCGCAGCCCTGGAGGAATCCGAGGCCGGGGCTGCATTCCTGAGCGCTATCCCCGCGTTGCCCGAGGTGCGCGGCCAATTGCGCGACCGCGCCCGCATGCAGCGATTGTCCGCGCAGGCGTCCCTGGCGCTGACCGGATTCTTCGACTTTCTACGCCAAGAGTTGGCGCCGGTGGCCGACGGCGGTCTCGGAGTGGGGCCTGCCCACTATCGCCGATGGCTGCACCAGCGCCATTTCCTGCCTGAGCAGCCGGGGCAACTGCGGGCTTGGGTGGCGCAGGGCGCTGCCGATACCGCTGCCCGCCTGGGGGAACTGGCTCGGGGGCTCGTCGGCAACGACGACTTGGCCGACTTGGAGTCCTACCTGGCGGGCGTTGGACCCAGTGCCGGGCGGGCGCGGGTCGAGGCTGCGCGTGCGCTCTGTCAGTCGGTGCGCGATCTCGGGCAGCGGCTGGGCTGGGTGACCTTGCCGGAGCAGGACCTGCGAGTGGCGGAAAAGACCCGCTTCCTGGGGCCCGGCTTGGGGGAGCAGAGCTACCTGACGGATGCGGAAGGGGCCGGTTGCCTGTTGCTGCCGTCCTTTCCGGAGGGCAGGGCCGAAAGCGAGCCGGCCTTGTTCAATCGCTGCCTGGATGCGGGCTGGCTCGGATTGCACCTGCTGGAGAGCGACGGTCTGCCCGGGTGCAGCGGTCTGGCGCGCCGGCTCAATCGCTCCGCCGGCCTGCGCCAGGGGTGGGGCATCTACCTGCGCCATCTGCTGGTACGGGATGCGGAGCTGGCGTCTCCGCAGCGGGAAGCGGCCCTGCTGTTGCACAATCTCGGGCAATTTCGGCGCGCCCTGCTGGATGTAGATCTGCACGACGGTGAGCTGGGCTACGAAGATGCCCTGGCCCGGGTCTGTGAAATCCCCGGGGTGGGACCGGAGCGGGCCCATTTCGAGCTAATCCAGATCTGCCGAGAGCCGGGCGAGGCCCTGGCTGGCGCCATGGGTGGGCTGCTGATCGAATCCGCGCGGCGCCGGCTGGAGCCAGAGCTGGGGAGGCGCGAATTCCACGATCGCTTGTTGCGTCAGGGCCCGGTGGCCTTGCCGCTGGTGCTGCGGATGGAGTTCGGGGCCAGCCTGTGGCAGGAACTGGCGGCAGAGATCGGGATCTAGGTTGTTTGCGGCGAGCGCATCTGGCGGGGCATTCTGCCCCGCTCGGGAAACGCGATAAATTGAGCCTTTCCCTAGACCCAGTACACCGTCTTGGTCATCACCTTGGAACTCAGCTTCATCGCCCAGCGCACCGGCGCCGGAAGGCTGGCGCCGCCGGCCTCCACGGCCTGGGCCGCGTGCTGTAGCTCGTCCTGTTGCATCTGCTCCAGAATCGCCCGGCTCCGGTCGTCCCCGGTCGGCAGCCGCTGCAGGTGATCCTGCAGGTGGTCGCCCACCTGGTGTTCGGTCTCGGCAACAAAGCCCAGGCTCCACTTGTCCCCTGCCAGGCCGGCCAAGGCGCCGATGGCGAAGGCGCCGCCGTACCATAGCGGATTGAGCAGGCTGGTACGCCCGCCCAGCTCCTCGATGCGCCGCTCGCACCAGTCGAGGTGATCGTTTTCCTCCGCCGCCGCCCGCTCCATACCGCTGCGCACGTCCGGCAGCTTGGCGGTCAGGGCCTGGCCCTGGTAGAGGGCCTGGGCGCAGACCTCGCCGGTGTGATTAATACGCATCAGGCGCGCGCTTTCCTCCCGTTCGGCGTCTTCCAGGGGCGGGTCTTGCAGGCCGTCGGCGGGGTTGCTGCGCTCGGTGACCTGGGGCCGGCCGAACACCGTGCGCACCGCCTGGTCGACACCGATCAGCAGGCGGTCGAGGGGGGAGTAGTCTCGGCTGTTCATCGGATTCTAACCTCTGGGGCTAGGCCCCGGTTGCGAATGGCGGAACGGGCCTGCGCCAATTCGCAGACCCCGATAGTCAGCCCATTTTATCAGGCTCGGGCAACTGGCGGGCGAGCAGCTCGATCGGATGCAGCACCTCCAGCCCCAGGGCGGCGTCGCTCAGGCCGGCGCGCAGTTGCAGCGCGCAGCCCGGATTGGAGGTAACGACCAGGTCCGGGGCAGCCTGGCGCAGCCGTTCGATCTTGTCCGCCCCCAGGGCCTCCGAAATGGCCGGCTGCTGGATCATATAGGTGCCGGCCGCCCCGCAGCAGATCTGATTGTCGGCCAGAGGCTCCAGGCGCAACCCCGGGATGCGCGCCAACAGCCGATAGACGCCGTCGGCCTGGCGCATGGCATTGACCAGCGAGCAGGGGTCGTGCACCGCCACCCGCGCCTGCAGGGGGCGGAGCCGAATCTCGTCGGGCCAATCAGCGTCGGCCAGGAACTGGGCGATGTCGCTGACCCGGGCGGCCAGGGCGTTGCCCTCGCCGCTGCCGAGCAGCCGGCCGTAGTCTTTTAGCTGAGCGCCGCAGCCACTGGCGCTGGTAAGCAGCGGCGCCTCGCGGTCGGCGGCGAAGGCGTGCAGATTGCGCTCGGCCAGTCTGCGGGCCGGCTCCCGGTCCCCATTGTGCAGGTGCATGGCCCCGCAACAGGCCTGGTCTGCGGGCACCAGCACCCGGTAGCCCAGCCGCTGCAGGACCCTGATCGCAGCCGTGCTGACTTGGGGCTCGACCTGTTGCGCCAGGCAACCGGCGAACAGGTTCACCTGCCCCCGTTCCGGACCCAGGGGCGGATATTCGGCGGCCAGCTCCGGCGCCGGCCGCAGTGGTGGCAAAAGGCGCTGCATGCGGCCAAGACGCCCGCCCGCGGGCAACCGTGGTCGCGCCAGCAGCCCCCAGCCCTGCAATCGCCGCAGCAGGCGGAATAACCGCCGGCCAGCGCTGCGCCCGCTGAGCAGCCCCAGAGTCAGTCGCCCGAGGGCGCGTTGGGGTGCCCCCAGGCTGGCCCGATGGCGGGCCCGCTCCGCATCCACCAGTCCGGTCACCGATACCCCAGACGGGCAGGCGGTCTCGCAGGCCTGGCAGCCTAGGCAGCGGTCCAGGTGGCCGCGCAGGCGGCGGCTGTCGGTGAGCTGGCCCTGGACCAGGCCCTGGATCAACGCCACCCGGCCCCGGGGCGAGTCGCCCTCGTCGGCGGACAGGCGGTAGGTGGGGCAGGCCGGCAGGCACAGCCCGCACTTTACGCAGCGGTCGGCCTCGGCGGCGATGCGCTCCGGTTCCAGGCTCATGCCCGGCCCCGGCCCCGGCGCTGGCGCGGGGAGCATCCCGCCTTATAATAAGGTGCGAACTCCGATGCCGCCGATGCGCAATAGGGGGAGGCGCTGCAATGTCGTACTACCGTTACCATGTGTTCATGTGCACCAATCTGCGTAAGGATGGTCGCCAGAGCTGCGAGCAATGCGGGGCCCAGAAGATGCGTGATTATCTCAAGCGCCGCTCCAAGGAGCTAGGCATAGCCGGCCCCGGTCAGGTTCGCATCAACAGCGCGGGCTGCCTGGACCGCTGCGAACAGGGCCCGGTGCTGGTGGTCTACCCGGAGGAGGTTTGGTACACCTACGTCGACCGCGAGGACCTGGACGAGATCCTGCAGGAGCACCTGCTGCACGGACGCCCGGTGGAACGGCTGCGTATCTGACCGCGTCCGCCCGGGGCATGTTTCGGTTGTTTGCAAATTGCGAGTTGACAGGTAGCGAGGAATATAAGACAATACTTACATGCTGAATCACCTCATCGTGGCTCAGTACTCCTCCATCCTCCTTTGGTGGTTATTAATCGGCGTAGCGTCCCCCGCTACGCCATTTTTTTTGCCCCGTCGGGGGTTGGAATATCTGCCCGATCGGCCTTGTATCTTGGCGCCGACTCCGGTAAGATTCGCCTTCTTTTTTCCACGGCTTCAATAAAGTTGTCTCTAGGAGCTTCATAGATGACCACCGTGAGTGCAAAACCCGCCGAAGTTCGGCGCGACTGGTTTCTGGTAGATGCGACCGACAAGACCCTGGGTCGTCTTGCCAGCGAGATTGCCCGCCGGCTGCGCGGAAAGCACAAGGTCGAGTACACGCCCCATGTGGATACCGGCGATTACATCGTGGTGGTCAATGCGGAGAAGATCCGGGTCACCGGCAACAAACTCCAGGACAAGATGTATCATCATCATACCGGCTACATCGGCCACCTGAAATCGATCAGCCTGGAAAAGCAGCTGGAGAAGGCGCCGGAGCGCGTGCTGCAGGCCGCGGTCAAGGGCATGCTGCCGAAGAACCCGCTGGGCCGCGCCATGTTCAAGAAGCTCCGGGTCTATGCGGGCACTGAGCACGGTCACCAGGCCCAGCAGCCGCAGCCGCTGGATATCTGAGCACACAGCTAGCGAACATCACGGGACAGACAATGGCAGAGACTTACTACGGCACCGGGCGGCGCAAGAATTCCACCGCGCGAGTGTTTTTGGCGACCGGCTCCGGTAATATTACCGTCAACGGCCGCAACCTGGATCAGTACTT
Organism: uncultured Chromatiales bacterium; assembly: GCA_965365625.1. Classification (GTDB taxonomy): domain Bacteria; phylum Pseudomonadota; class Gammaproteobacteria; order Chromatiales; family Chromatiaceae; genus CAVWCW01. Next base: position 1,554 of record CBDUCL010000116.1, on the reverse strand, counting down.
CGGCCGCGAAACCGCGCGTATGGTGGTACGCCAGCCCCTCGACGTGGTCGAGATGGGCGGCAAGCTGGATCTCAAGATCACCGTCAGCGGCGGTGGCTCTTCCGGGCAGGCCGGCGCCATTCGTCACGGAATCGCTCGCGCCCTGGCCGCCTACGACGAGGCCATGCGCAGCCCCATGCGGCGCGCTGGCTTTCTGACTCGGGACGCCCGCGAGGTGGAGCGCAAGAAGGTCGGCCTGCACAAGGCCCGCAAGCGTCCGCAGTACTCCAAGCGTTAATCGGGCCTGCCGCTCAGCGGGCCCCATTGGGGGATCGTCTAGTGGCAGGACAGCGGACTCTGACTCCGCTAACCTAGGTTCGAATCCTAGTCCCCCAGCCACCACTCAAGCCCGCCCCGACTCCTCGGGGCGGGCTTTTCTGTGTCTTTCTCACCAGCACTTGCCCAGGAAGCCCGGCAGGTCCGCGTTTCCTGGGCCGCGTCGAATCCGCTGCTATTCTTAAATTAGAACGGGATCGCGGGTGTGCCCCCGAGATTGGAGGAGTGCTCGCGTGGCAGGGACCCGTTGCCTCGGGGGCGTTTCCGAGGGAATGGGCCGCAACCAGGGAAGCAGCGGATGGCTTTGTTACCGGATCGCGGAGACCCGGGCATCACCCTGGCGGGGATGCTGATTCTGGCCGCTCTCGGCGCCTTTGTATGGAAGGCGGCCCCATTGGAGAGCGCTCGACCAGAAAGTGAACGCCCGGAGGTGTTTCTCCAGGCCGACGAGCAGGCTCCGGCGCGCCTGTGGCAGGATCCCCTCAGCACCGCTTACCTCTATCGGCTCGAGCATGGCGCCGGCGTCGAGCGGGCCAAAACTCCCCTGCCGGTCGAACTGCGCGATGCCCTGCAGAACATCGATACCGAGGCCGCTTCTGAGCATCAGGAGCGTTTGTTGGTGTTGGGGGTAATGCTCAGTCCCGGTCCCTATGCCGAGTTGGAAGAGCGTCGCCGGCGCCGCCGCTATGCGGTGTTGGCAGGGGTCGGCGAATCGGGCTTCGTGCCCAGGGACGCCGAACATCTCGGTATCTTCAGTCTGCCAAGCCTGGCCCATGGTGATGGGGGCTCCGGGGCGGATCTGGGCGGTGCCCTGTCTTTGGGGCCAACGGCCACCACGGCGGCGCAGGAATGGGCCGTTCCCTACGAGTGGTACGACTTCGATGGGCCGGACTGCCGGGTGCGCCGGGGGGTGCGCAGCCTGGTGTTGCTATGGCTCGACGAGGGCCATTTCGGCGCCCGTCCCTTCGACCAGCTGCAGCGCCTGTTGGACTCGTTGTTGCCCAAGGCCCTGGGCGAAGATCGCCGCCAGATCGACCTGACGTTGTTGGCACCGGCCCGCTCGGGCACCCTGCAGGCGATGGTGGCGCAGCACGCCGAAGCCTCCAGCGATTTACGGGAAAACAGCGGTCTCGGCGAGTTGCGAATCCTCTCCCCGGCCGCCACCGTTCATGACGAGTACTTGGGGCCGGATATGGGGAAGTTTCGGCGCGCCTTTCCCGCCCTATCCAAGCCCGCCCC
>CBDUCL010000115.1:0-9259 GCA_965365625.1 uncultured Chromatiales bacterium | reverse complement strand
CGTCGTTCAGCTCTTCCGGAGGCAGTAACGCCCTGGCTGCCCGGTTCGGCGTGGCATAGTGAAGGTAGCTCGCCAACCGGGCGGCCCGCTGCGGCGCGTGGATAAAGTCCAGGAAGCGATGGGCCAAGTCCTTGTTTGGCGAAGAGGAGGTGATGGTGAGGTAGTCGACCCAGAGCAGGCTGCCTTCTTCGGGCACCAGGTAGCGCAACGCCTCCTCATGTTCCATCAAGGTCAATCCATCGCCGTTGTAGACCATCGCCGCCAGGACGTCACCTTTGACTATCGCCGAGTCCGCGGTTAAAAGGACAAAGAAGTAGTCCTTGACGAACGGCTTCTGCGCCAACAGTAGCCTTTCGGCCGCTGCTAGTTCCTCAGGGTCGTTGCTGTTGGCGGAGAAGCCGAGCGCCTTGAGGACCACGCCAAGCAGGTCCCGGGAAGAGTTGATCATCACGATACGCCCGCGCAGCGCCTGTTGCGGCTCCAGGATGTCCATCCATCGGGTAATCGGCTGCGGCACCAGGTCCGAGCGGTAGACAATGCCCAGAGTGCCCCAGAATAGCGGTACGGCATGCGTTTCCGCACTGGCATAGGCCGATCGCCAGCGCGGCTCGATATGCTGGAGATTGGGGATCTTGGAGGCGTCGATCGGTGCGATCCAATTGCGGCGCTGGTAAGTCTCGATCAGGGCGCCGTTTACCAGCACCAGATCGAATCCGCGGCCTTCTGTCTCCAGCATCATGGCGTCACGGTCGTCGTCGCCGTCGTAATAGACCTCTCTCACCCGCACTCCGTGCTCGCGCTCGAATTCTTGCAGCACCTCGGGGTCCATGTATTCCGACCAGTTGAGTAGCACCAATTCGGGAGGCTTTGAAGCGGCACCGGCCGGGGCCGCCAGCATGCCAACGGAGAGTATCAGCACGAGCGTATCGAGCAGACGGCGCGTTACGGGCGAATGGCGGTGAATGGAGGTCATTGCGAGTTATCCGGTGTCGAATCAATGTTGCGTGCGCCCGGCGCCGATAGGATTCCCCGCGTGTAGATGTCGTTGCGGAGTCTAACTATGCTTGCCGGCAGGTCGATATAGAAGTCCGAGCGCGCCAGTGCCTCGCCCTCGGAGTAGATTGTGGGATCGGACAGAAATTCTTTGGGCAGCAGGGCTTCTGCGGCAGCGTTCGGGGTCGCGCAATGCACGAACAGCGCGTTGCGGGCGGCTCGGGAAGGCTGATTCAGAAAGTTGATGAAGTCGGCGGCGAGCCGCTTGTTCGCAGAGGCGGCGAGAACCGCTAGATAGTCGACCCAAACCTCTCCGCCTTCTTTCGGCAAGGTAAAGACGATGTCCGGATGGTGCGGTTTCAAGACCAGGGCATCGCCGTTGTAGATCATGGCGACCCAGAGCTTTCCGGAGACGAGTTCGGAGTCTTCCAACACCGACAGATAGCCGATCTGGCCGAGGTAAGGTCGCTGCCCGGCCAATGCTGCCTTCGCTGCGCGGAGTTCGGTGGGTTCCACGCTGTTGGCTGAGAACCCGATCGACTTGAGGGCCATGCCGATCACGTCGCACGAATTGTGGATGATGCCGATCTTGCCCCGCAACGACTCCGGCGGCGCAAAGTATTGCCGCCAGCTGGTAATCGGCTCGGGGACCAGGTCGCGCCGATAGGCGATCCCGGTGGTGCCCGAGAAATAGGGCACCGCATAGCCCTCGGCCTCCGAAAGCGCGTGCATCCAGCGCGGAGCGATAGGGCGAAGATGGGGCACCTCGGCCGGCCCCAGGGGCGCGAGCCAGCCAACGCGACGGTAGACCGTGATATGGGGGCTGTTGACCAAGGCTAGGTCGAAGCCTTCGGCGTCGGCCTCGAACATCAGTTCGTTGCGCTCTTCGTCGGTCTCGAAATAGACGAAACGGATCTTGACGCCGCGCTCGCGCTCGAACGCCGCGACCAGATCCGGGTCGATGTAGTCGGTCCAGGTCAGAAAGACCAGCTCAGGCCCGCTCGCAACGACAGCGGCCGAATCGTACGCGGTTGCAATCGGGATAAACCCCAATATCGAGATTGCGAAACCGACGCGAAGATACGCCCCCATTAGTTTGTTCATTTTGTTGCCGATCCCTCGCCCAGCCATCGTTTCTAGCGGGACTCCTGTCTCCGGCGAAAGGCTTGAGAAGCTCGCGATAGCGGCTCGGGCTCCGGTCCCAAGCAGAAGGTCAGGATCCGTAGCGATTCCTTGCTCCGAGGGGAACTCGGCGTGGCGTTACGCTTTACCCCAGTAAAGGAACGGGAACTGCAACGCTTACCCATGCAGCATCCCACCAATTCGTCTCTGCATCAAGGGCTTGAAGTGGCTGAAGGCAAACCATAGCCCCGCGCCTGTGGGCACGCATCGGATCCGGGTTACACTTGGAGCAAGGCCGGGGCTGGTCCCGCTTCGCATCGCAGTTCGAGCTGCTAAAAGTTATGTGCAAAGATTGTTTACAGTTTGCTGGGGACGGCGGGCCTCAGTGTAGCCTGGAGCTGCGCCAATGAACGACCTCTATCCCGAAATCGAGCCCTACGCGAGCCGTCATCTGGCGGTGGGCGGCCCTCATGAGGTCTACTTGGAAGAATGCGGCAATCCTGCCGGTATTCCGGTGCTGTTTCTGCACGGTGGCCCCGGGGCCGGCTGCGAGCCCTATCACCGTCGCTTCTTCGACCCCGAACGCTATCGGATAGTGCTGTTCGACCAGCGCGGCTGCGGCCGCTCCCGCCCTCATGCGGAGCTGAGCGAGAACAGCACCTGGCATCTGGTGAGCGATATCGAACGCATCCGCCAACATCTGGGCGTCGAACGCTGGCTGGTGTTCGGCGGTTCCTGGGGTTCGACCCTGGCCCTGGCCTATGCGCAAAGCCACCCCGGGCATGTGCTGGGGCTGGTGCTCCGGGGCATATTCCTGTGCCGGGAGCGGGAGATCCAGTGGTTCTACCAGGAGGGGGCGAGCCGTATCTTCCCCGACTACTGGCAGGACTATCTGCAACCGATCCCGGAGGCCGAGCGCGGCGATCTTTTGAGCGCCTACTACGCTCGCCTGACGGGCAACAACGAGCTGGCCCGCCTGGCAGCCGCCAAGGCCTGGTCGCGCTGGGAGGCACGCACCGCGAGCCTGCTGCCGGACTCCAATATCGAGCGACACTTTGCCGCCCCCCGCACCGCGCTCAGCCTGGCCCGGGTCGAGTGTCACTATTTTATGCACCAAGCATTTCTGGAGCCGGACCAGCTGCTGCGCGACGCCCAGCGCATGGCCGCCATCCCGGGGGTGATCATCCAGGGACGCTACGACCTGATCTGCCCCATGGAATCGGCATGGGCCCTGCACCGAGCCTGGCCCCGTGGCGAGTTGCAGGTGATTCCGGATGCCGGCCACTCCGCCTGCGAGCGTGGTATCCGCCAGGCCTTGGTGGCGGCCTGCGACCGCTTTGCCCGCGAACTTGCGGCGTGATCGGCCTGTTGCAGCGGGTAACCGGCGCCCGGGTAGAGGTCGGTGGTGCGACCGTGGGCGAGATCGGGCGAGGCCTGCTGGTGCTGGTGGGGGTGGAGCGCGGCGACGACCGGGCCCGGGCTCAGCGGTTGCTGGAGCGGCTGCTGGGCTATCGGGTATTTCCGGACGCTGAGGGCCGCATGAACCTCAGCCTGCGCGACATCGGCGGTGGCTTGCTGCTGGTGCCGCAGTTCACCCTGCCCGCGGACACCCGCAAGGGAATGCGCCCCAGTTTCTCCAGTGCCGCCTCGCCCGAGCTGGGACGGGAGCTGTTTAGCCATTTGCTGTCCCTGGCCGACCAGCGCCATGCCCCGGTGGCCAGCGGACGCTTCGGCGCCGACATGCAGGTGAGCCTGACCAACGACGGGCCGGTGACCTTTTGGTTGCAGGTGTAGATGACTGAGGACTGAGGACTGAGGACTGAGGTGTTTGTGACTGTCCGCTGCGGCAGTGGCGAGTTCTCCGGCCGCCGATAGCTGACAGCCGGGCGCTTACACGGCTAAAATAGCGGTTTTTCCGCTGTATCGCCCCGTGCGGGCATCCGGAGACCCCCATGCAACGCAAGGCGCAAGTGGAGCGCAATACCCTGGAGACCCAGATCCGGGTCGCCATCGATCTGGACGGCACCGGCGCCTCCCGCTTCGATACCGGCATCCCGTTCCTGGAGCACATGCTGGACCAGGTGGCCCGCCACGGGCTGATCGATCTCGACATCCAGTGCCAGGGCGACCGCCATATCGATGACCACCACAGCGTTGAAGATATCGGCATCACCCTGGGCCAGGCGATGGCCGAGGCTCTGGGGGACAAGAGGGGCATCCGCCGCTACGGCCATGCCTATGTGCCCCTGGACGAGGCCCTGTCGAGGGTAGTGATCGATTTCTCCGGCCGTCCCGGGCTCGAGGGCGAGGTGGAATACCCCCGGGCCCGCATCGGCAGCTTCGACGTGGACCTGTTCCACGAATTCTTTCAGGGTTTCGTCAACCATGCCGGGGTGACCTTGCATCTCGACAACCTGCGGGGGCGTAACGCCCATCACATTGCCGAGACCCTGTTCAAGGCCTTCGGGCGCGCGCTGCGCATGGCCCTCGAACCGGATCCACGCATGGCGGGCATTATGCCTTCCACCAAAGGTAGCCTCTGACGATGGGCCGAAAGATCGCGGTCATAGACTACGGCATGGGCAACCTGCGCTCGGTGGCCAAGGCCATCGAGCATGTGGTGGCGCCCGGCGACAGGGTGCAGGTGACCTCCGAGCCGGGCCAGATCCTGGCCGCCGATCGGGTGGTGTTCCCAGGCCAGGGGGCGGCCCGGGACTGTATGGCGGCGATCTCCGACCACCACCTCAACCAGGCGGTCCTGGAAGCGGCCCGCAACAAACCTTTTCTCGGCGTCTGCATGGGCCTGCAGGTGTTGCTGGAGTTCAGTGAGGAAAACGGCGGTACCGAACTCCTGAAGCTGATCCCCGGTGAAGTGGTGCGCTTCGATCCCCGCACGCTGGATCCGGCGGGCCACCGCATCAAGATCCCCCACATGGGCTGGAATCGGGTGCGCCAGTTGGGGGAGCACCCGGTCTGGGCGGGCATTCCTCAGCACAGCCGCTTCTACTTCGTACACAGCTACTTCGTGGTGCCGGAGCAGCCCGAGCTGACCGCCGGCTGCACCGAGTACGGGCTGGAGTTCGCCAGCGCCTTGGCCAAGGACAATCTGTTCGCGGTGCAGTTCCACCCGGAAAAGAGCGCCCATTGGGGCCTGGAATTGTTGCGCAACTTCGTCAACTGGAATATCTGACCCGAGGACCGCGTCTTGCTACTGATCCCCGCCATCGATCTGAAAGACGGCCGCTGCGTGCGCTTGCGCCAGGGGCGCATGGACGACGAAACCATCTTCTCCGACGACCCGGTGCAGGTGGCCGGGCGCTGGGTCGAGTCGGGCGCCCGGCGCCTGCACCTGGTGGATCTCAATGGAGCTTTCGCCGGCGAGCCGGTCAACGGCGGGGTGATCCGTGCCATCGCCGAGCGCTATCCGGAACTGCCGATCCAGGTCGGCGGCGGCATTCGCGACGAGGCTACCATTCAGGCCTATATCGACGCCGGGGTGACCTACGCCATCATCGGTACCCAAGCGGTGCGCGAGCCCGAGTTCGTGGCCCGCGCCTGCCGCGCCTTTCCCGGCCACATCATCGTCGGCCTCGACGCCAAGGACGGCATGGTGGCGGTGGACGGCTGGGCCCGGGTCACCGAGCACCGGGTCAGCGAACTGGCGCAACGTTTCCAGGATGACGGGGTCGAAGCCATCGTATACACCGACATCGGTCGCGACGGCATGCTCAGCGGACCCAATGTGGAGGCTACCGCGGCCCTGGCTCACGCCATCCGCATCCCGGTCATCGCCTCCGGGGGCATCACCGACCTCGACGATATCCGCGCCCTGTGCGAGGCCGCCGAGGCCGGCATCAGCGGGGCCATCACCGGGCGCGCCATCTACGAGGGCACGCTGAACTTCGCCGCCGGCCAGCGGCTGGCGGACGAACTGAGCGGGGGTTAGGTACCGACATGCTGGCCAAACGCATCATTCCCTGCCTGGACGTGGACAACGGCCGGGTGGTCAAGGGCGTCAAGTTCGTCGACATCCGTGACGCCGGCGATCCGGTGGAAGTGGCTCGCCGCTATGACCGGGAAGGTGCTGACGAGATCACCTTTCTCGATATCACCGCCAGCTCCGACGACCGCGAGACCATGGTGCACGTGGTCGAGCAGGTCGCCAGTGAGGTGTTTATTCCTCTAACCGTGGGTGGCGGCATCCGGGTGGCGGAGGATGTGCGGCGCATGCTCAACGCCGGGGCCGACAAAGTGGCGATCAACACCGCCGCGGTGTTCAACCCCGAGTTCGTGCGCGAGGTCACCGAGCGCTTTGGCTCCCAATGCATCGTGGTGGCCATCGACGCCAAGCGGGTGAGCGCGAAGGACGAGCCCGGGCGCTGGGAGATCTTCACCCACGGCGGGCGCAAGCCCACCGGCTTGGACGCGGTGCAATGGGCCCAGCGTATGGCCGACTATGGGGCCGGCGAGATCCTGCTCACCAGCATGGACCGGGATGGCACCAAGATCGGCTTCGATCTGGAACTGACCCGCACCATCTGCCGGGCGGTAACCATACCGGTGATCGCCTCCGGCGGCGTCGGTAATTTGCAGCACCTGGTGGACGGGGTGAAGGACGGGGAGGCGGATGCGGTGTTGGCGGCCAGCATCTTCCATTTCGCCGAATACAGTATCGAGGAAGCCAAGCGGTTTATGGCCGATCAAGGCGTGGAGGTAAGGCTGTGAGCGGGGCCTGGCTGGACGCCCTGGCGCGAGATTTCCCCGGCTCGCTGCAGATGTTAATCGACCCCATGCGGTTTTGCGGCTGACAGGGGGCGCAATGAGCGATACGCTTGAAAGGCTGGCCGCGGTGCTCGAGGCGCGCAAGGGCGCCGACCCCGACAGCTCTTATGTGGCTCGGCTCTATGCCAAGGGCCTGGATGCCATCTTGAAGAAGATCGGTGAAGAGGCCACCGAAACGGTGATGGCGGCCAAGGACGGGGATGCGGACAAGATCGTCCACGAGACCGCCGACCTCTGGTTTCACAGCCTGGTGCTGCTGGCCCAGCAGGGCCTGGGGCCGCAGCAGGTGCTGGCGGAGTTGGAGCGGCGCTTCGGTCTCTCGGGGCTGGAGGAAAAGGCCCGGCGCGAGGGCTAACGGCGGGAAATTCGTCTCGGAGTGCCGGGTAAGGTTCGCCTCACCCCCAACTCCTCACACCTAAACTATTGATTCAGTGCGACGGCATGGCCACGCACCAGCGGAGAAAAGACTATGGGTCTCGGTGGCATCAGTATCTGGCAATTGTTGATCATCCTGGTAATCGTTCTGTTGTTGTTCGGCACCAAGCGGCTGAAGAACATCGGCAGCGACCTGGGCAATGCGGTCAAGGGGTTCAAGGGCGCCATGAGCGAGGGCGAGAAGGAGGACAAGGACAAGGACAAGCTGGAAGGGAAGTCTCCGGAGGATGTGATCGAGGGCGAGGTCACCAGCCGCTCTCAGGACAAGGAAAAGTCCTGACGCCCAACGGACCCGAGGTCTAGTCTATGTTCGACGTCGGTTTCTGGGAGCTGGCGATGATCGCCGTAGTGGCCCTGCTGGTGGTGGGGCCGGAGCGCCTGCCCAAGCTGGCCCGCACCGCCGGCCTCTGGCTGGGCAAGGGGCGCCGCTTTGTCGGTTCGGTCAAGGCCGACATCGACCGCGAGCTGCGGGCCGAGGAACTCAAGCAGATCCTGGACAAACAGGCCCGCAGCAATCCCCTGGAAGAAATCGTCGAAGAGACGCGGGGTGCGGTGCGCGAGCTAGAGGAAGGGGTAAAAGCGGGCGCCGAAGCGGCCGCCAAGCCCGAGCCCGGCAAGCCAGATGACGCAAAATAGCCCGGCTCCGGAGCAGGAGCAGCCGTTCATCTCCCACCTGCTGGAACTGCGCGACCGGCTGTTGCGCATGCTGCTGGCGGTGCTGGTGATCTTTGTGGTGCTGTTTCCCTTCGCCAACGAGATCTACACCTGGGTGGCCAGCCCTCTGATGGCCCACCTGCCGGAAGGCACCAGCATGATCGCCACCGAGGTGGCCTCGCCCTTCCTGACCCCGTTCAAGCTCAGCCTGGTGGCGGCCATCTTCCTGGCCATGCCCTTTATCCTGTTCCAGTTCTGGGCCTTCGTGGCTCCCGGTCTGTACCAGCACGAAAAGCGCCTGGCCATGCCGCTGTTGGTCTCCAGCGTAGTGCTGTTTTACGTTGGCATGCTGTTCGCCTATTTTGTCGTGTTTCCGCTGGTGTTCGGTTTTCTCACTGGCACCGCACCCGAAGGCGTGGCGGTCATGACCGATATTGCCCGCTATCTGGACTTCGTCCTCACCCTGTTCTTCGCCTTCGGCCTCGCCTTCGAGGTGCCCATCGCCACCATCCTGCTGGTGGCGACCGGCGTGACTACCCCCGAGAGCCTGGCTAGCAAGCGCCCCTATATCATCGTCGGCGCCTTTGCCATCGGCATGCTGCTGACTCCCCCCGACGTCATCTCCCAGACCCTGCTGGCCTTGCCCATGTGGGTGCTGTTCGAACTCGGGGTGATTTTCTCCCGCATGCTCCTGCACCAGCGGCCGGAGTCCAAGGACGAGCCGGCGGAGGCGCCCGAATCGGCTATGCAGCCGGCGGCGGCGCCGGCCGCAGGCGGGCCGGTGAGAGTCGATGAGCCCGCGGCCGACCTGAATTCGGCCGAGGATCTGGAAAAGGCGGTGGACCGTGGCCGCTTCCAGCCCATGACAGACGAGGAAATGGAGGCCGAACTGGACGCCATCGAGGCCGAAGAGGAGGCGGAGCACGCGGCCGAGTCGGAGCCTCCGGGCATTGATCCGGTGGACGAGATGCTGCAGCGGGTGCAGCGGCTGCGCGACCAGGAAAGTCTGGCCGAGGCCCGGGAGCTGCTGTATCAGGTATTGGAGCAGGGCGACGCCGACCAGCGCAGAGTGGCCCGCAATATCTTGGCGCAGCTGGATTGAGATCGGTACAGATTCTGCCCCTGACTAGACAGGGATCGGTCGTCCTGGGAGATTGAAGCCTGTGCGGCAGGTGTACCGCATGGTCGAGCCGGAACGGCGCCGCAGAGCGCTCGAACGGCGGGAATCGAATCCTCCGAAGGATCAGAGGTTATCGATCGACAGGGAAAAACA
>CBDUCL010000114.1:0-9268 GCA_965365625.1 uncultured Chromatiales bacterium | reverse complement strand
TTTTCGCTGCTGCAGGGGCGCATCCTGGGTCTGTCGCGGGAATTGATCGAGCAGGCCATGGGCTTGAGCGCCGACGACCACGCATCGGTCCAGGCGGCGGGCGGCTGAGGCCATGCTACGTCCCCTGGCCATGAAGCACGTGGTGCTGCAGGTGCTCAGCGATGACCTGCCGCAGGTCTCGCTCACCCTCGCCGAGCTGGAGGTATTTCACCCAGACTGCCGGGAATGCAACGAGGCCCTGTTCCCCAATATCCCGGGCGAGCGCTACCGGGAATACTATGTCGAAGCCATTGGCCGCCTGGAGAAGATTCGGGTTCACCTGCCGCCCGCCCCACCACCCGAGATGGGCAAGCCCCGGGTGATCAGCGAGCAGGAACTGGGCGAGCTGGATGCCTGGTTGGGCGAAGTCTGGGCCCGCTATTCGGCATTCGAGGAGGAGCTTCGGCGGCTCGCCGAGCAAGAACGCCTAGTCGACGATCTGGGCCAGGCCCTGGACAACTTCGCCAACCTCAATATCGACCTCAGCCTGCTGCAGGGGGAAAAGCAGTTTCTCGACCTGCAGTTGGGCGTCGTGCCGCGGACCAACCTCGGGCGCCTCACCGAGGCCGCCCAGCTGGCCGACCATATGGTGTTCACCTACCTGTTGAGCGGTGGCAGCGCCCATATCATTGTCGTCGGCCCACGCGGCGAGCGCGAGAACGAAATCCGCTCCATCCTGGACAGCGCCGGCTTTCAGCCCCTGGAGATCCCCCCCGAGCTGCACGCCGAGCCCCAGCAGCTGCGGGAAGAACTACAACAGCGCCGGCAGCGCATCGCCGAGCAGCGGCAACAGGCGCGCAACGGCATCGAGAGATTGTCGGAGGAAATCCGCGCCCCCCTGGAGCGGGCCCGGCGCACCCTGCTGCTGGCCGAGCCCTTCGTGCGCCTGGAGACCGCCGCCCGCAGCTCCGGCCAGTTGGCCATCGTCAGCGGCTGGATGCCGAAGCGCGAGATTGCGGCGGTGGAGCAGCGCCTGGAACAAGAGCTGCCCAACCCCTTCATCCTCAGCGCCCGCGACCCGCGCCGCGACGAGCTGCGGGACGTGCCCACCGTAATGCTGCGCAGCCGCCTGCTGGCGCCGTTCGCCAATCTGGTCAAGCAGTACGGGGTCCCGCGCTACCGGGAGGTCGATCCGACCCTGCTGTTCGCCCTTACCTTCGTGCTCATGTTCGGCATGATGTTCGGCGATATCGGCCACGGCGGGACCATACTGGTAGTGGCCTGGCTGGCACGTCGCAAGCTCCGCTCGTTCACCCCCTTCGTAATGTCCGGCGGCTTGGCGGCGATGCTGTTCGGCGCCCTCTACGGCAGTATCTTCGGCTACGAAGAGTACGTCCACCCGCTATGGATCGCCCCCCTGACCGACCCCATCCTGATGCTCAAGCTGGCCTTCGCTTGGGGCATCGGGTTCCTGGTGCTGGTGACCCTGGTCAGCATCTACAACCGGCTGGTAATGGGCGAATACCTGGCGGCGGTGTTCGAGAGCAACGGCCTGGCCAGCATCACCCTCTACCTGGCCCTGCTGTGCGCGGTCAATGACCTCTATACCACCGGCGAGTGCGGCTGGATCAGCCTGATGGTGAGCAGCCTGTCCCTGGGCGCGATCCTGATCTACCGCTGGCGCACTACCAAGGCGCCGCTGGGGGAGCGCGCGCTGGTGGTCTTTATCGAGACCTTCGAGACCATCACCGGCTACGTCTCCAACTCCCTGTCGTTCCTGCGCGTCACCGCATTCAGCCTGAACCACGTGGCCCTGGCCATCGCCGTGTTCACGCTGGCCGAGACCATGGCCCCGGCCGGCCACCTGATCACCGTGATCGTAGGTAACCTATTCATCCTGGTGCTCGAGGGCGCCATCGTAACCATCCAGGCCCTGCGCCTGGAATACTTCGAGGGTTTCTCCCGCTTCTTTTCCGGCGACGGCCGGGAGTTTCGACCCTTGCGGCTCGGCCAGTCCGTTTAATCCCCAACCGGCTGCACGCCCGGTGGGCGCGCCTTCGGTGCCCATCGATCCGGCTGAACCCGCCCGTTCAGCATCGGTTCAGCTTTCCCCGCCCATCATGAAATCGAGCCGGCAGCCCCAGCCAAGCCGAAACCGAGCGCCACCAGGAGGAAGCCATGAATCCCCTACCCACTCCTCGCCGCCCCGAGCGAACCCTGCTGTACCTGCTGCTGATCGCCTTCGCCCCCGCCCTGTTGGGTCAAGGTCAGCCCACGATTCGGCTGTTCCCCACCACGGTGCTGGAAGACATACGCCAAACCGGTCAGGTGGCCCAGGAAATGGAGACCGGCCTGCAGGAAGTGATCAACCGCCTGGATCAGCAACAACAGATCTACCTGGAAAGCAAATGCGACGGCGCCGAGGGCGACCCCGGCTGCGAGCGCATCACCAAGCAACTGGGCGCCAGCTACCTGGAGATGCTCCAGATCATGGAACAGAACCTGCCCGCAATGGAGCAAGCCGTGCAGCATACCGAGAGCGGCCTGGAAAAGCGCCTGCGCCAGGAACTGGGCCTGAAGATGAGTCCCTGGAACCTGCAGGAGAACCTGCTCGGCGCCTCTGGTGCCACGGGGACTGCCCCAGCGGCCCGGCCCAGTCTGCGCGGGCGCTCGGGCATGCGCCTGAGCGACCGTTTCCGGGAATACTACAAGTTGGTGTCGCACTCCTCGGGCGCCGGCGACTCCTCGCTCGCGGTGGTGGCCGCCGACATCTACCTGGACATGCAGGAGACTTCGGAGCTGATCGCCCGCACCCGGGACGAGATCAGCCGCGCCACCCTGATGGAACAGCTCAACCAGTCCCTGGGCACTATCACCCCGGAGATGCAGGCGGTGGTAGGCGGCGTCAAATCCATCCTGTTCGGCGATCCCGTTGGCGACCTGCCCCTGGCCGGGCCGCCCGCCGGCAGCACCCCCGAAACCTACCGCAGCCCGCTCATGATGTGAGCCAACCGCCAACCCAGGGAGCACGACCATGAACGCATATCGCTACCGCCTCAGCGCCGGCGCACTGCTGCTGGCTGCGGCCGGCCTGGCCGGCTGCAATTCCACCCCGATCCAGGCCAATGCCTGCATCCCACCCGAGGGCTACCAGCTGGATGCAGCCCTCGCCCAGGCCCGCAACGACCTCGGGGCCGAATGCAGCTTCCGCTTCGACGCCTATCTGCAGCGTCTGCTGGAAATCGCCCAGGAGGATCCAAGCCCGAACAACAAAGAGAAGTTCAGCCAGTTTCTGGTCTGGGCCCAGCGCCAGGGGCTGATCAGCCGACTCCAGGCCCAGAATCTTTATAACCGCTACTTCAACGTCAAGTTTGTCAGCCTGAGCGGCGACTACAACAACTGCGACTCCAGCTGCCGCGATCCCGCCGGACTAATGGTGCAGATGGAGGGCGAACTACTGGACAAGGAACTCGGCCTGCTCAAGATCAGCCGCGACCAAGCCGGCTACCAGCGCGCCGATCGCTTGTATCAGGAGATCGAACTGGTGATGGAGGCCACCTGCCGCGCCTGCGAGGGGCGCTGAAGGCAGCACCCATGTCCAGACGCCGCGGATCGGGTTTCTTCCAGGGCTTCACCGCCGGTGCGCTGAGTGCCCTGATCGCCGGTGCGGCCCTAGTCTATGCCCTGGACAGCCTCGACTTGATAGCTTTTACCGTGCTCCAAGTTCCCGCCGTTCAGCAGGCCCTGGGCTGGGCCTACCGCAACCTGGGCCTGTCCCTGGTGGCCTTCGCCCTGTGCCTGCTGCTTTATCTGCACGGACTGCAACGGCTGCGCCGGCGCCTGCGCACCCAAGCGAGCGCCGCCGAGGTATCCCAAGCCGAGCATCTGGTGGACCTCTGGACCGGGCTTTTCTTCGGTATCGGCGTTATCTGGACCGCGGTGGGCATGCGCAGTGCGTTGCTCTACGCCCTCGGCGACCCCGGGAACGCCGCCGAACAGGGGGCCTTTTCCATTCTCCAACGACTGGTGGACGGAGGCATACTGATCGCCCTGTCCACCACCATCTTCGGCGGCATCGGCGGCTACCTGATGCGCCTCGGCAAGGCCCTGGCCGCCGGCGCCAGCTTGCGCCGCTATTACAGCGGGCTGCACCGAGCCCAGGAGCACCAATTACAGGCCAGCCTGGACGCGATCGAGCGCCACTTGGCCCAGCTCAACCAGGTCCGCCACCGGGAGGCGCCGCATGAACCGGCCCCGCTGGCTCGATCCTGACTGCCTCAGCGATGGCGGCGACGAGGCGCTGCAGACCGACGTCATGCGCTTTATGGCGATCCTCGGGCTGTGTCTGACCGCCATCTTCGCCCTGGTCCAAAGCCTGACCCTGACCCCGGCCGATCCGCGACCCGAGATCCAGGCCCCCGGCCAGTTGCGGCAAGAGGTCGAGATCCTGCAGACCGAGGCCGCCGCATTGCGCTCCGAGCTGGCCCGGCTGCAGCGCCTGGCCGCCAGGGCCCAAACCCAGGCCCAAGCCGCCGCGGACCGGGACGGCGCCCTGCGCCGTCAGGCGGAGGCCGGAGCCGAGGAGTTGGCCCGGCTCGGCCTGGCGGTCGACCAGCGCCGCCAGGCGCTGCAACGGCTGGAGGCGGAACTCCTGACTCGCGGTCGGACCCTGTCCGAGCTGCGCAGGGAAGTCGATCATGAGCGCCAGGACCTGGCTCGGCTGCGCCGTGCGACCACAGAGGCCCGGGCTGAGCTCGCTACTGCGCAGATCGAGGCGGACCTCGAACCCGAGGCAGAACCCACGCCCGAACCGGCCTCGGCGGCGCCGGCACAGGAAGGCTTCAGCCTGCGCTTCGGCTCCGATGCGGCCCTGATGCGACTGGTGCGCGACGGCCGGGTGAGCCTTTTGGCCCTGGCCTCAGAGCGGGCTTGGCGGCTGGAACTGGACGCCGAAGGTCCCCGTTTCGCCCCCGCCCAGCCCCCGCAGCGCTTCCACGAAATGACCCCGGAGAGCGTACCGGGCGCCCTTGTCCGAGCCTTACAGCGAGATCCCGGCATCCATCGCCGCGAAAGCGTGACCTGGGCGGTGCAATTGCCCGGCGACATTGCCCAGGCAATCCGCCAGGCCATGTCCAGCCGGCGCGGCGGCACCTTGCTGATCGGCGCCGACGGTCGCGTGCTCGAAGAGGAGGTCCGGCCGTGAACCCCCGCGCGCTCGTCCCGCTGCTCCTGGCCACCGTCTGGCTGCTCTCAGCCTGCGCAAGCGCCCCCCCGCTCAGCGCCACCCAGGAGCTCGATCAGTGGTTCGACCAGGAACTCGCACCTTACCTGGAGCAGCAGCTCACGGAGAATCCGCGCTTTCGCGGCGAGCCGGTAATGCTGGTGGCCCTGACCGGGGCCGAGACCGACCCCCAGCCGGACGGCCTCAATGCGGAACTCCGGCGGCGCCTGCGCGACCGCCTGCTGACCCGCCCGGGAGTGCACCTGGTGTGGCGGGCAGAGGCCGCACCGCTGCAACACCATCGCCGACTTACCAGCGCGGAGTGCCAGGAGCGCTCCGAGCCTCACTACCTAATCGGCCTGGAGAGCCAACCCCAGTCCAACGGCGAGCTGCGGCTGAGCCTGCGGGCCCAGGACCTCTCGGACCAGACCTGGGTGGCCGGCTTCGGCCTTGCCTGGCAGGGCCGGCCCGATGTTCGGGAGCGCGCCCTGCTCGGGCAGCGCCAGAGCGAACAATACCTGCGCGGCCTGCGCAGCCTGCCTTTCGAACGCGGCCAGGCCGACCTGGCAGCGCAGTATCTGGCGCAGAACCTGAGCTGCCTGTTGCGGGAGCGCGGCATCGAGCAGCCGGTAATTCATGCCCGGCCCCTGGACCAGGGCGTACCCTGGCTCGACACTACCTTCGACCTGATCGGCAATTACCTGGGTCGCTATCCCGAGGTTCGGGTAAGCGAAGACCCGGCTCGCGCCAGCCTGATCCTGGAGGGCGAGGTGCACCCAATCCAAGGCGACCTCTTCCAACTCTGGGCCCAACTGCGGGAGCCGGCCAGCGGCAGCCACCTGGCGGGCGCCGACACTGCGGCCTATGTGCGGCTGCCCCAGGCGGTCGCCGCGGCCACCCCGGAACCCACAACCGCGCTGGCGGAAGCCACCTATGAACCGCCCCGGCGCTGGTCCGAGGCCGCGCCCGAACTCTCTCCCCTGCGGCTGCGCCCGGCAAGCAGCCATGCCTGCGACGGGCGACTGGGGGCAGACGGCTGCTTCGGCCTGGAGCTGGAACTGCCCGCGGCCAGCCGGATATTCCTGCTCCAGCGCACGGCCAGCGGCGGGCTGGTGCGCCTGTTCCCTGCCGCCTGTGGACCACCGCTGCGGGAGCGGATACTGGCCAGCGGGCGTCGCCGGCTCAGCTTTCCACCCGGCTTGGTCGCCCTCGGCGAGGGTTGGGAAGGCCCGGGGGTGGCGACCTTCTACGCCCTGGCCGCCGCCGACACACGCGGCGCCGAGCGACTGCTCCGCCACCTGAAACGGGTGCCTGACCGCTGCGGCCCCGGGCCGGAACCGGGCCTCCAAGAACCGGCACTCGGGCCCTGGCTGGAGGGCCTGGACGCCCTGGTCGCCGAACCAGACAACCGCATCGGCTGGAAGGCGCGGAGGGTCCGCCACAAAGCCGCCCCGAGCTATAGCAAGCGCTGAGGCAGGAGTAAGAAGATGATCTGGAAACTTCTCGGAGCCCTCAGCGGGGCCACCCTCGTGGGAGTCTGGTGGCTTTTGGTGCTGGAGCACCCCGCACTGCAACCCCTGGAGGCAGCCGCCGCTGGCGGAGTAACCCCGATGGAGGAAAAGGTTGGGCCGCAACTGGAGGGCCGCGACCCGAAAGGCCCAATTGTTCCGCTCGCCGCCAGCCGCCAGCCGCCTGCGCCGGAACCCACTCTGGACGTACCGCTCGAGCCTGATGGCCCAGCCCCCGCCCCCGAACCGGCGGCTCAAACGGAACCCGCGCCGAGCCGACGCGCGTTGGAAGAGCCATCCCCGCCCGCAGTCGCCCGGCTCGATGCGGAGTCCGCCCCGCTTGCAGCCATAGCGGCGGGCGCTAAAGCAGAACCTTTATGGCACCCGCTCTGGAGCCCGTTCCGCAGCCAGGCCTCCGCCCAGGGCTTCGCCGACCATTTGAGCCGGCTCAGCGGCCGCCATCTCAGGGTAGAGCATCGGGGCCCGGGCCGATACCGAGTGCAACTGGCCTATCGAGATGCGGCGGACCTGCAGCTCGGGCTGGACCGCATCGCGGAGGTCAGCGGGCTGTCGCCGGAGGCCCCACCATGAGCCGCCGGCCTTGGCCCCTGCTACTGCTTTGCGCCCTGCTGCTGGGTGCGGCGAGCAGCGCCTGTGGCCGCAGCGCCCAGGCCTGGCAGGCGTTTCTGACCCGGGCCGATGGGCTGCAGCCAGGCCAGACCTTTCCCTACATGGACTGCTTTCGCCAGGCCGCCGCGGCCGAACGCCTGCCCCTGGTGCTGCTGCTCGCCCTGGCCCGCGGCGAAAGCGACTTCCAGCCCCGGGCTCGTTCTAAAGCCGACGCCATCGGCATTATGCAAATCCAGTGGCCTCAGACCGCCCGAGATCTGGGCTTCGGGCGCTTGATCGAACTCTACGACCCCTGCCGCAATATCCAGGCCGGGGCCGGCTACCTGCGCCGCCTGCTCGACCGCTACCAGGGCGATTTGCATCTGGCCCTGGCAGCCTACAACTATGGCCCCGGGCGCATCCCGGTGGGGGCTGAGCGCATCCCCAGCGGCGCTCAGTGGTACAGCGCCTATATCCATCGTCACCTGGAATATGTGCTGACCGGCCCTAGCACGGGGACAGCGCTCGCCGACTACGATGGCGAGCGGAAGCTGGAGCTGATCGTATTTTACCGCCCCTACCGGGCCGAGGCCTTCACTGCCGCCCTGCACAAGCGCGTGCCCGGGTTGCGCCTGGAGTGGTACCGCACCCCAGGCCAGGGGTTCCGGGTGGTGCTGCTGTACCGGAGCTCGGAGGAACTGGCAAAGGCCCGGAGGCGGCTGCGGAGGGCGGGCTATACAGCCGGATGACAGGGGAGGGTTCCAGCATGCGAAGGCGAACTGTCCTGATGGTGTCCAGCCTGCTTCTGCTGCCACCGGGCAGCCGGGCGGGCCCGGGGGATTTCCGCGACTATGCCCGGGTGGTGGACGTCGAGCCTATCGTCGAGGCCAAGGCGTACCGGCTGGAGAGTAGTAACGACTGCGGCGGCCAAGCGAGTGCCCTGGAGGCCAATCCATCCGAGGGTTTCGCTTCCACCATCGGCGCCGATGTGCGGCACCAGAACCGACCCAACGCCGGCCTGGGCCCAGCCGGATGCGGCCATGCCCCGGCGAACCGGATTATCGGCTACCGCGTCACCTACCGTTATCGAGGCAAGACCCTGGTGCGGCGCCTGCAACAGCCGCCGCAAGGAGACGACCTACCGGTGAGGGTACGAGTCCGCGCCCTGCCCTGAGCCGACGGTCAAGGTTACTTGAACAGGTCGTCCGCCGCTTGGCGCAGGTCGTTATCCGCCCCGGCCTGGGCTTGGGCGCTGGGCTCCAGGCTGGGCTGAAACAGCTCGCAGTAGTTGGCCTTTTCCTTGTCCAGAATGCGCTCCGTCATCGGTTCCCGGCATTCGTTGGGGCGACCCGGGGCATACCAACGGCAGTTGCGGCAGGACCGAGTGCTCTTGCCGCAGCCTGGGCAGCTGTTCTCCCGCGCCAGGTCAGCCCGCATCAGCCCGCGGCCACAGTGCCAGCACTTGCCCACCACCTGCTCGCTCATTACCCCACCTCAATAAGTTACTTGATAAATATTTAATATCTTTCTGTTTCTAATATTTAATTCTAAAACTTGCCAAAAGCGCTTAGAAAGCCATTTATAAAACTTGGCGCGCTCCGTACCCTGCATATTCAGGCTTTGAGCATAGAGGAATCGTCGCCGACCGGCTAGTTTTCACTGCTCATAACTAACATTAAAATATTTACTTATAACTATGGAATATATATTTTTTTATTCCAGCTCTTTCTGCCAGAACTCGGCCGAGCCCAAGGCGGGATCCAGCTCGTAGGGGTGAAAGCCTCGGGCCCGGTACAAGGCCTGGGCCGGGCGATTACCCTGCAACACTTCCAGGGTGAGCTTGCAACAACCGCGTTCGCGGGCGATCGTCTCGACCCGCGCCAGCAGGGCCCGGCCAATACCGCGCCCGCGCCAGGCCGGGAGCACCGCCAAGTCGTGAACATTGAGCAGA
>CBDUCL010000113.1:0-9270 GCA_965365625.1 uncultured Chromatiales bacterium | reverse complement strand
GGCGCTGCTGGAGGCCCTGCTGGGGACGGTGTCTGCCGCCGAATACCCGCTGCAGATTATCCAGCTCCAAGGCCGACCGAGCGCAGAGCTAGTGCCGCTGATCGAGCCCTTTGTCGGCCCCGGCGGCGCCGTGGTGGGCAGCGGCGACAAGCTGATTCTTCGTACCTCCCCAGAACGCCTGCAACAGATCCGGGTCCTGCTGGAGCAACTCGACCGGCCGCCCCGCCGCTTGATGGTGTATGTTCGCCGGGGCCGGCTGCGCGAGTCTGACCTCGCCTATGCCGCCGCCGGCGTCGATTTGGGTGATGAACGTTGGCGGCTGCAAGCGGGTCGGCCGGTGGTGCCTGACAGCGCGGCCCTGGGGCTGGGCCAGGCCGACCGGCACGTCGAGCTGGAGGTGGACCAGCGGGTGCAGGTGCTGGAGGGCCACCCGGCCTTCATCCGCGGTGCCCGGTTGCGGCCCGGCGGCAGGCATCACCCGGGCTACGGTTACGGGAGCAGCGGCGGTGGCTTCTATGTCGTGCCCCAGCTCAACGGCGAGCGGGTGACCCTGGAGGTCAGCACTCGAGCCGCGCAGCCGGCGGGTCCTGGGGGGGTGGTTGAGGTCCAGGGGTTGGATACCCGGGTCCAGGGACGGCTTGGCCAGTGGATCTCGCTGGGCGGGGTCGCCGTCAGCGGGTCGGTGCGCGCCCAGGGTCTGCTGCAGGACGCCGCCGGCAGCGCCAGCGACAGCGGCGAGCTTCATCTTTTGGTGGAGGAGGTGCCCTGACCGATGGTTCCCGAGGGCGTATCGACTCGGCGTCCAACCACGCGCACCACCCTGGCTCGCTGGAGCTAGGCTCAGGGCGACGGCGCCTGGGGGTCAGGCTTCCTTAGAGGGCTGCTTGCTGTCCTTGGCGTATTCGAAGGCGTCCGAGTACATATGATCGCGGCTCAGCCCGGCCGCGGCGAAGGCGTCGGCGGCGGCGTCGATCATGATCGGAGGTCCGCTCATGTAGAGGTCGTAGTCCGCCAGGTCTGGATGGTCGGCGAGCACCGCTTCGTGGACCCAGCCACGACGCCCCTCCCAGTCGGCATCCGGTTCCGAAAGTACCGCGGTGAAACGAAAATTGGGGTGCTCGGCTGCCCAGCGTTGCGGCAGTTCCTGAAGATACAGGTCGCGTTGGGCGCGCACCCCCCAGTACAGGTGCATAGGACGCTGCTCGCCAATATGGAAGGCATGCTCGATAATGCCTTTTAGCGGGGCGAATCCGGTACCGCCTCCCATAAGGATCAGCGGTCGGTCCGAGTCCTCGTGCAGGAAGAAGGTGCCCAGGGGGGCCTGGATGCGCAAGATCGCCTTTTCCTTCATGCGGTCGAACACATAGTCGGTGAAGTCGCCGCCCGGAACCCGGCGCACGTGCAGCTCGATCAGTTCATCGTCGTGGGGCGCATTGGCGATGGAAAAGGCGCGCCTTCGGCCGTCGGCGAGCAGAAAATCCAGGTACTGGCCGGCAAGGAACTGCAGGCGCTGGTTCTCCGGCAGCTTCAGGAACAGGCGGACCACATCATGGGCCAGGTGTTCGATGCGGGCCACCCGGCAGGGGAGGGTGCGGATCTCGATTTCTTTGGCCGTCTCGACCTCTCGCACCTGCAGTTGCAGGTCGCTCTCCGGCACCGCCTGGCAGGGCAGGCAGCGATCGGCTTCCTGACCCTCGAGGGCGGCGGTATTGCCGCTCGGGTAGGTCACCGTGCCGGCGCTCAACTGGGCGATGCAGGCGCCGCAGTTGCCGCTACGGCAGCCATAGGGCAGGCCGATGCCCTGGCGAAGCGCCGCCTCGAGGACGGTCTCGCCGGGATCGACGGTGAATTGGTGCCCGCTCGGCTCGACCTGGATCTTGAAACTCATGGGATTCCTTGCAACAGCCTCGGAAAGGTGCGAGATTTTCGCCTATTTTTCATGAAATTAAAACCTCGGGCTGGTTATGCTAATCATTGGTTGCGGGTATATGGGCCGTCTGGTGGGCGCTGAGTATCTGGCCTGCGGCGAGGCAGTGACCGGAGTGGTGCGCAGCGCGGCGAGCGCGCAGCGGCTCAGGGAGTCGGGCATCCGAGCCCTGCAAGTGGATCTGGATGCCGGCTCGGCCCCGGTGCTGCCGACTCGCGGCGAGCAGCTATTCTACTTTGCTCCGCCGCCCGCTGCCGGCAATACGGACCCGCGCCTGCGCCGGGTGCTGGCCGGTTTCGTGGCTGGCGGTCAGCCGCGGCGGATCGTCTACATCAGCACCACGGGGGTCTATGGGGACTGCCGCGGCGCTTGGGTCGACGAGACCCAGCCGCTGAACCCACAGGCCGAGCGCGCGCGGCGCCGGGTGGACGCGGAGCAGGCTTTGGGGGACTGGTCCGAGGCGAGCGGCGGTGAGCTGGTGGTTCTGCGCGTGGCCGGAATCTACGGGCCGGGCAAGTTGCCCCTGGAGCGCCTGCGCCAAGGCCTGCCGGTGGTGCGGGCGTCGGAGTCGCCGTTTACCAACCGCATCCACGCCGAGGATCTGGTGCAGGTGTGCCTGGCCGCGATGGCGCACGGCGCATCCGGGCGTGTCTATAACGTCTCCGACGGTCACCCTGGCACCATGGCCGAGTATTTCCGGCTGCTGGCGAAATGTGCAGGCCTGGCACCGCCGCTGGAGATCCCTCTGGCCGAGGCCGCCGAGCGCCTGTCACCGGGCATGCTGTCCTACATGCGGGAGTCGCGGCGCTTGAGCAACCGCCGCATTGTCGAGGAATTGGGTGTGGTGCTCAAATACCCGACGCTGAGTCAGGGGCTTGCGGCTTGCCTCGCCGAGTAATGAGAGCGATACTGATTTATCGCCATGGATCTGGGCAAAGCCTGTGTTAACGGGACCACCTCGGGTAGCCGTCGTGCAGCCTGAGATGATTGTTGTCCCGCTAGCGCTTTTGTAGCTTCCCGTTACAATGGTGAAGTCGCAATGGTCCGAAGAACGTTGCATTTTACAGCCAGGCACGTAGCTTCGATCCGATCCCTGCGGTCCAATATGCTCCCTGCTCGCCTCGTCCGGAAAAGGTTCTCTTACGTAAAGACATATCAGGCGTGGTCCGAGCCCGATGATATCCTGCAAGGCCATTGTCAAGCTGGTTTCGCGCTTGCCTGGACTCGTTGGTCACTCGCTGCATTGCCTTTTGGCAGCTTTTTCAAGGACGGTTTTCAGCGAGGCAGCAGCGGATGCCGGGATCTTGATTTTAAAGAGACTTTTTTCGGTTTGGCCAATTAAACCCATGACGATTTCTCGAAGATGGGGTTGACTGATGGAGAGCTTTAACACGCGCGGCACCTCGGGCTCGGGGGCTTGGGGCCGGGTGATGTCCAAGTTCATCGACTTTCTAATCGTATCCTTCGGCCTTCCACTGGTTTACTTCGCCTACCGGTTTCCGGATTGGGACGAACGCTACCTGCTGGCCGGCGCGGTGGCCGGTCTGCTGTATATATTTGTCGCGGAATTGGCCGGCGATTACCGCTCCTGGAGCGCCCAGCGTTACCACCTGGACTTGATGCGGGTCCTCTATTCTTGGGGCGCAATCGTCTTCATCGTTCTCCTGATCGGCTATGTCGGCAAGGTCTCGGCCGTGTTCTCCCGCACCTCGGTGCTGATCTGGTTTGGCGTCACGCCACTGCTCTTAATTGCCTGGCGCATCGTCGGTATTCGATTAATGGTCGGAGTGATGTCGGGGGTGCATCAGCGCAAGCGCGCGGTCCTTTGGGGAGGGGGGGATCTGGCCGATCAACTGGTGGCCGCGATCGACGCGTCCCCTTGGCTTGGGATGCAGATAGTCGACCGGGTCGGAGAGGATGCTGCCCCCTGCGCCGCGCCGGATCGGGCGGAGACTGGGGTGCGCTCCCAGGTCGAAGAATTGGTGCGCCGCGCCGAGGCGGGGGAATTTGAGGTGCTTTACCTAATTCTGCCCGCGACCAGCCGTGCGACCGTGGAGCATTTAGTGGACCGGCTGTCCGATACCACGGTCTCGGTGTTTATGGTGCCGGATTACTTCACCAACAGCCTGTTTCACGGCCATTGGTCGACGCTGGAAGGGATCCCCGTAGTCAGTGTCTTTCATACCCCGTTCTGGGGCACGGACGGCTGGCTGAAACGGACCGAGGACCTGGTGCTGGCCAGCCTGATACTGTTGTTGGTATCGATTCCGATGTTGTTGGTTGCGGCAGCGGTGAAGCTGTCTTCGCCGGGCCCGGTGTTGTTTCGCCAACGCAGGTATGGCATCGACGGCAAGGAAATCGAGGTCTGGAAGTTCCGCACCATGCGGGTTTGCGAGGACGGCGCGGTAGTTACCCAAGCGACCAAAGGGGATCCCCGCGTGACGCCCGTGGGCGGATTTCTGCGGCGCACGTCACTCGATGAGCTGCCTCAGTTCTTCAATGTCCTGCGCGGCGAGATGTCGATTGTGGGGCCCCGCCCCCATGCGGTGGCCCATAACGAAGAGTACCGTAAGAAGATTAAGGGCTATATGCTGAGGCACAAGGTGAAGCCGGGGATCACCGGCTGGGCCCAGATCAACGGCTGGCGCGGCGAGACCGATACGTTGGACAAGATGGCGCGCCGAGTGGAGCACGATCTATGGTACATTCGAAACTGGTCGGTCTGGTTGGACCTGGAAATCATTTTGCTGACCGCCTTGCGCGGCTTTACCGGTAAGAGTGCCTACTGAAATGATCGATCTGCATTGCCATATGCTGCCCGGCATCGACGACGGGGCCAGGGACTTGGATACCGCGCTGGCGATGGCGCGCATCGCCGTCGACGACGGCATCCGGGTGACCGCCTGTACTCCGCATATTTATCCGGGTCTCTACGAAAACACCGCCGACGGCATTCGCCAGGCGATCGATGCCTTCCGCGCTGAGCTGCAGGCGGCGTAAATTCCTCTGGAGATCACCGTCGGCGCCGACATCCAGCTGGTCCCCGAGCTTATGGAGGGGCTTCAGGCGGGCTGGATGCCCACTGTGCATCAGAGCCGCTATTTCCTATTCGAGCCGCCCCACCATGTGGTTCCCGCTCGCTTCAGCGAGTCGGTGTTCGATACGCTGGCGGCCGGCTACGTGCCGCTGATCACCCACCCCGAGCGCCTGACTTGGTTGGATGAGGACCACTACGACTGGTTCGTCGACGCGGCCCGGCAGGGGGCCTGGATCCAGGTCACCTCCGGCGCCTTGACCGGGCGTTTCGGCAAGCGACCTAAGTACTGGGCGGAGAAATTCACCGGCGAAGGCCTGGTGC
Source organism: uncultured Chromatiales bacterium (assembly GCA_965365625.1). Lineage (GTDB taxonomy): Bacteria > Pseudomonadota > Gammaproteobacteria > Chromatiales > Chromatiaceae > CAVWCW01. The sequence goes on along the minus strand of CBDUCL010000113.1, from coordinate 3,985 downwards.
ACATTCTGGCCACGGATGCGCACAACACCCGGAACCGCCCGCCCCTACTGGCGGAAGGAAGAGAGGCGGCAGCGCACCTGGTGGGCGAGGAGGAGGCCGAGCTGATGGTCCAGGGGCGCACCCGGCATATCCTGGAAAACGGCGAACCCGGTCAGCTGCCGACGCCACCCGGCCTGCAACCGGGGGCATCCGCCTCTTCCTCGCGCAAGGGCCAGCAGAAGTCCTGGTTCGGGCGTTTGTTCGGAGGCTGAAGCGCGTTTCCCTCAGCCGCGGCGGCTGGCGGTTCGGGTCGGCCGTTTGGGCAGGCTGTTGCTGCTTAGCAACCAGGCCATCAAAGGGTCCCACTGCTGCAGGTCCCGCTCCATCAGGGACGGGGTCAGCTCCCAGAGCCCGAGACCGGTCTCGGCGGAGCGGATATAGTTCTGGCTCTCGCGCAGGGTGGCGATGCAGGGCACGGCCAGTCGTTCCAAGAAGCCCTCCAGCAGGTGAAAGGCGTGGGTCTTTTCCCGTACCCGGTTGGCCACCACCGCCACTCGGGTGTGCTCGCGGCGCACCCGACCGCTGTGCAGCAGTTCCTCCAGGAAGCGGGCCGCCGCCGGGATGTCGATCGGCGAGGGCAGTACCGGCACGATCAGGGTCTCCACCCGCCGCAGCAGATGGTCGATCTCCTTACCGTGCACCGCTGCGGGAACGTCCATAATCAGATGCTCGGTGCCGCGGTGGGGCCGCAGTTGCTGGTTGTAGGCGTCAATACCCTGGATCTCGGGAATGCCCTCGTAGTCCTCGCGTGCCGCCAGCCAATCCAGGGAAGAGCCCTGGGGATCGAAGTCGGCCAGGGCCACTTGGTGGCCGTCGTCGGCGAACCAGGTGGCGATATTGGTGGCCAGGGTGGTCTTGCCGCAACCGCCCTTGGCATTCATCAGCATAATGGTGCGCATGGCTGTCCTCGTCGCTGGCAGCTTGCGCTGCCGGGGTGGATTCTTGACTATCCCCAATAGCTTAGGGGCAGCGGCGGACAATATCCAGCCGGCGTTACGGCTCAGGGGGCGGGATCGATCCCCAGGCTGGGCCAGAGGGCGTCGACCCGGGCCTTGACCGCCGGGTCCATCTCGATCGGCCGCCCCCATTCCCGGGTCGTCTCTCCAGGCCACTTGCCGGTGGCGTCGAAGCCGATCTTGGATCCTAGCCCAGATACCGGGGAAGCGAAATCCAGGTAATCGATGGGCGTATTCTCCACAATGGTGGTGTCGCGCCCAGGGTCCATGCGGGTGGTCATGGCCCAGATTACATCCTTCCAGTCGCGCACATTCACATCCGCATCGCAGACGATCACGAACTTGGTGTACATGAACTGGCGCAGGAAGGACCAGATCCCGAGCATCACCCGCTTCGCGTGCCCCGGATATTGCTTGTGCATGCTCACCACCGCCAGTCGGTAGGAGCAGCCCTCCGGCGGCAGGTAGAAGTCGGCGATCTCCGGGAACTGCTTCTGCAGGATGGGTACGAATACCTCATTCAGGGCCACCCCGAGCACCGCCGGCTCGTCCGGCGGCCGGCCGGTGTAGGTGCTGTGGTAGATGGGGTCTCTGCGCTGGGTGATGCGCTCGATGGTGAACACCGGAAAGCGGTCCACCTCATTGTAGTAGCCGGTGTGGTCGCCGAACGGGCCTTCGTCCGCCTCGTCCCCCGGGTGCAGGTGCCCCTCCAGCACGATCTCCGCAGAGGCCGGGACCTGCAGCTCGGAGCCCAGGCACTTGGCCACCTCGGTGCGGCTGCCCCGCAGCAGACCGGCGAAGGCGTATTCCGACAGCGTATCCGGCACCGGGGTGACCGCCCCGAGGATGGTAGCCGGGTCCGCCCCCAGGGCGACGGCGACGGGGAACGGCTCGCCGGGATGGGCCCGCTGCCAGTCCCGGTAGTCGAGGGCACCGCCGCGGTGGGCCAGCCAGCGCATGATGGCTCGGTTGCGCCCCAGCACCTGCATGCGGTAGATGCCGAGGTTCTGGCGCGCCTTGTCCGGGCCGCGGGTGACCACCAGACCCCAGGTGATCAGGGGGCCGGCATCGCCGGGCCAGCAGGTCTGAATCGGCAGTTTCCCGAGGTCTACCCGCTCGCCGTCGAGCACCTCGGCCTGGCAGGGTGGCGACCGCAACTGCTTCGGCGCCATGTCCAGCACCTTGCGGAATACCGGAAGCTTCTCCCAGGCGTCCTTCAGCCCCTTGGGCGGGTCGGGCTCTTTGAGGAACGCGAGCAGCTTCCCCACCTCGCGCAGGGCCTCCACCGAATCCTCGCCCATGCCCAGGGCCACGCGCCGTGGGGTGCCGAAGAGATTGCCCAGCAGCGGAATCTCGGAGCCCTTGACCCGCTCGAACAGCAGGGCCGGCCCGCCGGCACGCAGGGTGCGGTCGCAGATCTCGGTGATCTCCAGATGGGGGTCGACCTCGGCCTGGATGCGCTTGAGCTCCCCCATCTGCTCCAGTTGAGCGATGAAGTCGCGCAGGTCGCGATATTTCATGCCGCGATGCCGCTGTGGCGCAGCAGAGCATCGATTTTCGGCTCCCGGCCGCGGAAGCGCACGAACAGGTCCATGGCGTCCTCCGAGCCGCCGCGCTCCAGGATGTTTTGCAGGAAGTCCTGGCCGCTGACCGGGTCGAAGATGCCGTCTTCTTCGAAGCGTGAGAAGGCGTCGGCGGACAGCACTTCGGCCCACTTATAGCTGTAGTAGCCGGCCGCATAGCCGCCGGCGAAGATGTGCGAGAAGCCGTGGGCGAAGCGGTTGAAGGCCGGCGGGCGCACCACCGCAACCTCGTCGCGCACCTGCTCCAGTATCTCGTAGATGCGGCCCCCCTGGACCGGGTCGTATTCTCGGTGGATACGGAAGTCGAACAGGGCGAACTCCAGTTGGCGCAGCATCTGCATCCCGGACTGGAAGTTCTTGGCCGCGCGCATCTTGGCGTAGAGGTCGTCCGGCAGCGGCTCGCCGGTCTCCCAATGGCCGGCGATCAGGTCCAGGGACTCCCGCTCCCAACACCAGTTCTCCAGGAACTGGCTGGGCAGCTCCACCGCGTCCCAGGCGACGCCGTTGATGCCGGCCACTTCCGGGTAGTCGATGCGGGTCAGCAGATGGTGCAGGCCGTGGCCGAACTCGTGGAACAGGGTCTCCACCTCGTCGTGGGTTAGCAGGGCCGGCTTGCCGCCCACCGGGGGGGTGAAGTTGCAGGTGAGATAGGCCACCGGCAGCTGGTCGCAGTCAGCGGTGAAGCGGCGGTTGAGGCAGACATCCATCCAGGCGCCACCGCGCTTCTTGGACCGCGCGTAGAGGTCGAGGTAAAACTCGCCCCGCAGATCGCCGTCCTGGCCGCGAATCTCGAAAAAGCGCACGTCCGGATGCCAGGCTTCCACCCCCTCGACCTCGCGGATGCTGAGCCCGAACAAGCGTTCCACCACCCGGAACAGCCCGGGAATGACCCGGGTGTCCGGAAAGTAGGGCTTGAGGTCCTCCTGGGAGATCTCGTAACGGTGGTGGCGCAGCTTTTCCGAGTAATAGGCGATGTCCCAGGCCTGAAGATCTTCCAGGCCGTGGCGCTCGCGGGCAAAGGCGCGCAGCTCCGCCAGGTCCTCCTCCCCATGGGGCTTGGAGCGCCGGGCCAGGTCGTGGAGAAAGCCCAGTACCTCGTCGCTGGAGCGGGCCATTTTGGTGGCCAGGGAGCGCTCGGCATAGTTGGCGAAGCCGAGCAACTCGGCCAGCTCATGGCGCAAGCCCAGGATCTGCTCCATGATCTCGCTATTGTCCCACTCCGGGTGGTTCGAAGCCTGGTCCGAGGCGCGGGTCGCATAGGCGCGGTAGACTTCGTGCCGGAGTTCTCGATCGTCGGCGTAGGTGAGGACGGCGAAATAGGAGGGGAACTCCAGGGTCAACAGCCAGCCGTCCAGGCCCCGTTCCTGGGCGCTCTGGCGGGCTAGTTCCAGGGCCGAGGGGTGCAGG
>CBDUCL010000112.1:0-9271 GCA_965365625.1 uncultured Chromatiales bacterium | reverse complement strand
CACCGGTCCCCGCCGCGACGGCGTTCCCCCAGACCGGCGGACCCGGCTCAACGGAAGCGAACACCCAAGCGCAGGAATCCCCGGGTGCCGAAGCGGTTGCGCTCGGCGAACTCGAGGTATTCGTCGCCCAGGTTGTGGACCAGCAGCTCGAGGGTGGCGTCCGCCTTCGGCAGGCGGATCTCGCGCGCCAGGCGCAGGTCGACCCGGTCGTAGCCCGGCACCCGGTCGCCGTCTACATACCAGTCGGTCTCGCCCTGGTGGTACCAAACCAGGCTGGCCTGCCAACCGGCCCCAAAGCCCTGCTGCAGCAGCAGGCTGCCGGAGTGTCGCGGTGCGGTGCGGGCAAGGCCGTAATCCTGGGGCGGACGCACTGAGTAGGCGGCATCGCCGTCCAGATCCGCATAGGCGTAGCTCAGGCGTGCCAGGCCCCGGGACCAGGGGCGATACGCCAGCTCCAGCTCCAGGCCGTTGGCGTCATAGGACATCAGGTTGCCGACCCGATAGCAAAGACCGGGCACCAGTGGCTGGGGGCACTCCAGGTCGAGGCCGTAGATGACCGCGTCTCGGATCGTTTCGTGATAGAGGCGCAGGTCCAACTGCAGCCCGCCGTCGAACCAGTTGCCCTGGTAGCCGATCTCCACCAGGTCCCGCACCTCTGGATCCAGGTCGCCCTCGGATTCCATCCACAGATACAGCGGGTCGCCATTGTCCAGGCGCAGCATGGTCCGCCAATACTCCTCGTGCAGCGACGGGCTCTTGTGGGCCCGGCTAATAGCGACGCGAAGCGTCTGCTGCGGATTCAGGTGGTAGTTCAGGCCGAGCCGCGGCGAGAGGGTGCTGCCAGTGAGCCGGGTCTGCTCCCACATCGCCCCCAGGTTGACCACCAGTTGCTCCCAGGGCCGCCACTCGAGCGTTCCGAACAGGCGCCCGCTGTAGCCGCTCACCCGGTCATCCCGGTCCAGCAGCTGGCTCCACCAGCGGTCCCAGCGGTAACCGGCACCCCAGGCCAGGCGCAGGTCATCGCGGGGCCGCAAGTCGTGCTGCAGTTCCAAGTTGTAGCGGTCGCCCTCGACATTGAAGTGATTGAAGGAAAAATACTGATCCGGCTCGCCACCGGTTATCGAGGGCACCAGCGTGGGGTCAACCCCGAACCAGTCGGACACCAGCAACCGGCTGTCTTCGTCGGAGTCGTAGTGGTCGCGGGAGAACTGCAAGAAAAAGGCCTGATCCTGGTCCAGGGAGCGGGTCCAGCGCAGGAACTGATAGTCGGTGCGCAGCTCCCGGTCTCCGAACTCGTAAGGAAAGTGCATCTGCACCCCGAAGCGGCTGTCCTGAAAACCGAGATGGATGTCCAGTTCGTCTCGCTCGCTGGGGTTGGCGATACCGCGGAAACCAAGGCCGTGCAGGCGGGTATGGTCGTTTGCGCCCGGGAAGCCGTCGTTTTCGCGATATTCGGCGGACAGCCGGTAGTCCATCACCCCAGCCCGCCCACCATAGCGCAGGAAACCGTTGCCGGTATCCCGGCTGCCAACGGTGGCCTGAGCGCTCAGGCCCTGGGTCTCCGCCGGGTGGCGGGTGATGATATTGATGGTGCCCTGAACCGCGTTCGCCCCGTAACTCGGAATATTGCCGCCCCGCACTACCTCGATGCGCTCGATGTCCTCCAGCGCCACCCCGAGATGGGCCCACTCCAAGCCGGAAAAGGCGGTATGGTAGTTCGACTGGCCGTCGACCAGCACCTGCACGCGGGCAAACCAGGGGGCGCCGGTGCCATGGGCGCTGAGCACCGACAGATTGCCATTGAAGGCCGCCACCTGAAACCCCGGCACCAGCCGCAGCAGATCCACGAACTCGATGGCGCCGGAGGCCTCGATCAGCTCGCGATCGATTACCGTGACCGCCGCCGGGGTCTCGTTGCGGGGCTGGCTGAGGCGGGTGGCGGAAACTACCACAGGCAGTTCGCCGAAGAACTCGGCCTCGGTCATGAGTTGTTCCGCCGACAGGGCCTCGCCGCCCCCCAGGCAACAGGCCAGCAGTCCCCCTAGCCAGGGAGTTACGATTCGAGGCTGGTTTCCCGATCGCATCATCGATGTTCTCCGTTGCAACTAGTCGTAACCGACCCGACCTGACCCGGGAACCAGAGGCCAGGCTCCCGCCGGCCTGGCCCGCAAAGGCCAGGTTCATGGCTTTTCCGAGTTTCCGGGCTCCGGCTGCGGCGCCGGCGCGCCGTCCACCGCTCGACCCAGCAAAGCGCTCACCCGCTCCAGACCCAGACGCAAATCCGCGGGGCTGGCACCCTCGGCCGCCAGGCGATTCAGGCCGCGGGCCGCCACCTCCAGGGTGCGCAACTCGAAGTAGCCGCAAAGCCCCGCCAATTGGTGCGCCTCCTCGCGAAGCGCTTCCAAGTCTCCCAGGGCCAGGCACTGGCGCAGTCGCTCCACCAAGTCCACCAGCTCTGGGAAGAGCCGGCGCTGTAGATCCGCCTGCGCCGGTCGTGGAGCCGCCGGCGGCTGGGCCGTCGCGGAGGCACAGGCCCAGCGCTCCAGCACCCGGACCAGCTGCTCCTGGGATACTGGCTTGAACACCAGATCGTCGATGCCGGCAGCGTTCGCGATCTTGTCCGCCAGCAAGTCCGCGGTGACGGCGACGATAGGCGTCCGCCGATTGAGACCGGCACCGGCTCGGATCTCCCGCGCTGCCGCCAGGCCGTCCAGCTCCGGCATGTGCAGGTCCATCAGGATCAACTCGAAGCGCCGAGCGGCAGCCAGCCGCAAGGCTTCGCGTCCGTCCTCCGCCAGCGCCAACTCGCAGCCCAGGGGGGCAAGCAGGCTTTGCATCAGCGCCCGGTTGAATCGGTGATCCTCGGCCACCAGCACCCGGCAACCCGGGAACTGCGGCGGCGCTTTCGCCGGCTCCGTTTCCGGTTCCGCGGCCACCGGAGCCCCACCCAACAGCTTCGCCAGGCTGTCGCGCAACAGGCGACGCCGGATCGGTTTGCTTCGGCACAATACACCGCGCCCCCTAACCAACGACGGCGGCGCATAACCGGGGGCGGCGCTGGCCAACACCAGCAACGGCCCCGAGTGCCAGGCCCGCAGTCGCGACACCAGCCTACTCAGTCCGCCCTCGACCAGTTCGCGCCGGCCCAGACCGAGCACCAGCAGCCGGAACCGGGGGCCTCGCTCGCGCCGCTCCTGTAGCAACGCCTCGAAGCGGGCCCAGTCGCCGGTCTGAAACAGCTCTGCACCAAGGAAAAGCAGCTGCTTGCGTAGGGCTCGGCGGGACTGGGGATGGGCGTCGTAGAGCAGGGTCAGGCAACCGTCCAGGGGCCGCTCCGGCGACTCGTTGGACTCCGCGTCAACCGCCGGCAGGGGCAACCGCACCTGGAATCTGGTGCCTCGCGGGTGCTGGTCCTCGATCTCGATCTCGCCGCCTAGCAGCCGAGCCAGGCGCTGGCAGATCACCAGCCCGAGACCGGTGCCGCCGAAACGGCGGCGGATCGAGGTATCGGCCTGCACAAAGGGATTGAACAGCCGCTGCTTTGCATCCGCGCTGATGCCGATGCCGCTGTCGGCAACGCTGATCTCCACCCCATCTCCGCCCGGGCCTTGCCCCGCCCGCACCAGAATCTCACCCTCGCTGGTGAATTTGACCGCATTGCTGAGCAGGTTCATTAGGATCTCGGTCAACGCCTTGGGGTCTCCGCGCAGCCGTGCCGGCAGGTCCGCCTCCATCAGTAGCACCAGCTCCAGCCCCTTGTCCTGAGCCGCCGGGGCAAATATGGCGACCACGTCCTCCAATGTTTGCCCCAGGTCGAAGGGCACCTGCTCCAGCTCCACCTGGCCGCTCTCCAGCTTGGAAAACGCCAGGATACCGTCGATAACCGCCAGCAGGCTGCCCGCCGCCCGCTGTGCGGTATCGGCAAACTCGGCCCGTTCCTCGGGGTCATTGCTCTTCTGCATCAGGTCGGTGAAACCGACAACCGCATTGATCGGGGTTCGGATTTCGTGGCTCATGCGGGCCAGGAACTCGCTCTTGGCCCGGTCCGCCGCCAGCGCCTGGCGGTGCGCCTGCTGCAGCTCCCGGTTACGCCGTTCCAAAATGTCCAGGGCCTGCTGCAAATCGGCGGTGGCCTGGTCCGCCTGGCCCTGCAAGGCACGCTGGGACTCGGCGACGGTGGCAGCCAGGCGGTTGAAGCCGGCCTCCAGGGTGCCCAATTCGCCGCCGGAGTCCTCGGGCACCACCACGTCCAGCTCACCCCGGCGCAGCCTCAACAGGGTATCGGTGAGGCGCCGCACCGGGACCGAGACACTGCTGGAAATGCCGAGAGCCAACAGGATGCTGAGGCTGAGCACGACCGCGGCAACGCCGAGGCTGGTGAGCAGGATGGCACGCTCGCGGGCCGCCAGGCTGTGGCGATCGAGCCCCAGGTAGACCCAGCCCAGGACCTCCCCCTGGGCCGGGTGGCCGGTTTCAGGCGATAGCGGCTCGGGCTCGGCCTCCAGGACCTCCGCGCGGACCGGCAGGGAGAATATCAACAGCGGCGAGCCCGACTGCAGAGGCTCGCCGCTGACCGCGCCCCGGGGCAGCCGCAATGGGCGCGGCTTCTCGCCAGCCAGGGCCAGCAGACGCAGGTCGGCATCCAACACCGCCGCCATCTGCACCCCGGTCAGGCTCACCACCTGTTGCAGTTCCCGCTCCAAAGTCGGGAGGTCGCCGCTGTAGAGGGGGAAGCCTGCCATGGCGGCAAGATGCGCGACCTGGGATCGCCCCAGCTCGAACAGAAAACGCTGGTTATCCTGCAGCCGGCTCCAAGTGGAGAACCCGCCCAAGACCAGGGTAACCATGGTTACTGGGATTGCCGCCACCAGCAGCAGGCGGGAGCGGATGCCCCAGCGGCGCAGGAACCGGACCATCAATCACCTCCCCCATCGGGCGCCGAAAGCGCCTCTTTCATCAGCTCTTCAGACGGCGGATCCAGGCCCAGAGAGCGGGCCACCGCCCGGTTCACCGCCAGATCGAAGGCGTCCGGATGGACCACCGCCGCCTCCCCTGGCCGTGCGGCCAGCAATCCGGGCACCAGCCCAGCCGTCTGGCGCCCGATCTGCTCCGGGGTGGAATACACCGCCGCCAGGGCCCCGGCCTCGACCAAGGCTCGGGAGTAGGCGAGCACCGGTACCCGGGCCTGGTAGCTGGAATAGAGAATCCATTTGCTGCTGACGCGATCGAAAACCTGGGGATCGGGCAATCCCAGCACTAGGTCCAGGCCAGGCAGCAGTTCCCGGAAACGCTCACTGGGCTTTTCGTTCGGAGCCAGCTGCAGCAGTTGCAGGCGCAAGTCCTGGCGTTGCGCCAGCGACTCCAGCTGCGGGGCCTGCTCGGCACTGTCCGCCCCCAACATGACCCCAACCCGGGACTGAGAACCAAGCAAAAGCCGGGCCAAGGCCAACTGCCGGCCCAATGGCTGGTCCAGCACCAAGGCGGACACCGGGTTCTCATCCGGGCGGTACTGGGCCAGCAGCCGCTCCCAGGTGCGCCGGGGCAAAAAGCAGGCGAGCAGGGGCGGCTTTGGGCCTTCGAGGGCCAACACCGCATCGGTCGCGCGGGTGCCGATACTGACGACCAGACGGAAGTCGGCCAGCCGCCCGGACTCGGCAACCAGGCGCTGCCAGCCATCCAGGTCCACCGCCTCGGCGACGACGGTGGACTCCCGATCGCCGGCCAGGGCTTGGCGCAAGCTGGCCGATACCTGCTCGTGCAAAGGCCCCGCGCCGCCGTTGACCAACAAGACTCGGGGGGGTGCGGCGCGCGCTCCGGGCGGGCCCAGGAACAGGGCCAGAAACAGGCCCAGGATCAGCGGCCAGAGCGGCAGCCGGCCCGGGGGCATTGAAGGTCGACCGTCCCTCATGCCACCCCCGAGTGCGCGGGGCTCAGCCGCGGTGCTCACCATCGGCGCCCGGCCACAGACGCTGAGCCTGGATTGCCGCCTGGGTGCGGTTGTCGACCCCCAGGGCGCGCAAGACCGCGGCGACGTGAATCTTTACCGTGTTTAGAGAGAGCCCCAGGTCCCGGGCGATCTCCTTGTTCGAGCGCCCGCGCCCGAGGCACTTGAGCACTTCGCGTTGGCGCTCGGTCAGGCCTTCGGTCACTGCCGCAGCTTCCGCCTCGGACATTGGCTCCGGCCCTTTGGTTGCCCGCCGCTTGCCCAGCATCTCTGGAGGGATGTAAATGCCGCCGGCCAGCACCAGGCTGATGGCCTGTCGCATCACATCGCTGCCCGCCGCTTTGGGGATATAGCCCGCCGCCCCCAGATCGATGGCCTTGCGCATGTGCTCCGGCTGCTCACTGGCGGAGAGCACCACCACCGTTATCTCGGGATGGTCGTCACACAACCGCCCCAGCAGACCGAAGGCGGCACTGCCTGGCATGAACAGGTCGAGCACCACCAATTCCAGGTCCGGATGCCCCCGCACCGCCGCCAGAACCTCGTCCGCGCTGGCCGCCTGCAGAACCTCGGCGCCGGGCAGCATCTCACCCAGGGCGGTACCCAGCCCGCGCCGAATCAGTTCATGGTCGTCAGCGATCAGTACTTTCACACCCCCTCCCTCATAAGCCAACGGCGTCGCGGCGCCGTGTGTTCGCATTATAGGCAGGGGAACCGAGAGCCGGGGGCATCTAGCCCATAAGAGCTAGCCGCTCAGAGCGATTTTAAAAGCGTGCGGTTTGGCCCAGACTCTCAATCAAGCCCAAGGCAACCGTCGGAGATGATTCGATGATGAAATCAACCGCATTCCCAGCATCCCTGCTGGTATTGTTCGCCGGCACGGCTCCGTTGCCGGCAGCCGGAGAATCCAGTGCAGTGGAGCAGATGCAGCAAAGGCGCCTGTTCGAGCCCACCGAAGCGGAGCTTCGCCAGGAGGCCGATGGCAGCATCTATATCTACGACGGGCTGAAGGACAAATCGGTGCAGCGCGCCCTGGATACGGAATTCGAACGGGTCGGGAGCATGATGTTTATCCGCACCATCGCCACCGACGACCGCGGCGTGCCCATGCGCGATCCCTACACCGGAGAACTGCACCAGGACGACGACTGCGACTGAGCCCACAGAGCCCAATCTAATCTCTCGGCACAGGGACGCGCCGCTTCCGGAACGCCCTTTCTTGTCCGCTTCTGACCGGCCCTTGACCAACCCCTTGGCCGGTGCAGCCCTCGGTTACGATCCGTAACGCCGGCAGTTCGCCTGAAACCGCCCCCCAGGGTCCCCCTGTCGGTACAACAGACCTCTAAACCCCAAGCGCGCCGTACAACCCAGCCAGGTGCCAGCGGTCCAGACTTCTCCCTGACGATGAAAAAAGCAAACTGCGATATTTGCCCGAAGAGACTTTCCTGATCATGGAGAGAGGAGGGGTTTCCGCGGGGCCGGCGCTTGAATCCGCAGCGTGACATTCCGTGATAATGTCATGACACTTGGCGGGCCCTGTAATGACATGACGGAGCAAGACAGCAGAGCAGAGAGACCGCCCCTTTCGGAACAGGGCCGCGGCTGGAGTCTTGGCTGTAAGACGAGCCCGACGCTCAGCTTGCGACAAACCCGCAGCAGGCGTCGACCAGGCTCACCGGCTCGCCTCTGCTGGCAGCGCGAGCAGCTCGCGAGCATTGGCACTGGTGGCAGCCGCGATCTCGACCGGGTCGGCATCCCTCACCTCGGCCAGGGCAGCCAGGCAATCGGGCAGATATTCCGGGCTGTTGCGCTCACCGCGGTGGGCGGCCACGGTCATGTCGGGGGCATCGGTTTCCAGCACCAGCGCCTCCAGGGGCAGCTCTCGGGCCAGCCGACGCAGGCGGGTGGAACGCTCGAAGGTGAGCATGCCGCCGAAGCCGAGGCAAAACCCCAGCTCGATGAAACGCTCGGCCTGCTGCAGGCTGCCGTTGAAGGCGTGGGCGATGCCGCCCACCACCCGGATCCGATGCAGGGCCGCCAGCACTTGGTCGTGGGCCTTGCGGATGTGCAGCAGCACCGGCAGCCCGGCGTCCCGGGCCAGGGCCAGCTGGGACTCGAACAGGTGCAGCTGGCGTTCTCGGTCGAGTTCTGGCACGAAAAAGTCGACTCCGATCTCCCCCACCGCCACAGGCCGATCCCGCTCCAGGCGCTGTTCGAGTTCGGCCAGGTCGGCCTCGCGGTGGTGCTCCAGGTAGACCGGGTGCAGACCCAACGCGGGGTGCAGATCCGCATGGCGCCCGCACAAGGCCAACAGCCCCGGCCAGCCAGCGGCATGGATGCCGGGCACGACGATGGCGCTCACCCCTAGGCGGCGGGCATTGGCGAGCACCTGCTCCCGGTCCGGATCGAAGGCGGACACATCCAGATGGCAATGGGTATCGATGATGCCCATGGGGCAAGTGTAGCCCCTCAGCGGATCACCACCCGGGTGCCCAGCCCCACCCGCTGCAGCAGGCGGTCGATCTGCTCATTGGTGAGGGCCACGCAGCCGTGGGTCCAATTGAAGTCTCGGTGGGTTTGGAGATCACCCTCACCGATACCGTGCAGGCCGATCTGACCGCCCAACGGGGTGTTCTGGGGCGGCAGATCCCGGTCGGCCTGGGCCTTCTGAATCGCCCGCCACTGCTTGGCGCTGATCCGCCCCGCCTCGAAGCCACGGCGGCCATGCTCTAGATTCGGGTAGTCGAGGCCGATGAAGCGGTGGAAGCGGCTGTCCCACTTGATCCAGGCAATGCGGAACTCTCCCAGGGGGGTGCGGTTGTCCCCGCGGTGCTTGGCCCGGGTGGTGCCGAAACGACCGATGGCGATGTCCTCCATCACCAGTTCCGGACTCTCGCCCCGCATGATGCTCAAGGTGAGCTTGTCGGTATCCACCAGCACCCAGGGAAGCTCGCCCTCCTCCGCCCCTGCGATGCCACTCGAGCCGAGGTAAAGCAGGAACCACGCCAGCAGGGACTTCCTATACTTAGAAGAGAAGTTCATAGATTCGCTTTCAAGCTGGGGTTTGCCATGGATACCGTTACCAAACCGGGGGCCGTTCCGACCAAATACTGGCATCGGCTGGACGATGGACGCGTGCAGTGCGATCTCTGCCCGCGCTTTTGCAAGCTGCACGAGGACCAGCGCGGGCTCTGCTTCGTCCGCGCCAACCAGGGGGGCGCGCTGGTGCTCACCACCTATGGACGGTCCAGCGGCTATTGTATCGACCCGATCGAGAAAAAGCCGCTGAATCACTTTCTGCCCGGCACCCCGGTGTTGTCTTTCGGC
>CBDUCL010000111.1:0-9446 GCA_965365625.1 uncultured Chromatiales bacterium | reverse complement strand
CTTATATATCCACCGGAAAATCCACGCTGCGGTCGGCTTCGATGCGCTCGCTGGGGGTAAATTCGCGCAGCGGTTCCGGCTCGGGCGGCGGGGTCGGCGCCGGGGTCGGGGCCTCGGTTGCCGCTTGGGCAGGCGCGGGATGCACTGGGTGCTCCGGCTCCGCCGCCAGGGGAGCGCCGAGGACGGTCAGCAACAGCAGGGCCTCAGGGCGCACCGCTTGCCTCCGGCGCCGCATAGCGGGCGATGCGGAACCCCAGATCCGGGCGCGCCTCGCGGCTGTAGTCGCGGTAGCTCAGGCGCAGCTCGCTGAGGCTCCCCTGGCGCCAGCCGGCGCCCTTGACCAGATGGTGCTCGCCGTCCGCTGGGCCCAGCGGGTCTCGCACCAGGCGTTCGGCCTGGCCCGGGTAGACGGCGTACAGATCATTGGTCCACTCGGCCACATTGCCCCCCAGGTCGTAAAAGCCCCCGGGACCAGCGGCGAAGCTGCCGACCGGGGCGCTGCCGCGGAAGCCGTCGTCGTAGTTCGGCAGGCTGTCGGCCAGGGTGTCGGCGATGCGTTGGTCCGCATAGTTGCCCTGCACCGCCTGCGGGGGATAGCCCTGGCCCCAGGGATAACGGGCCGGCTGGGTGCGGCCCAGCACCTGGGCCGCATAGGCCCACTCCGCCTCGGTCGGCAGGCGGTAGCCCTGATTCGGCGGTTCGGCGGGGCGCAACTTACCCTCGATCTCCTGGTAGAAGGGGTCCAGCCCGGCCTGCTGGCTCAGCCAATTGCAGTAGCGGGCGGCTTCCTCCCAGCTGACATTGACCACCGGCTGGCGCTCGCCGTCCAGGGCCGCGCCCTCGGCCCGGCCGGAGCGGTGGCCGGAGCGGAAACGCCGGAACTCCGCATTGCTGACCTCCTTCTCTCCCAGGTAGAAGGGCCGGCTCAGGGCCACCAGTCGCTGGTGCTCGTTGGCCCGGCGCCCGGGCTCCCGGCGCGAGGCCCCTAGTTGGAAGCTGCCACGGGGGCGGACCAGTACCAGGGCCTGACCGCCCGGGCTGGTGATGCGCCCAGGCGTCGCGGTGCGGCGGGCCGCGGCCAGGGTCCGCAGTTCCACCTCCAGGGTCTGGCTATAGCCGGGGTCGGGCAGGACGCTCAATTGCTTGGATTCAAAGCCCGACTTGCGCACCTCCAGCCGATGGGTGCGGCTGGGCAGGCGCAGCCGCTGGCTGGCGGGGCCGGCCGGGCGGCCGTCCACCAGCAGCTCGGCATCCGCCGGCTGGCTGGCGATAAAGACCACCCCGTACTCGGGCTCCAGCTTCAGGCTCAAGGCCAGCGCCTGCTCCGGTTCCAGACGCAGGGCATGGGTCAGGGTGCGGTGGCCGGGTTTGCTCAACCGCAGCTGGTGTTCGCGGGTGCTGCTCAGCTCCAATTGCAGCGGGGTGGTGCCGATAAAGCGCCCGTCCAGGCTCAGGCTGGCCCCACTGGGGCGGGTCTCCAGCTGCAGCCGGCCGGGCGCCGGCTGCAGCGCGACGCGGCCCAGATCCAGGGGCTGGCCGGCCTGCACCTCCAAGTCCAGCTCCAGGGATTGATGCCGGGCCAGGGTCAGGCGCAACCGGGCCGGGCCCTGCAGCAGCTCGGTGTCGAGCGGAGTGCGGCCCAGCAGGCGCTCGCCCAGATACACCGCCGCCCCGCTCGGCTGGCTGTCCAGGCGCAGCCGGGCCCAGGCCGGTTGCAGCCGAAAGGCGAGCTCCTGGGTTCGGCCCAAGCCCTCGACCTCCAGCTCCTGCTCCACGGGCAGGTAGCGTTCGCTCTCGACGCGCAGCCGGTGGCTTCCCCGGGGTATCTCGAACCCGCCCTCGGGTCCGGGTTCCAGGACCTGGTCGTCCAGCAGCAGGCGGAAGGGCACCGCCGGTTCCAGCGCGATGCGCACCACGCCAGGACGCTCGCGCAGAGCGAAACGGTATTCGGCTGGGCCGCCGCGGCGCAGCTCCAGCGACTGTTCCAGCGGGAAATACCCCGGGTGTTCGGCCCGCAGCCGGTAGTCGCCGGGCCAGGCCAGCCATTGACCCCACACGGGCAGGGCCGGGGGCAGGCCGCTGAGGGACAGGTGGTCGGGGGTGGGCTCGATGCGCAGATCCACCCGCAGCGCCAGCAGCACGAATCCGGCGGCCAACAGGAGCAGGGCGAATAGGCTGGCCAGCAGGAGGCGCAGGCCTCGGCGCCGGGATGGGGCCGCCGGGGCCGGCAGCGGCGGCTCTGGCGATGCGGTTGCTGTGGAGGGCGCCGGGGGCGGGGTCAGGATCGGCCCATCCTGTCGCTCCTGGGTTTGCACCCGGACCTGGTCGCCCTGCACGGTCCAGGTCAACAGGGCGTCGCCGACCTCGACCCGATCGCCGGATTTCAGCCAGGCCGATTGGGTCAGCCGCTGGTGGTTGTGGAACAGGGGTGGGGCGTCCGCCACCGGCTGGATAAAGGCGTGGCCCTCGGCGATGCCAATATGGGCCAACAGGGCATCCGGCGGCTGGCCGGGCAGGGCCAGGTCGGCCGTGGCGCCGCCAATGCCGAGGGGCAGGTCGGCGGCCTCGAGCCGGCGTTGGCCGCGGGCGTCCTGGAGCAGGTAGACCCGACTCAAATCGCCTCCTCGCACTGGATGCGGATCGGCGCCGGAGTCTTTCCGCGCCGGATCTCGAATTCCCGGCGCACGTCGCGGTAACCGTCACGGATACCGACCGCCGTGTAACGACCGGGGGTCAGTTCCATCCGGTGCTCCAGGAAGCGGCCGAGCGAGCCTACCCGGTGGATCGAGACCTGGGTCAGGCCGTCGGACTGGAGCAGCACCGGCAGCGGCGTGGCGGCTGCCGCCAAGGCCTGCTCCAAGGCCGCCAGCTTGCGGGCCAGCTCGGGCTCGCCGGGGGGCGCCGGGCGGTTTGCTGCGAGCAGAGCCCGGGCGTGCTGGCGCGGGCCCTCGGCCGCCAGTCGCTCGGGCTGATCCAGAAAGGCGTCGAGCCGACGGTGCAGGTCGATGCGGGCCTCGGCCCGCTGCAGGCCCTGGCGGGCAGTAGCGGCCTCCGGGGCCAGGCCTTGGACTTGCCGGTACAGCTTGGCGGCGGCATCCCAGCGCTCGGCGGTGGCGCTTTGCGCGGCACGCCGCTCGAGCTCCCGGATTCTTGCCTGGCGCTGTTTCCGCCCCAGGCGATTGCGGGCGTCGGTCAGCGCCGGGTCGTCCGGGCGTACCTGCGCGGCCTTGCCCAGCAGCGTCTCGGCATCGCTCAGACGACCGGCTTCCAGGGCCGCCAGGGCCTGGCCCATGGCCGCTTGGAAGACGGCGGCCCGCATCGCTTCCGCCACCCGCTCCAAGCCCTCGTCGGCGGGCTCGTAGTTCGGGTCCAGGGCGGTGGCCTGACGGAAGGCTTGGAGCGCGCCCGGCAGGTCGCCTCCGGCCTCGGCGGCCAGCGCCTGCCGCATCCGGTCGAGCAATTCGCTTCGCACTCGGGCGCGCTGCAGGCCTGTATCGGCCTCCGGATGATCGGGCTCGATGATCAGGGCCAGCTCGAAGCCGGCAGCTGCGGCATCCCCGTCGTCCGCCGCCAGGCCGGCCCGGCCTGCCGCCAGGGCTTCAGCCAGACGCTCGGCCCGGCTCGCCTCCAGGGCCTCGAGCCCGGCCCGACCAGCGGCATAGCTGGCGGCGGCATCGGCAAAACGGCGCTGGGTAAACAGGCGGTCCCCTTCCTCCGCCGCTTTTTGGGCCGCGGTCCATTCCGCCGGGGCCCAGGCGGGGGCACGCGCGTTCTCCAGCCGGGCGGCGGTCTGCAGCCAGGCCTGCAGCGCGGCCTCGGCCTCGGCCCGGGCGCTGGGTTGCTGCGGGGTCTCGCTGGGTTGGGCCGGTTCGGGTTGGATCGGGCCGGGTTGCTCAGGGTCGAGTTGGGCGGCCTGGGGGACGCTCGCCGGCTCCAGCCATCGCGGCAACAGCCAGATCACCGCCAGGCTGAGGGCCAGCAGCAGTACCAAAGCGACGCCTATCCAGGGCCCGGCACGCGGGCCGGCAGCGTCGGGGGGGGGAGCGCCGGGCGGGGTCAGCTCGGGGCGGGCGGGGCTCGGTGTTTGGGTCATTGCGCGGGTTCCGGACCTGGCGCCGGTTCAGTCCAGGTAGTCAGCGGCGCCGGTCTCGGTGGCGTAGATGGCCTGCAGCAACTGGCGCCACTGGCGGTACTGGGCCTCGGCGGAACCGCTCAATTCGTGCACCTCGCCATCCACCTCTACCACCAGGGGCTGGGCCTCGGAGCGGAAGGAGTCGCCCAGTTCCTCGATCGCCTCGCGGTGGATTTCGGTCTCGGAGTCTTTATCGAAGCCGGTTTTGACGGCATAGGCTCCACCCAAAACCATGACGTCGCGCAGGGTGCTGGTGGAAATCTGGGTATCGCTGTTGCCCATGGCACCCAGGGCGATGGCGCCGACGATGGCGGCCGCCCCAAGCAGCTTGCGCTGGTTCGCCTGGCGCTCCAGCTCGCGCACGTTGTCGATCTCTTCCAGCCGGCTGCGCCGCCAGTCGTCGTAGGGCTGCTGCATCTCCAGGTAAAAATTGTCGAAGTGGCCGTTCAGGGTGTCCACCAGCAGGGCGTCCCGGGCGCGCATGGTCTGAATACGGCGGTACATGGGATCGTCTTCGGCCGGCAGTCGGCGCGGCCGGTAGCCTCCGTCCGGCGTGGCCTGCAGGTAGGGCTCGAACACGTCCGGCGCCATGTCGGCGGCGAAGCGCAGCTCGGCGACGCGGCGGATTTCCAGCAGTTGCTCGGCACTGAGAGCGGCGCGGAAGCTGGCCAGGTCGTTGGCGATGGCATTATAGAGGGCGTAGAAGGCATCGCCCTTGGTTCGGCCCTGGTACCGGCCGAGGTCAACCCAGCCGTCGTATTGGCGGTCGAACCACTGTCGGCCGGTGGCGTCGGAGGCTTGGATCTGCAACTGTAGGGATTCGCCGTCGGAGGCCAGGATGCGCCCCTGCACCAGCAGCTCGGCGCCGGGGCTGGCCCTGGGTAGCACCCGCACCGCGCCCCAGTAGCCAGTGCTCTCCAGGGTGTCGCGCAGCTGCAGCGGGAGGTAGCGGGACTCGGCGTCTCGAATCTCAGGCGACAGGCCCCGGGCCTGCTCCTCGTCCTCCGGCAGGCTACCGGGCTCGAAGCGCTCGATGGTCACGTCCAGCAGCTGGTCTTCCGGCAGCTCCAGAGCCGCTTTGTCCAATGGCTCTGGCGGCGGTGGGGTGCCGCGGCTGGGGTAGGTGGTGCAGCCGGCGAGCAGGATCAGGGCAGCGGCGAGCAAGCTGCAGCGGGTGTATCGGCGGTCGATTCGCATAAGAGGGCCTATTTGCCTTGCTTGTAGCGGCGGTATTCCTCCCACAGCCGGCGCCTTAGCTCCGGATCTTGTTCCTTCTCGGCCGCTTCGCGCAGCTGGCGGGCCACCACGTCGTCGTCGCTGCCGTCCGGCAGGTCCGAGGGCTGGCCCGCGGTGGCGGTACTCTGGCGGCCGCCCGCGGCGCCGGACTGAGGGCCGGTCGCATCGCCGGTGTCCGCCGTTTCCGCGCCTGCCGCCGACTGGGCGCCGTTGCCGGACTGTTCCTGGTCACCGCTTCCGCCGGCGGACCCGGAACCCGTCCCGGCCTGCCCGCCAGCACCACCGCCGCCGCCTCCTCCGCCACCCGCTGCGGGAGCATCCGCCTTGATGCGCGCCTGCTCCTGCAGCAGCATCTGGTCGAATTCGCCCAGGGAGGCGCCGAGCTCATTCTCCAGGCGTGCGAGCTGTTCGGCGGGCGTCCGATCGGGTTCGGTGGGCAGTGGCGCCGGAAGCGCCGCGCACGGAAGGTCGGACGGCAGCGCGCCAGCATGGTGGCGGGCCAGGGTTAGGCAGTCGTTGCCGATACGGGCCGCCAGGCCCTCCAGGTAGGTGACATAGTCCCGGTCTTCAGTGCGGCTCAGCACGCCCCGGCGGCGCAGCTGTGCGTAGTCGGCCTGCAGCCGATCCAAGGCGGCCTGGGCGCTGCGTATACGCTCCGGCAGCTGGTCCGGGGAAACCGCCGAAGCGACGCCGGCGCTCCCCACCAGCAGCGCCGCGAGTGCTGCCGACCTGTAGTCTAGGGCCATCTTCTATCTCCCGGCCGTAGCCTGGCTGCGGCTACCCGTACCGGTCGCCGCAGGTTCCCCTGCCCGAAAGCTTTCTGTCATTGCAAGTGTACTGTCTGCACCGCCCTGGCCCAAGGGCCTGGGGCCTTCGGTCTCGGCGCAGCGACGAAATAGCGACCGCATCGCCGCCGAAAGGATTAAGACCGAGCGGAGCGGCTTTCGGTTCCCTGTCGGTGGGGCCTGTAGGGGGCGAGGGTAGGCGGTGGCAGGGAGGAGCGGTTCGTCAGGCGTCAGCCGGGGCGCTGAATGTCACCCTGGCGGCAAATAGGTAACCGGTGCCCCGCACGGTCTTGATCAGGCGCGGTCGCTTGGGGTCGGCCTCGATCTTCTTGCGTAGCTTGCTCACCAGGACGTCGATGCTCCGGTCCCGGGGGGACCAATCGCGGTCCGCCAAGGTCATCAAGATGCGGTTGCGGTCGAAGGTTTGATTGGGCTCCGACACCATCGCCGCCAGCAGGCGAAACTCGTAACTGGTCAGGTGTACCCATGAGCCGTCGGGCGCATACAGGTCGCGGGTCCTGAGGTCCAGCGTCCAGCCCTCGAAGTGCGCGACCACGCAACCGTTTCGCGGGCCCGCTTCCCCCGCCTGCAGCGCTTGCCGCTGCCCGCTGCGGCGCAACACCGAGCGTACCCGCGCCAGCAGCTCGCGCTGGTCGAAGGGCTTGGTGATGTAGTCGTCGGCCCCGTTCTCCAGACCCATCACCTTATCCAAGGGATCGCTCTTGCCGCTTAGCATGATAATGGGGATGTCGGAATCGCGCCGCAGGCTGCGGGCGATTTCGAGGCCCGAGGCGTCGGGGATCATGACTTCCAGTAACAGCAGATCTGGTGGTTGGTCCGCCAGCTTTTCTTCGGTTTCAACGGCGGTTCGGGCGATTTCCACCCGGTAGCCTTCCCCGGCAAGAAACTGCTGCAGCAGGCTGCCGACCCGCGGGTCGTCATCCACTAGTAATATGTTTCCGGAATTATCCATCTGACGTCGATTTCCGCTTTTTGAGAATGGGTCCCGAAGCATCGCTGCCCGGATCTGGCTGTGGGCCTTGGGCGCCCGCCTCCTCTCGAGTTGGCGGGGTGCTGGTTTGGAAGTTTCCAGCAGCGGCAGCTGAGGCGTTGGCTATCCATCCGGCTCCGCATTCCTTTCGACCAGGGCCCGTCTGTTCAACCTCACGACCGTTACGATAGCGTGAATTTCGAGCCGTCCTGCGATGCTTTACAAAAAGTAATAAATCGGCGGCTGTCCGCTTCGCCCGGTGACCAAGCAGTTGTATGGGAGAGAGTCGATGCACTCAGCGGTATAAATCCGCAGGGCGAATGATGTGCGAGGGCACGGGTAACGCTCCTCTGGTTGCCCACGAATCGGTCGTAGCTTTCTTGGTCAGGAAAGATGATTTCTAGTCCGTGCGCCTGCTTCTCCACCCCCGCAGGCAGGTTTTACGTCCGATCCCGGCGCCGATTGCAGGCGACTGGGTCGGGGCCTAGCCTCAATCCGCCAGTTCGAGCACCCGCAGCAGGCTCTGACTGATGCGGGCACTGGCGCCCCACAGGCATTCTCCGCGGTAGGGGCGGAAGTAGACCACCGGCAGGGCTTGGGGCCATTGCTCCAGCCGCCGTTGCTCTATCCGCCGGTGGGCCGGTTCGGCGAGCCAGGCCAGGGGAATGCTGAATATCCGGCTCACCTCCTGCGGTTCGGGGCGCAACGCCAGGGGCCAGGGGATCCGTCCAACCACCGGCTCGATCAGGTAGTTGCTGGCGGTATGGTAGGCCGGCAGGTGGCCCAGCAGTTGCACCCGCGCCGGGTCCAGGCCGATCTCCTCTCGGGCTTCGCGCAGGGCGGTGGCGGCGGCATCCGCATCGCCCGCCTCCGGGCGACCGCCGGGAAAGGCGACCTGGCCGCTATGGAGGTCGCCGGGGTTGTCGGCCCGGCGGATGAGCAGCAACCGCCAGTCGCCGCCGGCCCGGAACAGAGGCAGCAGCACCGCCGCCGGGGAGGCGGGGCGCGGGAAGAAGTCGGAGGGGTAAGGGTCGCACAGGGCCCGCTCCCGGTTGGCCGCGATCCGGCGAGCAATCTGGCCGCCGCTCAGAGGTTTGGCCGGCGCCATCCGCTCAGGGCGCCTCGGCTGCCCGCAGGCGCTCGGTGAGCTTGGCGAATTCGCGCTGCATCTGCAGGTTGGCGAACGGCCTCAGCACCGGCACCTGGCGCTGCAGCAGCTCGTCGAGCATGCGCTGGCTGGTGTGGATCAGTCCGACCAGCTCGCCGGAAACCTTTACTGTTTCGTAGGTGTTCCAGGCGGCGGCAACATCCCTCTCCAGACGGGCGCGAGACGCCGCTACCGCTTCCGCCTGCTGTAGCAGATAGTCGCGGTAGGCGCCCGCCGCCCGCTGGGTCAGGGCCTGGGCCTCCAGGTTGGCCTCCAGCACCGCCCGGTTGGCGCTGGATTCCTGCAGCAGGCGGCGCGCGTCCGCGGTGAGTTCCTCGGTCTTGACCAGGATGGCGTCGATTTGGGGCAGAAAACGCTTTTCGACCGCCTGCAGCAGCTGACTGTGCATATGCTCCAGCACCTGCAGCAGGACCAGATACATACCGTAGTAGCGGCGGGCGCTCTCCAGGTCCTCGCCGGAGTTGCGTACCAGCTGCTCCAACTCGGCGGTGATCGCCTTTACGTTGTCGAAGGCGATGCCGAGTTCGATCAGGTTGTCGCCCATCACCGTCGATAGCAGGAATTCCAGCTGCTGGTCGTCCAGTTCGAGCCCTACCTGGCGCAGCTCCGCGGCGAACTCGCTTCGCAACTGCGCCAAGGCCGCCTGGTTGGATGCGATGCGCGCTTGGCGTTCGGCGATGGCGGCGTCGATCTCCGTCGTCGTTTCCTTCCACAGCGAGTCCTGGGGGGCGGTGACGCGCCGCGTGCGCAGATCAGCGATGGCCTGGCGGTCATCCGCGATGGCTGCCTCTAGGGCGCGGATGCGACCCCGGTAATTCTGCAGTGGCGAAACGGCCAAGATCTCCACCGCCTGGTCCAGGATGCGGTCGATCTCCGCCTGGGCATCGGCCCGGTCGCGGCCGAACCAGGCGCTTTGCGGCAGTTGCGCCTGCTCTTCGTTTAGTACCAGGGCCTGGTCCAGGCGCGGCAGCATGCCGTCCCAGAGCTGGGCGAACTCCCCGCCCTCCTCCTCGTCCAGCAGCGAGCGGGTCTGCTGCCAGAGATCGCCGACGGTGGCCCGGGATTTGTCCCAGAGGTCGCCGGCGGCGTCGCGCGAACTCTCCCAATAGCCCGGATCTGCCTCCGAGCTGGTTT
>CBDUCL010000110.1:0-9530 GCA_965365625.1 uncultured Chromatiales bacterium | reverse complement strand
TGCCCGCAACCGGATGGTCAAGCCCTTTGCCGATGCAGCCTTTGCGATGAACAGCCCGGGCGAACTATCGCCGGTAGTGCGCAGCAAATTCGGTTATCACATTATCCGTTTCGACGAGCGGCGGGCCGGCGTGCCCATTCCGTTCGCAGAGGTGAAGCCGGAAATCGTGGAACAGGAAAAGGCCAACCACCGCAAGCGGTTGCGCCGCGAATACACGAACAAGATCGTCACCGATCTGGAGTACAACCACGGCGTGATGGAGGCCTATGCGCGCAGTCTTCACCCAATCCCAGTGGGCGGACGCTAGGCGGGTGCTGAAACAGGCCGGCTCCGGCCTTTTTCCACAGGGTTTTTGGCCACGGGGATTCCGACAGCCTCGCGATTCGGTCAGTTGCGAGGGCGGAAACGGCAGGGCAGCCCGCCCCGCACGGGAGGCTCCATTGTCGCAGCGCTTCTCAAACATCCCTTCGGGCGCCGCGATGCCGGAGGTCTGGGGCGCGGCATGACCGTTCAGCGAGCGCTTCGATCTGCCGGCCTGACGCATCTCTGGCAGGGCCGACATCTACTCTGGAATCTGGTGCTGCGCCAGCTGCGGAGCAATTATGCGGGCACCGCGGGCGGTGGCTGGTGGCTGCTGGTTCGCCCGGTTCTGATGGTGCTGGCCTACTATTTCGTCTTCGATCGGGTGTTGGCGGTGCGCCTGAATCTGGACGTCGCCGGCACCGAGACCTACGCCCTCTATCTGCTGTCGGGGCTGATCCCCTGGCTGGCCTGGAGCGACGGCGTGGTCCAGGGCAGCGCCAGCCTGGTGCACAGCGCCGATCTTTTACGCAAGACGCGGTTGCCGTTGGAACTGATACCGGCACGCTCGGTATTGGCGTCGGCGGCTGCGTTTCTTCCGGTCACCCTGGTGGTGGCCCTGGCCGGC
This sequence comes from uncultured Chromatiales bacterium, assembly GCA_965365625.1. Taxonomy (GTDB): domain Bacteria; phylum Pseudomonadota; class Gammaproteobacteria; order Chromatiales; family Chromatiaceae; genus CAVWCW01. Next base: position 8,602 of record CBDUCL010000110.1, on the reverse strand, counting down.
ATGTGGCTCGGCGAGTCCGGCCCCCAGGCCCTGTTGTGGTTGCCGGTCTGGGCGCTGATGCAGGTCGCCATGGCCTATTTTCTGGCCCTAACGCTTGCCGTACTCACCGCAGCGCTGCGGGATATTGGCAATCTGGTACAAACCCTGTTCGGCATGCTGATCTTTTTCGCTCCCATCCTGTTTCCACTGGAGAGAGTGCCGGCGGCGATAAGGCCGTTACTTTGGCTAAATCCCTTTACCGCATTGGCCAACGGCTATCATGCGATCCTGTTGCGGGGCCAAATCCCGGGCTGGCCCGATCTGCTCGGCGCCCTGGTCTGGTTGCTGTTGCTGATGACCGCCGCCTCGGCGCTGTTGCGTCGCTCCCGTGAACAGCTGGTGGACTGGCTCTAGTCATGTTGGAAGTAGCCGGACTCGGCAAGAGCTACAAGCTCTATCCCAACCAGCGCGCGCGCCTGCGCGAGCTGGTCTTCGGTACCCGCAATCACGAGGAGTTCCTGGCCCTGCAGAACATCAGCTTTGATCTCGGGCCCGGCGATACCCTGGGCGTGATCGGCGATAACGGCGCCGGCAAGAGCACCCTGTTGAAGCTGATTGCCGGCACATTACGCCCGTCCTCGGGCCAGGTGCGGGTAGAGGGGCGATTGACCGCGATCCTGGCCCTGGGCACCGGCTTCCACCCCGAATTCACCGGCCGCGAGAATCTGTTTTTCGCCGCCTCGTTGATGGGTATCGAGCGCCAGGAGATGCTGGGGTATTTCGACGATATTGTCGACTTTTCGGAGTTGCATCGGGTCATTGACCGGCCGGTAAAGACCTATTCTACCGGGATGGTGATGCGGCTGGCATTTTCCCTGGTAACCGCGGTTGAACCGGAGATTCTGATCGTCGACGAGGCGCTGGCGGTCGGCGACCGGGCGTTTCAGCGCCGCTGCATCGAGCGCATGCAGGAGATCCGACGCGCCGGCACCACCATCCTGTTCTGCAGCCACAGCATGCACCACATCGTGCAGTTTTGCGATCGGGCCCTGTGGCTCGAGAAGGGGGAAATCAAGGACTTGGGCGTCGCCTCCAAGGTGACCGCCCGCTATACCGGCAAAGACGTGCCGAGCGGCCTGGGTGGGCGTGCCCCGGCGGTGGCGCCGGCGGAAGGGCGACGCCGCTGCGTGGTGGACGCCGTCGAACTGCTGTCCGGCAGCCGCCTGATCCGGCGCGGCGAGCCGCTGCGCATCGGGCTGGATTTCCGAGTGCTGGAGGCCGGCGCGTTCGTATTCGGCCTGGCGCTTGATCACAAGGACGCCCAGGTCCGGCTGATCGCCGAGACCTCGTTGGAAAACGGAGTGCCCGCCCGCCATATCGCGGCGGGCAGCCATCGCCTGGAGCTCTGTCTGCACACCGAGGCGCTGCGCGAGGGAGTCTACGCCGTATTCGCCGGCCTGATGGACGAAAGCCTGCTCCAGATCGAGGACTTTCGGGCCTTGGATGTGGAGGTTGTGGATTCCGATACGGTGCGCACGCCGGCGATGGTTCGGGCCCAGGTAGACTGGGACACCGCGGGCCGTTTTTCATCCTGACCTGGTAGAGGTAAGTTACTTGGCCGTTTGCCCCCGCCAATCGGTCGCAGCGGCGACCGGGAATGGCCGCCGGAAGCTCGCCAGGCCGTTGAAATAGTACTCCGGCTGCTCTCTCGGGACAGCGGCTCGAAATAGCTCACGACAGCAGCGGTGCTCGTCGTATGGTCGCGCCGCTAGGGCACCGGCGGGAACCATTCGACCCGGTGCCTACCGGCGGCCGGGCCGTAGAAACTGCGATATGGTACTATCCGGACACCCGCCCGTTTCGCCAGCAATGGCAGGGTGCGCGGCAGAAACAGCGGGGCGCCCAGCAAAGGCACGCGGATCTCTTTTTGCGCCAGACCGCGCTCGCGCAGGTCCAGGATTAGGATCTGGCGGATCCCCAGCTTCAGACGGTTGACGTGTTGGGATAAGGTGTCGGTGGAGAACCGGCCCGGGTGCCCGGACAGGGGTTGCCGGTCGTGACCGAACCGTTTCCAGAAATAGCTCTGACTGCTGTCGGGCCGGCGGTTGCGGCCAGAGATCACCACTTGGCTGGCGATGCCCGGTTGTTGGTACAACGAGGCCGGGTGCATCCCCCGCTGGCCGTAATGCAGGCTGCTGACGACATAGGTCTCTGCAGGGTCGGTGTGCTCGGTGCCGCGGTGGATGAATGGCTTGCGCAGATGCCTTGGGCTCAGCCAGATCGCCTCCAGACGCCTGCTGGTGAGATAGGCCTCCTGGGCGTCCCCCGGATCGTTAAGCTTCAGGAACAGGCTCCGCCAGGGTCGATAGGGAAGCATCAGCGGCAGGAGTCCCGGATTCTCTGCCGGCGCGGGGACAGGGCTTCGACGTATAAAGGGGCTTTGCGCATGATTGACGGCTCGGCCAACGGCGGCTCGATTACAGCCCAGGGGCTGGGGGTTTTAAATACTGTCCGCCGTCTCGCCGGGCGGGGATGGGGCAATCTGCGTGACATTGGGCAACGCGAAGCAGTGCATTATCCCGCCCTCGACGGGCTGCGCGCCATCGCCGTGTTGCGGGGGCCGGTGTTGTCACCAGGCCCTGATTCGCGAAATGTCACCCTGGTAGAACTGGGTCTGGCAGAGCGACAAGGCGGTGGATCTGTTCTTCGTGCTCTCCGGATTCCTGATCTCCAGCGGGCCGCTCCCCGAGCATCGGGCGCGCGGACGAGCAAGCCACTACCGCTATGGGGTGCGCCGCGGCGCGCGAATGCGGAAAAGCCGGGCATCGATGCCGACAAGTGTCTGCGCGCCCGCTCTCGATCCGAAGCGCTGCGGTGATGCGCCCGCAGGCCGAAGCGCCGGCCAGAGGTGTCGGCACCCGCATCGGAGCGTCCCGGTTGTCGGCCCTGGCCGCCGGCTGCTGGTTGTTGCTGCTGACCTTGTTGCTCCACCATAGCGCCCTGGACGGCTACTGGCGCTTCGATGACGGCTGGCTGCTGGACTATGCGAGCCGCTTCGCGCCCTGGGAGTATTGGTTTGATCCCGCCGTCACCCGCGGTTATTCGCCCAACAATCTCACTCCCTGGAACCCCTTCCTTTTCGATATCAACCTGGCCCTGTTCGGTTTCTCACCGGCCGGGTTCTATGGGCAACATCTCGCCACCCTGGCGGCGGTGGCCTGGGCCAGTTTCCTGCTGCTGCGGCTGTGGCTGGGTACTGCCTTCGCTCTGCTCGGGGCGAGCGCCTTTCTGCTCGGCGCGCCGGTGCTGCAGGTGGCCCAGCAGTTGATGGTGGGGCATTACCTGCTGGGGTTGCTGTTCGCCATCTTCGCCCTCTATGCCTTCGTGCGCGGTGTGCGGGCCCGGCGCTGGCAGTGGGTGGCCGGCGGTACCCTATGCTATGTGATGGCCAGCGCCTGCAAGGAGGTATTCGTGCCCCTGCCGGGGCTGTTGCCCCTCCTGGGCGAGGGCGATCTGCGCACCCGCCTGCGCTATGCTCTGCCGTTTTTTGCCTGGTCGCTGGCCTATCTGGGCTGGCGCTATCAGGTGCTCGGGACCCTGGTGGGTGGCTATACCGGGGCACCGCTGGATCCTGGCGGCGCCTTGTCCCAACTTGGACGGATCCCGCTCTGGCTGTTCGGGGACGATCTCCCGGGGCTGGCGGCGCTCGCCCTGCTGGCGATAGTGCTGGCCTGGACCTGGGCAAAGGGCTCGATCAACGGACCGCTGCTGCTGGTGGCACTGCTCCTGTTGTTGCTGCCCCTGGTGCCCTTGACCGCGAATCCGGGTATCAAGGGGCCCGACCGCTACCTGTTGCTGCCCTGGTGGGCGCTCAGCATGCTGCTGGCCTGGCTATTGGGCCGGTTGCCCCGGCCTGCGGCTGGTTACCGCCTATTGCTCGGCGCTGGCCTGCTGGCGGTGGCGGGGCTGCACGGGCAGCGAGCCCTGCAGCCGCTGCAGCCGAGCCTGGAGCGGTTCGATCGACTCTACCGGGCCGCCCTGGAGGCCGGACCCGGGCAGGTGCTGCTGCTCGAACGGGGCGATCTGCGCTTCTGGGACGTGACCCTGAACGGCGCCCGTCGGGCGCAAGCGGCCGTCGCCGGGCGGTTGCGCCCACGCTTGGCGCTGATGACCAACCGCCGGCAGCTAGCCTTGGTGGATCCGGATCGATATACGGTCTGGGCCTACCATCAGGGGTGCGGCTGCTGGCGTGAGATCGCTCCCTGGGAGCGGTCCGATGGCGCGGGCACCCGGGTGCCGGCGCGAGCGGTGGTGGTGCTGCCTTACGGCCCCCCCTATCCACCGCTGTTCGAGGCCGGCGGCGGTCGGGTCGACCAGGTGCGCCTGGATGGGCCTCGGGTCCGGGCCTCCGGCTGGCTGCGGATGGGGGATGCCGAGCCCCAGCAGCACCTGATCCTGCTGGCGCCGGGGCTGCCGGTGAGCCGCCGTGCGTATGCCGTGCCTAGGCCGGATGTCGCCGACGCCTTGGGTGCACCGGAGCTGAGCCACAACGGATTCCGCCTAGAGCTGGAATACGCCAGCGCCGAGGCCGCACGCGCCGCGGCGGCGGACCTCTGCCTGATCGCCTTTTCGGCCTTTAGCGGTCAGGCCCTGCTGAGCGACCCCGAGCGGCCCGCCTGCCGGGGGCTGCTTACCGATCGGCCGCTGGCCCTTGGGCGCTGAGCCGCACCGCGGCCGCCGCCGCTTGGCCGCCTGGCTGGGTCAGAGCGGGCGCTACCTGCTGGTCGGCGGGCTGGCCTGGGGGGTCGACTTCCTGACCTTTCTCGGCCTTTACGCCTGGGTCGGCCTGGTCTGGGCCCAGACCGCCGCGCGCATTGCCGGGGCCTTGGTCGGGTTCGCCGGGCACAAGTACTTCGTGTTCGCCGACCGCCGCAGTGCCCCCCGCCACCTGGGCCGCCAGGCGCTGCTGTATATTGTGCTCTGGGGCGTCTCCTACGGGCTGAGCGTCGCCGGCCTGTTGTGGCTGGTGCAGGGCCTGGAGCTGCACCCGGTAGTTGCGAAGCTGCTGGTGGAGGCGGTGATTATGGGATTCAATTTCATTAGCATGAAGCGCCTGATATTCGGTTCTGGAGGGGGGTGACCGATGCTGGTGTCGATCGTGGTCCCGGTATACAACGAGGAGGCCAGCCTCGAGCGCTGCTGGCGGGAGCTGACAACGGTCCTGGAGGGGCTAGGGCAGCCCTTCGAGGTGCTGATGGTGGACGATGGCTCCCGCGACCGCAGCTGGGATACCTTGTGCGCCCTGGCCGCCAAGCCGTCTGCCGGCGGGCGCCTGCGCGGCCTGCGGCTGAGCCGCAACTTCGGCAAGGAGGCGGCGATCCTGGCCGGGCTGCGCCAGGTGCGCGGCGACGCGGTGATCGTCATGGATGCGGATCTGCAGCACCCGCCGGAGCTGATCCCGCGCATGCTGGAACTCTGGGACGGCGGCCGGGTGGCAGTGGTGGAAGGGGTCAAGCGCCGGCGCCAGCCGGAGTCCTGGCCGCTGCGTCTGGGGGCGCGGCTGTATTATCGCCTGTTTATCCTGGCCAGCGGCATGGATCTGCGCGGCTCCAGCGACTTCAAGCTGCTGGACCGCCGGGTGGTCGAGCAGTATGCCGGCCTGCCCGAGGTCGGGCGCTTCTTCCGCGGGCTTACCGCCTGGCTCGGTTTTCCCAGCGTCGCCCTGGAGTTCGAACCGCCGGGCCGGCAGGCCGGGCGCAGCCGCTGGGGCCTGGGCGCCCTGTTTCAGATGGCGCGCCGCACCGTGATCAGCTTTTCCTCCCTGCCGTTGCGGCTGGTGACCTGGTTCGGCGCCTTCGGCCTGGCCTTCAGCCTGGTGCTGACCCTGCAGACCCTTTGGTACCACTGGCAGGGGCTGGCAGAAGAGGGGTTTCCCACCGTCATCCTGCTGATCCTGGGGATGGGCAGCATGATCCTGCTCGGGCTGGGGCTGATCGGCGAATATGTCGCCGAGATCTATATCGAGGTCAAGCGCCGTCCCAGCTACATCGTCAGCGAGCGCACCGGCGAGCCGCCGGTTAAATAATGCGCCGCAAGTAGGGCAGGCGCTGGATCAGCCAGGCGCTGGCCAGGGACAGCAGAAAGCTGACCAGAGCAACCAGGGGCACGGCGAGGGCCGGAGTGAAGGCGTTTGGCCCCAGCCCCGCCAGCTGCAGCAGGTCGATATAGATCGGGTGGATCAAGTAGACGCCGAGGCTCAGGCCGGCCAGTTTGCGGCCGATCCCGGGATTGATGATTGGCTGGTCGAGGCGCCGCAGCAGCACCAGAATCGCTAGCGACATGGGGATCAGAGTGACGCTCAGGTAGCCATAGAAATAGAACCCGGCGGTGCCCCCCGCGTAGCGGCTGAGGGCATAGCAGCCGACGGCGGTGGCCAGCACCGCGAGCAGAAACAGGCCACCGCTGAGCCAGGGGCCGGGCAGGGAGCGGGCGCCGGCAATCAGATGGCCGGCGAGGAAATAGGGCAGAAAGTACAGGAACCAGCTGGTGACCAAGGGCATGCTGCCCGGCCCGAGTTCGTAGTGGGCGTGGCCAATCGAGGCCAGCACGAACATGGCCGCGGTGAGCAGCCACAGCTCCCGCCGCGTCGATCCCTGCACCACCCGTCGCAGGAAGGGCACGAACAGATACAGCGGCACCAGCATGTATAGAAACCAGAGGTGATAGTAGGGCACCCCACTCACCACACCCATCGCCAATGCGCCCCAATCCGGAGTCTGGCCGCGCAGCTTGAACCACCCGGTCCAGAGCACGAAGAAGGGGATCCAGAACAGGCTGGGGATCAGCACGCGGGAGGCGCGCTTGCGGTAGAACTGCCCCGGGGGTTCGCCCTTGTGGGGTGCCAGCAGCAGGGCGCCACTGACCATCACGAATGCCGGCACGCACCAGCGCCCCAGGGCGTCGTAGAGATTGCCTGCCCACCAGGCGGCGCTGCCCAATGTCACCGGTCCGGCGACGATGGGAGTGGCGGTGTGCAACAGCACCACCGCCAGGGCGGCGAGCACCCGCGTGCTATCGGTCCAGACCAGGGTTTCCGGCGGCTCTTTCATGCTGGCTAGGGCCGGCTCAGGCTCGCCGGTCAGGTTGCCAGCCACAGCAGGGCCACACCCAGCGCACCGAGCCATTGGCTGCGCCGGTCTCTGAGGGCGAACACCACTGGGTCTTCGTGCAGCTCGCCCCGGGCCGCCAGCAGCCAGGTGCGGCTGATCAGGTAAAGCAGCAGCGGACACAGCAGCCAGATCAGCTCCGGATGGCTGTACAGGGCCTGGACGTTGTCGCCATTGATATAGAGCGCCAGCACCAGCACCGCCAGGTAGCCGCTGGTGGTGCCGAATTGCGACAACAGCGGCAGGTCCTCGGCCCGGTAGCCGCGGCCGAAACCGGGCGCCTGACCCGGCTGGGCGAGCGTCGCGATTTCGATGTAGCGCTTGACCAGGGCCAGGCTGAGAAACAGGAACATCGAAAACGCCAGCAGCCAGAACGAGGGGGTCACCGCTACCGCCGCCGCTCCGGCCAGAATCCGCAGGGTGTAGAGCCCGGCCAGGGTCAGTACGTCGATTAAAGCACCGCCCTTGAGCCACAGCGAATAGGCCAGGGTGCCCAGGTAGTAGAGCCCGAGAAAGGCGGCGAAGGCCCAGGGCAGGGCCAGCGCCAGGGCGAAGCTGAGCAGCAGCAGGAGCGGGATCAGCAGCAGGCCCCGGGCCGGCGCCAGGGCCCCGGATGCGAACGGCCGCCGGCGCTTGCTGGGGTGGCGGCGGTCCGCCGGCAGGTCCAGCAGATCGTTGAGCAGGTAGACGCTGGAGGCACACAGGCAGAAGCTGACGAAGGCCAGCAGCGCCTGGCCCAGAAGCGCCGGCTCCTGCAACCGGTGGGCCATGGCCAGCGGCACGAACAGCAGCAGGTTTTTCACCCACTGGTTGATCCGCAGGGCCTGGGCGTACAGGGCGGGGCCCTGCCCGGAGGGGGCTTGGAATACCCGTTCGACGGGGGTGCCCAGGCGCTCCGCTGCCCCCTGCAACCGGGGCGGGACGGCCACCAGGACCATGGCGCCGGCCCGGGCCCAGATCGGCAGGTCGACCCGGGAATCGCCGGCATAGGCAAAGCCGCGGGGCCCGAATTCTTGCTCCAGTCGTGCCAGTTTTAGGGTCCCGGAGAGGTTGCGGCGCGCATCGCTGGCCAGCACCCCGTCGAACAGCCCCAGGTGCAGGGCCACCGCCTCGGCCGACCGGACATGGGAGGCGGTGGCCAGCACCAGCCGCCGGCCCGCCGCTCGCTGCTGGCGCAGGTAGGCGAGGAGGTCCTCGCGATAGGGCAGCAGGCCGGGCTCCAGTTCTACCCGGGCCGCGATCTCGGCCTTGAATCGGGCCTTGCCCCCCAACAGCCACCAGGGCAGCAGAAGCAGGTAGAACAGGTTGCGCTTGAGCAGGGCAAACAGGCTCTCGATCAGCAGATCGCTTCGCACCAGCGTGCCGTCCAGGTCGACGCATAGGGGCAGCCCTGGGGTAGGCACGGGGCTGGGGCGGTCTGCGCTCATGGGTCCGCGGGCGGGGGCGACTGCCCTGGT
>CBDUCL010000109.1:0-9573 GCA_965365625.1 uncultured Chromatiales bacterium | reverse complement strand
TCACCGGTTTGCCGTTGCTGACCGTGGTGCGGATGATCTTTTTCTGAGTTCCGGGCACGTCGGCCAGCGGCAGTTCCACCCCCATGTCTCCGCGCGCCACCATGACCCCGTCGGCGGCGGCTACGATCTCCTCCAGGTTGCGCACCCCGGCCTTGTTTTCGATCTTGGCGATGATCGGGATGTCGCGCTGTTGCTGGTGCAGGATGTCGCGCATACGCTCGAGGTCGTCGGCGTTCTGCACGAAGGAGGCGGCAATATAGTCCACTTCGTGCTCTATAGCGAACGACAACTCCTTGACCACGTCTTGGCGGTGCTCCGGACTGACTGCGGCCAGCGATAGCTGGGTCTGGGGCAGATTGACGCTCTTGTTGGCCCGCAGCAGGCCGCCGTGGATGATCTGGCAGCGGACGGTGCCGGGCTCCACCGACTCGACCTCCAGTTCCATGGCTCCGTCGTCGAGCAGGATCGGAACCCCGACTCGCACCTCCTCGTCGAGTCGCCGATAGGACACGGAGACCCCGCTGGCGTCGCCGATCCGCTCCTCTGTATACAGGGTGAAGCGGCTGCCGGGCTCCAGGCTGACGTGGTCCTCGTGCAGGCGCCCGGTGCGGATCTCGATGCCCCGGGTGTCGATCATGATGGCCACATTGGTGCCGACCGCGTTGGCGGCCTGGCGGATGCGCGCCATGCGATCGGCATGTTCGGCGAAATTGCCGTGTGACAGGTTGAGTCGGGCCACGTTCATGCCGGCCCGGATCATGCCTTCCAGCACCGCCGGCGAGTCCGAGGCCGGGCCGATGGTGGCGACGATCTTGGTCTTGCGGGTCTGCGGACGTTCTTTCATCGGGTTCGGCCTGCGGTTGCTGGGATCAAGCTTCGCGCTGGTAGGTGCCCATCAGGGTCGCCTCGGCCAGCACGTGCCCGTGCATGGCCTGTTCCAATTGGGTCTTGGTGGGGGTGCCGAGGTCCGGCAGGGGGACGTCCAGGGCGTACAGCTTGAAGAAATAACGGTGACGGCCGATCGGCGGGCAGGGGCCGCCATAGCCGGTGCGGTCCCAGTCGTTCTTGCCCTCCAGGGTGCCCGCGGGCAGAGAACTGGGGGGTACCGCCTCGGCCAGTCCCTGGCAGGTGACCGGCAGGTTGTAGAGCAGCCAGTGCACCCAGGTCATTTTCGGCGCTGCCGGGTCCGGGGCGTCCGGGTCATCGACAATAAGCACCAGGCTGTCTGCCTCCGCCGGGATTTCCGACCATTGCAGGGCCGGCGAGAGATCCTTGTCATCGCAGGTATACAGGCGAGGAATCGTCTCGTTGTGGGCGAAGGCCGGGGAACGGATCTTCATCTAGGCTTTCTCCTCTCGGGTCTGCGGTCGGCACGGCGCGCTAGGGAAGGCGCTGGGCCAAAACCCGGTATTATGCGCCGATTTTGCCTCTCGAGGGTAGATCTGATCGTTCGCGCCTGTCAGTCGGCGCTGAACCAGATGTCGCCGTACCAGGCCTCGGCAGCCTGGCCGCCGTTATCGCTGTCCGACATCAGGGCTACCGCATCGATCTCGCCGATCTCTTCGCCGAACAATTGCTGCCAGTCGTCTCGCAGGTTGCGCCGGTAGTGGCGCCATTGGCCCAGGTGCTTGGGGCCGCTCTCCACGGCGAGCAGCTGGGCATTGGCAGTAAATGCATTGGGCCAATGACTGCCCACCGGTCGGCTGCTCGACCAGACGTAGTTGAGGGCCCGGGTGTTCCAGAAGCGAAGGCCACCCGATACCGCTACATAGATCCGGGCCGGATAGTCGTCGCCGTCCTTGCGGGTCTCATCCAGGCCGCTATAGACATTGTCCACGCGCCAGGACCAGTAGAGCCAGGGGGTGCGCTCCAGATCGATGCGGATCTCTCGGTACAGCCCCGAGGCGGCACCCTGGGTGCGGGCGCGCAGGGCGGTGGGGCCGCCGTCGGCGCCGGCCTGCAGCCGGTACTCCGTATTGCCGGCGAAGCGCTCCTCCTCCCAGCCGGCCAGGCTGCCGCCCGAGAAGGCCGCCACGGTAATCCGGTCTGGTTCCGGCTCGGCAGTCAGGGCGCCGGCCAGCAGCCAGCCGGCGGCTGCGGCGGCCAGCAGGTGCAGCGGCTTAGTGTAGAGGGGTGCCCGCATAGCCTAATCTGGTCAAAGGTCCTGGCGCACCAGGGGCACGTACATCTCGTCGGCGGACAGACCGCCGTGCACCCCGATTTGCCGATAGGGCCGCTCGGTGAGCAGCCATTCGCGGATGCTGTGATGGCCGCGCAGCAGCAGCGTATAGTCGCCAACCCGCTCGGCGAGCCGCGGGTGGGGCGTGCCCAGGCCGAACCAGCCGCCGGCGATCAGCGCCGGGCTCGGCACCGGCTCTACCTCGGCCGCCAGGTTGCGGCGCAGGTAGTCCAGAAACGCCGCTTCGGCCCCCGGTTTCAGGTGGCAGTAGGCAGTACGCGGCTCGCCGCTGAGGGGCAGGGCCAGGCACTCGGCCAGCCGCGGGTGGTCGGCGAGGTCGAGCGTTGCCTCTGGGGCGGTGTCGATGAAACCGTGGTCGGCGCTCAGGAGCAGGGCGGTGTCGCTGCCGGCGGCGCGTCCGCAGAAACCGGCCAGGGCCAGGTCCAGCTCGCGGAAGTGTTGCTGCACCTCGGCACTGGCAATGCCGAACTGGTGGGCCAAGCTGTCCAAGTTCGGCCAGTAGGCATAAATAAAACGTTGCCCGGGGCCAGCCAGCAGGGCCTCGATGCGGTCGAAAAAACCTGCCAGGTCTCGGTAGCTGTGGATTTCCGCGCCCTCGCTGTAGGCCCGGTTGAAGCCGGAATAGGCGATCCACTCGGGGCTCACGCAGGCGGCATTGGCCCTCAACTGGGGGTACAGGGGCCCGACCCCAGACAGGGCGCGGGGATCGATCTCGACCGTCTCCCGTGCACCGCGGCGGCGCAGCGGCAGCACCGCCAGTTGGCCGCCGAGCTCTCGAAAGTAGGTATGCCAGCCGGTGAATCCGTGCTGCTGGGCCGCCCGCCCGGTGAGCAGGGCCGGGATGGCGCTGGCGGTGGTCGGGGGGAAGACCGAGGTCAGGCGGTCCGCCAACTGGCGAACCATCCAACTGCCTCGGCCCCGGTCGGTCAAATAGCGGTAGCCCAGGCCGTCGATGACCAGCAGCAGGATATTGCGCCGGCCGGCCAGGTCTTTCGGTGCCAGCCCCCGCAGCGGCGCGTATCCGGTGGCGGGGGCGCCCAAGGCGGCGGCGACGCTGGAGGCCAGGTTGACGATGCTGCCGCCGGCGTAGTCGGGGCGCAGTTCCAGGTTCATGCCGGCCCTACCATTGCACTCGCGCCTCCTTGCGCAGGCGCTTGGGCAGTTCGTCCACCAGGCTGCCGGCCAGATACAGGGTGCCGCCAACCCGTAGTTTTTTCGGCAGCTCGGCGATCAGGGTGCCGCGCAGGTCCAGCCAGTCGCCCACGCGCAGATCCGCAGGCAGTCGGGTCAGGGCGGTCCCCACCAGGTTGAGCCAGGATTGCACCCGCAGCCCTTCCGGGAGCCGGGAGATGGGGGTGGCGGATAGGTCCAGGCCGCCGCCCAGGCGCAGGGACTTCGGCAGGCGCTCTACATGGGAGCCGTTCAGGTACAGGTCTCCGCCGACCCGGGTGCCCTCGGGGACCTTGGTCACCCCGGTGGCCGCCAGATCCAGGTCGCCGCCCACCGTCAGCCCCTTGGGCAGGCCGCGGATCGGGGTGGTGCGCAGATCCAGCCGGCCGCCGACGCTCATTCCCCTCGGCAGTTCCTTGATATGGGTGCCGACCAGCAGCAGGTCGCCGCCCACCCGCAGATTGGCGGGCAGGGCCTCGATCCAGGCGTCGGTCAGGTCCAGGTTGCCTCCCACCCGCAGGTCCTTGGGCAGTCGGCGCAGCCGGCTGCCGCGCAGCAGCAGGTCACCGTCGACTCGCAGCCCCGCCGGCAGCTTTTGCAACTCGGCCCCGCACAGATCCAGATCGCCGCGGATGCGCCGGCCGGGGGGGATCTGCGCAATGAGTAGCTCGATGGCGCCGGTTTCGGCTGTGGTTTCAGACATTGTGGGGGTGAGCTCCGATTTTCGCCCCAGTATAGTGGGCACCGGAGGATTGGCAAACGCGCCGGCTTCTGCACGCCCGCCATCCTGGCAATCCCAGGCTAGTTCCCTGCGGGCTTGAGGGCTGACGGCTTTTCCCTGCGCTTGGGGCTGCGGAGCTACAGGCAAAAGAAAAGCGGGAGTAACTCCCGCTTTTCTGCGTCGATTGTCTGAATCGTTGGTCAGATCAATAAGGGACGACCTCGATTTCCCGGAGCTCGTTGAGGTCACCGTCGAGCAGGCGGATCACGGTCTTGCGGTCGCCGTAGCCAGAACCCGAGCCTACGCCGTCTGCAACCAGCCAATAGTTGTTTGGCCAGACGCTGTCCCAGGTGAGCTCATGGGTATACCCAGACAGGCCGTCGTTGACCAGGCGGTTGTGGTCCGGCCACCAGGCGGACTGGGCGGGACGCCATTCGCCGTTGGCGCTCGAGTAGTACATGCGTTGCACGGTGGCGGAGACCACGTTGACCTCGGCGCCCAGGTTTACCCGAAGCTTGAGTTCGTCGCAGGAGCGGTCGTAGTATTCGTACAGGAACTGGCGGTCGCTGAACGACTCGCTATCGGCGACCCGGAACACGCCGTGGTCGGCCTCGTACTCGTAGGAAGAGCGAACGCTGCCGTTGTCGATACACTGGAGCTCGATGCCGTAGGTCTCCGGGGGCGCGATCTCGATCGTCTTGGTGCTGCCGTCGTCGAGGGTCATGCGGATGCTGGAGCGCCGCTTGGTGTAGGTGCCCGGCAGCCCGTCGGCGACCATCCAGTAGTTATCGGGCCAGACGGCGTCCCACTCCACCACGCTGATCGGAGCGTCATGGCGGAAGGAGTGTTCGGTGGTCAGCAGGTTGGGCCGATAGACAGAACCGCCTCGCCATTCGCCGCTGGCCGGTGAGTACCAGAAGCGTTGGATGCTGACCGATTCGATCTGGCGATCGCCGTCTGCATAGCGCAGCTTGACCTTGTCGCAGGAGGTATTGGCGGTTTCGGTGAGGAACAGGTCGTCCTCGTAGGCGAAATAGCGTGAACGCTCGGAACCGTTGTCTTCGCAGATCAGCTCTGCTCCGAACACCCGTTCCTGGGCGCAGCTCGGGCTCCAGCCATCGGGCATGGTGCAAAGCTTGAAATCAGCCGACAGCGCGTCGAGCGAGGCGGCCCAGCCGCCGGCTTCACAGGCACCGTCCAGGTGATGGTTCCACGGGAACAGGTCCCGCAGCGAGTTGTTGCTGGCCTGGTCCCAATTGCTGGTCAGCGACAGCAGTCGGTAGCTCTCGGAGGAATCCCGCACGATTGCCTTGGTGGGCAGCCCGGTAGCGTCGAGGTCGAAGTAGCCGATGATCACCATGAAGTGGCCGCCCTGGCGCACCGTGACCAGGAGCGGAAGGTTGTGGTCGACGAAGCTCTTGACGACGCGCCGCATATGCTTTTTCTCGGTATAGCTGGCGGGGTCGGGTCGGAATCCTCGCATGTCGTTACAGCCGGCGTCGTTCTGCAGTACTTGGTTGGCAAACCAGAACATGCCGCTGTCCGCATCGGCCCGACAGGTTCCTCCCCCGCAACCGTTACGCGCGGCATCCAACCAGGCATCGTAGTTCGAAGTGAGAGACGAGCACTGACCATACTCTTCACCGCCGTCGAAGCGGTCGACGCAGGCCTCGCCGCTGGTATCGATCCGGGTCAGGGAAGCATCCGAGTAGAAGCCGCCCCATTTGGAACCGTCGCTGTCGCTGGGAGGGAAGGGATCGCACACCCATCCGCCGTCGTACTCGCAGCGGTTGAACAGGGACTCCCAATGGACACTCTTGGCCATCAGGTGCTCGGGTGACAAGAAGTACCCGGTGTCAAACGAGCGATGGGTTTTCAAGCCGTCGGCCGCGGCGTAGTTGAACGTGTAGTTGAAGTTGCCGCCCGGGTTGAACGTCGTGTAGCCCAATTGCTCGATAATGGGCGCGATACCGAAGAAGTAGCACGACCTGCTGTATTGGCTATGCGAAGGCTCGAGGGCATCCATGCCGTACCGCGGCTGGACGATACGATACTCGGGATTTTGCCGGTCCTCGGATTGCAGGAAATCCATTAACTGAGGAAAGTCGGCACAGAGGGTTCCGCCACTGCAGTCGTCGGCGTTGCTCGTCGGCGAAATAACCAAACCTATGGCGATGGCAAGCGCGAGATGTTTTGCGTTGAGTTTCATGATCGTCTCCTGTCGTGCGCTAAATCAAGCTGGTTTTGCCGGGCCTTCCGGTCGTCTTTGGCCGCCGTTGACCGGTGCTTTGAGCCGGAGTTTCCCGGGGTTTCGAGGCGTTGGCGTTTGGGCGCACTTATATTGTTTCCGACTCCGAGTTTCCGCTCAGCGAACTGTTCACTGGCGTTCTGTGGAATATTCACCACAAATCTCGGGGGTTTTGGGGCGGGCGGGGACGGCATGCCGGTTCGATGGCGAGTTACTGCGGCCTGGGCTGGACAGACTCTGTCGCGAGGCCTGGGTTTCCGAGCTTGTCGGGGCCGAGATGTCGCTCAGCGTTGATAACACCCTGTGACCGGGCGCCGCTTTGGCGCCGCCGCTCGCATACCCGTATAATGGGCGGTTTTCCATTTCCGCCGGTTGCCCGCTATGGCCAGTACCCTGAACCCCGACCGCACCCTCGAGCTCACCGAGTTGATGGGCCAACGCATACTGGTCCTGGACGGTGCCATGGGCACCATGATCCAGCGCCACAAGCTGCAGGAGGCGGACTATCGGGGCGAGCGCTTCGCCGATTGGCCGTCGGACCTCAAGGGCAACAATGATCTGCTGGTGCTGACCCGGCCCGAGGTGATCCGTGGTATTCACGAGCAATACCTGGCGGCCGGGGCGGACATCCTCGAGACCAACAGCTTCAACGCCACCCGCATCGCCATGGCCGACTACGGCATGGAGACGTTGGTGCCGGAGCTGAATGAGGCGGCGGCGCGCTTGGCCCGAGAGGCGGCGGACAAGTATGCCACTCCCGAGAGACCGCGCTTCGTCGCCGGGGTGCTGGGCCCCACCAACCGGACGGCCTCGATCTCCCCCGACGTCAACGACCCTGGGGCCCGCAATGTGCGCTTCCAGGAGTTGGTGGAGGCCTATGTGGAGGCGGCCCGGGGCCTGCTGGCTGGCGGCGCGGACATGCTGCTGATCGAGACCGTGTTCGACACCCTCAATGCCAAGGCCGCGGTGTTTGCCTGCGAGCAGATGTTCGAGCAGGACGGGTTGCGTCGCCCGGTGATGATTTCCGGCACCATTACCGACGAGTCCGGGCGCACCCTTACCGGCCAGGTCACCGAGGCCTTCTACAACTCCCTGCGCCATGCCCGGCCTTTAAGCTTTGGCCTCAACTGCGCTCTCGGCCCGGACAAGCTGCGCCAGTACGTGGAGGAGATGAGCCGCATCAGCGAGACCTTCGTCTCTGCCCACCCCAATGCCGGGCTGCCCAACGAGTTCGGCGAGTACGATCTGGATGCCGAGCACATGGCCGAGTACATCGGCGAATGGGCCGATTCCGGGTTTCTGAATATCGTCGGCGGCTGTTGCGGTACCACGCCGCTGCACATAGAAAAGATCGCCGAGGTGGTGGCGGGCAAAGCACCGCGGGTGCCAACCAAGCCGGAGCCGGCCTGCCGCCTGTCTGGGCTGGAGCCATTGAACATCGGCGCCGACTCCCTGTTTGTGAACGTCGGCGAGCGGGCCAATGTCACCGGCTCGGCCAAGTTCAAGCGCCTGATCCTCAATGGCGACTACGAGCAGGCCCTGGACATCTGCCGCACCCAGGTGGAGAACGGCGCCCAGGTGGTGGACGTCAACATGGACGAGGGCATGTTGGACGGCCTGGCGGCCATGCAACGTTTTCTCAATCTGGCCGCCTCGGAACCGGACATCTCCAAGGTCCCGTTCATGATCGACTCCTCCAAGTGGGAGATCATCGAGGCCGGGCTGCAGTGTGTGCAGGGCAAGCCGATTGTCAATTCCATCTCCATGAAGGAGGGCGAGGCCAAGTTTATCGAGCAGGCCGAGCTATGCCGTCGCTACGGCGCGGCGGTAATCGTCATGGCCTTCGACGAGCAGGGCCAGGCCGACACCCAGGCGCGCAAGATCGAGATCTGCCAGCGCGCCTACCGGCTGCTTACCGAGCGGGTGGGTTTCCCGGCCGAGGACATCATCTTCGACCCCAATATCTTTGCCGTGGCCACCGGCATCGAGGAGCACGCCAATTACGGGGTGGACTTCATCGAGGCCACGCGCTGGATCAAGCAGAACCTGCCCCGGGCCTTGGTCAGCGGCGGGGTTTCCAATGTGTCCTTCTCTTTCCGCGGCAACAATCCGGTGCGCGAGGCGATCCACGCGGTGTTTCTGTACCACGCCATCGGCGCCGGCATGGACATGGGCATCGTCAACGCGGGCCAGCTGGCGGTCTACGATGAGCTGCCGGCGGAGCTGCGCGGGGCGGTGCAAGACGTGGTGCTCAACCGAACCCCGGCCGACGGCGCCGACCCAACCGAGCGCCTGATCGAGCTCGCCTCCAAGTACAAGGGCGACGGAGCCAAGGCCGAGTCCAAGCAGGACCTGGCCTGGCGCGAATGGCCGGTGACCCAGCGCCTGCAGCACGCCCTGGTCAAAGGGATTACCGAGTTTATCGACACCGACACTGAAGAGGCCCGACAACAGGCCGAGCGGCCCCTGCACGTGATCGAAGGCCCGTTGATGGACGGCATGAACGTGGTCGGCGACCTGTTCGGGGCCGGCAAGATGTTTCTGCCCCAGGTGGTCAAATCGGCCCGGGTGATGAAAAAATCGGTGGCCTACCTGGAACCCTATCTGGAGGCGGAAAAGGCCGATTGCGCGGTGCAAGCCCAGGGCAAGATCCTGATGGCGACGGTCAAGGGCGACGTGCACGACATCGGCAAGAACATCGTCGGCGTGGTGCTCCAGTGCAACAACTACGACGTGGTGGACCTGGGCGTGATGGTGCCCTGCGCCAGGATCCTGGAGACCGCCAAGAAGGAGAAGGTGGACATCATCGGCGTCTCCGGCCTCATCACGCCGAGCCTGGACGAGATGTGCCACGTCGCGCGCGAGATGCAGCGCGAGGGCTTCGGCGACATACCGCTGCTGATCGGCGGCGCCACCACGTCGAAGGTGCACACGGCGGTGAAGATCGCCCCCGGCTTCGAGGGCGCGACCATCTACGTGCCTGACGCCTCGCGCGCCGTCGGCGTGGTCTCCAACCTGCTGGGTCAGAAGCGCGAGGCCTTCGTCGGCGAGGTGCGCGACGATTACGCCCGCATCCGCGAGTCGCGCTCGAAGGAGCGCGGCACCGCGAGAAAGTCGACGCTGGCCGAGGCGCGCCGCAACCGCACGCCGGTGGACTGGAGCGGCTTCCGTCCGCCGCGCCCGGCGAAGCTGGGCCTCACCGTGTTCGAGGACTTCGACCTCGCCGCGCTGGCC
>CBDUCL010000108.1:0-9573 GCA_965365625.1 uncultured Chromatiales bacterium | reverse complement strand
CTGCGCGCCCCTGCTGCTGAGCTACGTCGGCGGCCTGGGCGGACGCGATATCGGCCCCGAGGAGTTCTTTGGCATCGCCCGCGAACTACGGGCAGCGGTCGAACGAGGCCAGGCCCCGCCGCCGCGCCTGTTGTATACCGCAACCGAACTGCGGGAGCTGCGCAAGCTGCAGACCCTGGCCGGGGTGGAACGGGAGCGGCTGGGAGAGGCGCCATGACCGAAACCGCTTTTCGCCGCCTGCGCGACCTGCCCTCCACCCATCTGCTGGGCACCGGAACCCCGATGTGCGCCGGCTGCGGCGGGCTACAGGCCCTGCATCAGATCTACGACATCCTGGGCGAGCGCACCGTGTTCATCAACGCCGCCGGCTGCATGACCCTACTGGCGGTATATCCCCTCACCCCCTTCCGCGGCTCCTGGCTCTATACCGCCATGGCCTCCGCCCCGGCCGGGGCCCAGGGCGTGCGCGACGCCCTGGACATGCTGCTCGCCCGCGGCCGCATGGGACCCGAGGAGGACCTGCTGCCGGTGGTGCTCACCGGCGACGGCGCCGCCTATGGCATGGGCCTGAGCGCCACCTCGGCGGCCATCGACCGGGGACTGGACTTCGTCTATGTCTGCTATGACAACGAGGGCTACGGCAACACCGGCCAACAGTATTCCGCCGCCACCCCTCACGCCGCCCGCACCGCTACCAGCAGCCTGGGCTACGCCGGGCACAAGAAGGACCTGTTCGCCATCTGGGCCGCCCACCGGCCCAGCTATGTGGCCACGGTGATCGGCGCCGAGCCCCTCGACCTGGCCCGTAAGATCGAGACCGCCAAGCAGCTCAGCGGGCCGCGCCTGATCCTGGCCCTGGCCCCCTGCCCCACCGGCTGGGACTTCGAACCCCGGCTCACCGGCGAGATCGGCCGCCTGGCGGTCAAAACCGGCATCTGGCCCCTAAAGGAATACCGCGACGGCCGGGTCCGCCACACCAAGGTCCCACGCCAGCGGCGGCCGGTGGCGGACTACCTGGCCCTGCAGGGCCGCTTCCGCCAGCTATTCGAGCCCGAACGCCGTGAAGCCGAAATCGACGCCATCCAGCGGCGGGTAGACGCCTACTGGGCCGCGGCCGAAACCGGAGACGAGTCATGAGAAGCTATTGCCACCGCGGCGGCGAACCGCCCCTGATGGGCCTCACCATCCCCGAGCAACTGGCGCGGATCTCTGCCCGCTACCCAGACCACCCAGCAGTGGCCGCCCTGCCCCAGGGCCGGCGCCTGAGCTACGCCGAACTGGCCACCGAGGTCGACCGCCTGGCCCGCGGCCTGCTGGGCCTGGGGTTCACCAAGGGCGAGCGCATCGGTATCTGGTCCACCAACAACCTGGAGTGGCTGCTGCTGCAACTGGCCACGGCCCGCATCGGCGCCATCCTGGTCAATATCAACCCCGCCTACCGGCCCCGGGAGCTGGCCTATGCCCTGCAGCGGGCCCGGGTGCAGGGGCTCTTCTGCATCCCTGCCTTCCGCCACAGCGACTACCTGGGCATGCTCCGAGAGTTGGTGCCGACCCTGGACCGGGTCCACGCCGGCGAGCCCCTGCATGCCGCGGATCTGCCAGAGCTGCGCCGAGTGCTGGTCTACGACCCCGCCGACCCGCGCCGCACCCCCAGGCCCGGTCCCGGCTTCGGCACCTGGGGCGACCTGTTGGCGGCCGCCGGACCGGTGCCCCCGGACCGGCTGGAAGAGATCGAACTGGACCCGGACGAAGCGATTAACATCCAGTTCACCTCCGGTACCACCGGCTTCCCCAAGGCGGTGCTGCTGACCCACCATAACCTGCTCAACAATGCCTGGTTCTCCGCCCAGGCCCTGGGGTTCGGCCGCGAAGACCGGCTGTGCATCCCGGTGCCCTTCTACCACTGCTTCGGTATGGTGCTGGCCAACCTGCTGTGCCTGTCCGTTGGAGCCTGCGCGGTCATTCCGTGCGAGCACTTCGATCCCCTAGCGGTGCTAAAGGCGATCGAGGCCGAGCGTTGCACCGGCGTGCACGGCGTGCCGACCATGTTTATCGCCGAGCTGGACCACCCCAGATTCGGCGAGTTCGATTTGCGCAGTCTGCGCACCGGTATCATGGCCGGCGCCCCCTGCGACCCGGCCCTGATGCGGCGGGTGATGCAGCAGATGCACTGCGGCGAGATCCTTATCGGTTACGGCCAGACCGAGGCCTCGCCGCTGACCCATCTGACCAGCCGTGACGACAGCCTGGAGCGGCGCACCCTGACCGTGGGCCGCAACCTGCCCCATCAGGAGGTAAAAGTGGTCGACTCCGCGAGCGGCCGCTGCCTGCCCATGGGAGAGATCGGCGAGGTGTGCTTCCGCGGATATCACGTCATGCCCGGCTACTATGGCGACCCGGAAGCCACCGGCAAGGCCATTGACCCCCAAGGCTGGCTGCATTCCGGCGACCTCGGGAGCATGGACACCGAGGGCTACCTGCGCATTACCGGCCGGCTCAAGGAGATGATTATCCGCGGTGGGGAGAACCTATACCCGAGGGAGATCGAAGAGGTACTGATGGACCACCCGCAGGTGGCCCTGGCCGCGGTGTTTGGGGTGCCCGACGACTACTATGGAGAAGAGATCATGGCCTGGGTGCAACTCCATGCCGGCCAGGACCTGACGGAGGACCAACTGCGCACTCACTGCGGCGAGCGGCTGGCCCACTTCAAGGTGCCCCGCTACCTCTGGTTTGTCGACGAGTTCCCGATGACCGTCACCGGCAAGCTGCAGAAGTTCCGCATGCGGGAGATGGCCCTGAAGCGGCTTAGGGGCGGGCAGGCTGCCTGAGGTCAGGGAAAGGCCAGGATTTAGTCTGACCCGGCGCCTTGCTCCAGTCTCCGGGTTTGGCCTGCATATTTCTGGACCTGACCAGGGTGATTGCCGCCAAGCAAGCTACCGCAAAACCACAGACTCTTCAGGGTTGTGCTAGATTCTAAACAGGCAGTGTGCCCCCATAGCCGCCGCCAAAAGGACTCATGCTCTATAGAACGGAGAAAACAAATGAGCGAACCGCGTTACTTCATCAAGCTCACAGCCCCAGATCGCCAAAGGCTCCTTAGCCCCGCAGCGAGCGGAATGGACCTGTTCAGCCATACCCTAACCGTTGGCAAAAAGGGCGAAGCGACCATCGACGGCCTGCTTACCATTAGGGAGATCGAGGCTCTGGTTAAAGCCGGCCTCAGTGTCACCGTGTTGGAGGAAGACAAAAAACGGTTCCACTCGCAGAGATTCATCGGGTTTGAACAGTGGCGGACCGAAATCGAAGAAGAGCTGGGAAAAATAAGGGACTGAGGATAGAACGATGCCTAGTGGATATCTCACAACCGAAGCTATTGAGGCCTCTGTAGCCTTTATCTCATTGGCCTATCCGTCGATCACGGATCTGATCCCCCTCCCTGAAGCATCCGTCGAGGGAAGAACGTCGAGGGCTCTGAAGATCGCCAACGGCAGCGGCTCGAATCGTCGCGGCGTGCTGCTGATCGGCGGCGTTCACGCCCGTGAACTGGTAAACCCAGATCTGTTGGTCGATCTCGCCATTCGCATATGCCACTCCTACGAGAACGACGCTGATATTTCGTACGGCGGAAAGACCTGGCCGGCCGCCACCATCAAATTGCTGGTCGATACGCTGGATATCATCATCTTCCCCTTGGTCAACCCCGACGGGCGAAAGCACGTCGAAAATCCCAGCGGTTACGCAATGTGGCGGAAAAACCGGCGGGTCAACGCCGGCAGTACCTGCCTAGGCGTAGATCTCAACCGCAATTACGATCTGCTCTGGTCGAGCGGGATTGGGACCAGTTCGAGCCCCTGCTCGGATATTTACAAAGGGGAGAGCGCATTCTCCGAGCCGGAGACCCGCAACGTGCGTTGGCTGCTGGACAGCTACAACAACATCTGTTGTCTGATGGACGTGCATTCCTACTCCGAACTTATCCTGTATCCCTGGGGCGACGACGACAACCAGACCACAGACCCATCGCAGAACTTCGGCAACCCGGTCTGGGACGGCCTACGCGGTACGCTCGGAACCGGCTACGGGGAATACATACCGAGCAACTCCCAAACCCGATTTGTCGATGTGGCGAATCGAATTCGGGATGCCATTTCCGCGGTACGTGGGAGGACCTATTCCGTGCAGCAGTCGTCGGACCTCTACCCCACCTCGGGGACGTCCGGCGACTATGCCTACTCGCGACATCTGGTGGACAGCACAAAACGCGGGATCTACGGTTACTGTCTGGAGACGGGGACGGAGTTTCAGCCGCCCACGGCGGAAGCGAATGAGATTATCAAAGAGGGTTCATCCGGACTCATTCAGTTCCTGGCGTCCTGCGTTTGCGTGGTGGAAGAGACGGCTTCCTCGATGGTGAGCAGGTCATCGCTGCAACATCTGCGCGATTTTCGAGATCGCGAATTGCTTACGCGCGGTGTCGGCCGAGACTGGGTGGCGATGCTCGAACGGCATTCTCTGGAATTGTTAGAGATTCTGGAGCAAGACGAGGAGGCTCGCGATGCCGGCGCGGAGGTGACCAAGGAATTCTCTCGCCTGGCGGAAACCGTGGAGAGCGCGAAACCGGAAGAAGTTTCGTCCGAACTCGCCGAGCGGGTCGAATTCCTGTTGAAGCGGGTTGAAGCCAAGGCATCCAAACGGATGAAAAAGGATCTCTCGATCATTCGCGACGACTTCGAAGGATTTCGCGGCGAAACGCTACGCGAGGGTGTGCACAAGGCGGTGCGAAAGCGCAAGACGGCAAAGAAGAAAGGCTAGCCTGGACCGCTCTCCCGGCGGGCGCGACCTTCCGCCACTTCCAGGCCTTGATTCGGCCATCGGGACAAGCCCGGACCCGCCACCGGGTTCGGGCAAGCCTGACAGTCGAGGGGGTTGTGTGGGATCATACGGGACCCATGTCGGCCGAGATCCATACCGACTGCCTCGGCCCGGTATCCGCCCGCAAGGGACCGCCACAGAACCGTGTACAAATACTGGCTCCTGCTGCCCCTTGGCCTGCTGCTGCTGATCGAACTCGGGCTGCGCCTGTTCTGGGCCAACCCCTACCTGCTCTACGCGGAACCGAATCCCGCGTTTCGGCTGCACGAGCCCGGGCTGCTGGTCTATGCGCGGGTGGACGGGGACCTCTACCCCGGCGAGCACCGAATCCGTTTTCGGATCGCCCCCAGCCGGGCCCTGGCCGGCACCGCTCAAGAAGCCCGTAGCGGCGTTCTCGCCCTGGGCGGCAGCACCACCGAGTGCGGATTGCTGCCCGCGGGCAGCCGCTGGCCGGACCTGTTGGCGCGACCGGCCCATAACTTCGGGGTCTCCGGCAACTTCAGCCTCGACAGCTACCACAATCTGCAATTCCTGCTGGAGACCGGCCAACCGGTCTTCGACACGGTGCTGCTGATGCACGGGGTAAATGACCTCGGCCGTTTCCTGGCCCGGGGCCTGGAGGAGTTCGAACACTGGGCGCCGCGCCCGATCACCAACGTCCTGGTGGAAGCCGACGCCGTGGACCAGCGCCTGTTACCCCTGCTGCGGGTGCGCGACAGCGCCCTGCTCTCATTCATCCGCTACCAGTCGAACAACCTCAAGGGGCGCAGCTTTTACCGCTCATTGCAGCTGCAGCGGGCCGCCCAGGAGCCGTTGCCGGAGCTGGGGGCGGAGACCTTCGAGGCACTGCGGCAACGGCTCACGTCCGAACTGTTGCCGGCGCGCCGGCAGGTCTACCGAGACCTGGCTCAACTCAGCCGAGAAGCGAACCTGCGCCTTCTGGTCCTGACCCAGCCCCACGCCTATGGCCCGGGTTATCGTCCGGAGGGGCCGGACCTGCGGCTGTTTCCGGTCTATCGGGGGCAGCGCCTGAGCCCGGCCCAGGCCAGCACCGTGATGGACCAGATCAACGGCCAGACCCGAACCCTGGCCGCCGAGTTGGACCTGGGGCTGGTCGACGTGAATCGCTGTTTCGCGGAAGGCGATCCCGGGCCCTGGTTTTACGACTCGGTGCACTACACTCCGGCCGGGGCGGAGCGTTTTGCCGCCTGTGTCGACCGCCATTGGGACTGACGCTGCCGCATCTTGCCCCCGTCCTCGCTCTGGCTTAGTCTGGCTGAATTGCGAACGAGGAGCCCATGCCAGAAAAGTCCATTTCCGTAGCAGTAGCCAGCATGCTCGGCAACGAACAGCGGTTGAGCAAGTTCCTGCGCCAGAATGCCGAGACGCTGGCACGCTTCCCCGAAGTAATTCTGGTAATCCAGGGTCTGCGCCAAGATGATCTCGCAGGCTCCCCAATCGCTCGCATGATTCGGCAGGCGGCGCCCGAGGCACGGGTATTCGCCATGCCCGAATTCGGCATAGGCCGCAGCCGAAACTTGGCCTTGAAACAAGCCGCCAACGACTACCTATGGTTCCTGGACGACGATGTACAGGTCGAACCCAGGGCCTACGAATTGCTGAGCGCGGCTATCGCCACTCATCCCGCTGAGGTCTATTGCGCGGAAATCGCCAACAGCGAAGACGGCAGTCCTTACAAAGACTACGGCCCGATGCGGGACCGCTACTGCCAGGATGCACGCGAACTGATCAAGCGCAGTTCGATCGAGATTATGGCCGCCACCGATTTCTGCCGCCGCCAGCGAATCGCCTTCAGCGAGTCCATCGGGGTCGGCACCCGTTACCCATCGGGTGAGGAGGTGCTGTTCCTGCTCGATGCCTTCAGGGGGGGAGCCGGGATCTACTTTGTCCCTGCTGTCACGGTGCGCCACCCACGGCGTCTCAACGACCTGGCCAAGATTGGCGAGCGCGATCACCTCATTTCCAAGGGGGTGATCTTGCGCCGTTTCGGCTTCTTCTACGGCCTCGGAGTTATCGCAGGCTGGATTCGCCAATACGCTTTCAAAGGCATGCAGCCCAGGCACATAGGCTACCTACTCACAGGGTTCCGCCGCTCGCGGCGAATCCTTGCAGGAGGACCCTGAACGGCGCTCCGCACCGACCTAACCCTATATCGAAACAAGAGCCACAGCCCGAAATGAAACTGAGCCCCATCGACTTGGCAAACCTGGCCCGATACCGCAACCTTGGCCTGCGAGCCCTGAGAGAAATCCCGATCCAGAACGGCAACCTTGAGGGGGATGACCTCTCCGACCTGCTACAGGGGCTGGCTGCTCTGGCCGTCGCCGAAGGCGGCCCCCTACAAGACCAGGAGCTGTTTTCGCCCCGCACCCTGATGGGTATCTGCCAAGACCTGCAGCGGCTGCGAGCCCGGCGGCTGCAGCCGCCGCACCGGCGCCCGGCGGCATCGCGCAAGTTGCACCTCGGTTGCGGCCAGCGCAAGCTACCGGGCTGGCTCAACGTGGACGTCTACGATTCCGACCAGGACCTGGACCTCACGACCGGCTTGTTGCCGTGGCCGGATGATTCCTTCGACCTGGTGGTGAGCCAGCACATGATCGAGCATCTGGACATGGAGCGCGAAGCGGTCCCGCTGCTGGCAGAACTCAGGCGGGTATGCGCCCCGGGGGCCAAGATCTGGATCACCTGCCCCGACATGGCGAAGATCTGCCGCAGCTATGTCGAAGACCGGGGGCGTTCGCTGCTGGAGGCGCGCCTGAAGCGCTGGCCGGACTACCGACAGTTGTACCCGCAGTCGATTCCTCCCCAAGACATCGTCAACAACCTGTTTCACCAGTGGGGGCAGCACCTCAATCTGTTCGATCAGGAGTTGCTGGCCTGGGCCGCCCGCGAAGCGGGTTTGGGAAATCCGCAGCCGGTCGCTTCAGAGGCGGACCTGCTGGCGGAAGTACCAGACCTGCCGCCGCGCAACGACGACGAGCAAACCATGATCGCCCGCATCGAAGTGATCAAATGAACGCTCGGGCACGGTCTTAGGCTTTCTGGCGTCGGCTTGTGCCCCATCCGAGATCGGGGCAGACTAAGAGGCCAACGCCGGAAATGAGCCGGTCACCGAATCGAGCGAGCGCCTGCCCATGCCAATGCTGCTGCAAAAAACCCTAGGACTATTGATCCTGATCGCGGTCATCGGCGGCCTCGGCGTGCAGAGCCTGATTCAAGTCTTCTGAACCGGCCGCAAAATGACCGCCCGCCGCTACGCCTCTGATCCGCCCAAGCGCCCCCTGGTGCGCGGGCTCCTACTGTTCCTGCTGCCCCTGCCCCTGCTAATCGCCCTGCTCGCCGCTCTGGCCACCGGCCAACTGGGGGCGGTACTGGCCAACGGCGCCGGCTTCGGGCTGTTCATGCTGGGGGCTGTGCTGGCCCGCGCCGGTTTCCGCGCTGAGCGAGACTACCAGCGGCGCAGCCTGGCGCGCGCCCCGCGCCTTCCGCTCAAGGCCCTGGGCGGACTGGTGGTGGCCCTGGCCGCGGGCCTCACCGCCTTCACCGCGGCCGGTTACGGGCTCTCTACCAGCCTGGCCTTCGGCGTTGCGGCCCTGATCGGCTACCTGATGTGCTACGGGCTGGACCCGCGTCAGGACAAATTCGACGGCCAGCAGGTCGGCGTCAGCGCGGAAGAGGTGCTGGCGGCCCTGGAGGAAGGCGAGCGGGCGATCGAGGCGATCGAGAAGGCCCGGGCCCGGCTGCGCAACCAGGAGCTGCGGGCCCGTCTGGGTCGGATTACCGCCCAGGCGCGCAAGATCCTCGCGGGCATCGAGGAGGATCCAAAGGATCTGCGCCGAGCCCGCAAGTTCCTGGTGGTCTACCTGGAAGGCGCGCAACGGGTCAGCGAAGGTTATGCCCGCACCCACAGCAAGCTGGAGTCGGGCGAGCTGGAGGACAATTTCCGCCGGGTATTGGACAGTATCGAGCAGGTGTTCGCCCAGCAACAGGCGCGGCTGCTGGAAGACGACGCCCTGGACCTGGACGTGCAGATCGAAGTGCTGCAGAAGCAGCTGCAGCAGGAAGGCGTGACCTGAGGCCCCGCAGAGCGCAATGACCACAGCTTCCCACAGCAGCCCCGGCCGCAGCGCTATCGAGCGCCAGCTGGCAGAACTCCAGACCGGCGACAGCGACGCCGTCCTGTTTTTCGGCAGCCGGCCCCAGCAGCGACTGACCGAGCTGTCCCAGCGCATGCTCGACGGCGTGCTCGGCGAGGACATCGCCGGGGCCGGCCAGACCCTGGGCCAGATGGCCGAGGCCATCCGCGGCTTCGACGTCGACGCCCTGGATCCCAACCGCAAGCAGGGCCTGCTGGCGCGCCTGTTGTTCAGACCCAAGCCGCTGCAGCAATTCCTGCACGGCTATGAAGACACCCGCAGGCGGGTGGATGCGGTGGCGATAGCCATGGAACGCCAAAAGACCCAATTACTGACCAATATCGTCTCCCTGGATCGGCTGTACGCGGACCAGACAGAGCAGCTCCGGGAGCTGGAGCTGTATATCGCCGCCGGAGACGAACGCCTGCGCCGGCTCGATGAGGAACAACTCCCGACGCTGGAACGGGAGGCCGCGGAATCTGGGCAGCCCCTGGGATTGCGGCAACTGGAGGACCTGCGCAATGCCCGCGACGACCTGCAA
>CBDUCL010000107.1:0-9628 GCA_965365625.1 uncultured Chromatiales bacterium | reverse complement strand
TAGCGCATGGTGCTCTATCATTATGGCTGCGACGCCGACCGCTTGGCCATCGAGCGGACGGGCCTGCGCGCCGGGAGGGGGGCGGCGGAGGCGCCGAGACCCGCCGCGCTGGAGGGTTTGCAGTCGTCAGCGTTCCGGGCAGGTCGGCTGGTCGGCCATCGGCATCGCTTGCCGCGCTTCTCGAGAGACCTCTATGAACGATATGCTGCTGACCCTGAATGCCGGCTCTTCGAGTCTCAAATTCGCTCTTTTCCAGCTCTGCGGTGGCCGGCCGGTGTGCCAGCTCCGGGGCCAGGTGGAAGGCATCGAAGGCGCACCGCACTTCATGGCCGTTTCGAGCGACGGGGGGCCGCTGGCGGACCAGGACTTGCCCCTCGAGTCGGGCCGGGCCGGTCATGACCGCGCCTTCGAGGGGATCTGGAGCTGGCTGGCCGAGCATGCCGCCGGTCAGCGCATCTCGGGGGTCGGCCATCGAGTTACCCATGGCGGTCCCGCCTTTGCCGGGCCGGTGCGGATCGACCCCGAGGTGGTCCAGCGCCTGATGCGCCTGGTCCCGCTGGCACCCCTGCACCAGCCGCACAACCTGTCCGCGATCCAATCGATTGCTGCGCAGCGCCCGCAACTGCCCCAGGTGGCCTGCTTCGACACCAGTTTTCACCGGGGCCGGCGCCGGGTAACCGAGTGCTTCGGGCTACCGCACCCCCTGTTCGAGCGCGGTCTGCGGCGCTACGGCTTTCACGGCCTGTCCTACGAGTACGTGACCGGGCGCCTCTATGAGTTGTCCCCGGAGTTGGCCGTCGGGCGGGTGGTGATAGCCCACCTCGGCAGCGGTTGCAGCATGACAGCGGTGCGGGACGGCAAGAGCCTGGACACCTCCATGAGTTTTTCGGTCTTGGACGGGCTGCCCATGGGCACTCGCTGCGGCAGCCTGGACCCGGGGGTTCTGCTGTATCTGCTGCGGGAAGAGGGGCTGGACCCACAACGGTTGGAGGAGTTGCTGTATCGCCAGTCCGGCTTGCTGGGCTTGTCCGGGGTCAGCAATGACCTGCGCAGGCTGCACGCCAGCGAGGACCCGCGGGCGGCCCAGGCGATAGATTACTTCGTGTACCGCATCGGGCAGACGCTGGGGGCGTTGGCGGCTTCGTTGGGCGGTTTGGATGCCCTGGTGTTTACCGCCGGTGTGGGCGAAAACGATGCCGAGGTGCGCCGCAGGGTGTGTCGAGACGCCGCCTGGCTAGGCGTGGAACTGGACCAGGACGCCAACCGCCGCCGGGGGGCGCTGATTTCGGCGCCCGGCTCGTCGGTGTCGGTGTGGGTGATCGCTACGGACGAGGAGCAGATGATCGCCCGCCACACCTACCGAGTACTGGCCGGCTCCTGATTCCGCCGCGGGCTCAAACCCGCGCCGCCATAGGCGTGACCTTCCAGACCCGCTCGCAATAGTGCCGAATCGAAGGGTCCGAGGAGAACTTGCCGAAGCGGGCCACGTTCAGGTTCGAAATCCGGGTCCAGTGCTCCGGGTTCCCCTTACTGCTCGACGATGGCACCGAAATCGACGCCGATCTCCCGGCCGGTCTCGCGCGCCGCCTCCAAGATGTCGAGGTCGATCAGGTTGTTGACTCGCTGAAGGGCCTTCCGGGACAGGCCGGTGTGGGTAGGGTCGCGTTGCGGCTCGGGGGTCTTCGGCTGGGTCGGTGTGTTCGTCCGCAATTCCTTGGGCGTTTGCGCACCTGTGCGCCTACATGGGCCAGGTCCAGTTCGCCATTTCCGGCTTGTCGACGCCGTGGGCATGGGCATAGTTGCGGCAATCGATCTGCATGTCTCGCAGCTTCTCCTTGACGTGGGCGCCGGCCACCTGCAGCCGCGGCACCCGCTTGATGACGTCGATGGCGAGGCTGAAGCGGTCGATTTCGTTGCTGATCGCCAATTCCAGGGGCGTATTGATGTTGCCCTTTTCCTTGTAGCCGCGCACGTGCAGGTTTTTGTGGTTGGTGCGGCGATAGGCCAGGCGGTGGATCAGCCAGGGGTAGCCGTGGAAGTTGAAGATCACCGGCTTGTCCTTGGTGAACAGGCTGTCGAAGTCGCTGTCGGAAAGGCCATGGGGGTGTTCTCCGGCGGGGGTCATGCGGAACAGGTCGACCACGTTGATGAAACGGATCTTGAGGTCCGGGAAGTGCTCGCGCAGCAGGGCGGTGGCGGCCAGGGCCTCCTTGGTGGGGATGTCGCCGCAGCCGACCATCACCACGTCCGGCTCGCCCCCCTGGTCGTTGCTGGCCCAGTCCCAGATCCCCAGCCCCTTGGTGCAGTGCTTGATGGCGGCATCCATGTCCAGGTACTGGAGGTGGTTCTGTTTGTCGCAGACGATCACGTTGATGTCGTCGTGGCTGCGCAGGCAGTGGTCGGCGGTGGACAGCAGCGTGTTGACGTCCGGTGGCAGGTAGATTCGGGTCACCTCCGGGTTCTTGTTGACCACCACGTCGATGAAGCCCGGGTCCTGGTGGGTGAAACCGTTGTGGTCCTGACGCCAAACGGTGGAGGTGATCAACAGATTGATCGACGAGATGGGTGCGCGCCAGGGGATCTCTTCACAGATCGCCAGCCATTTGGCGTGCTGGTTGTACATGGAGTCGATGACGTGGGCGAACGCCTCGTAGGTGGCGAAGAAGCCGTGCCGGCCGCTCAGCACATAGCCCTCGTACCAGCCCTCCAGGGTGTGCTCCGAGAGCATCTCCAGCACCCGGCCGTCCGGTGACAGCTCGCCGCCGTCGGCGTCCTCCGGCAGGTAGTCGGCCAGCCACAGTTTCTTGCTCACCTCGTACACCGGATCGAGCTTGTTGGAGGTGTTCTCATCGGGTCCGAACAAACGGAAGTTGTCCATGTTGCGAGCCATCACATCCCGCAGCAGAGCACCCAAGGGGCGGGTGTTCATGGCACTGGTCTGGGCCGGAGCGGGCACCTCCTGAGCATAGGCGCGGAAGTCCGGCATCCGCAGCCCGCGCCGCAGCAGGCCGCCGTTGGCATGGGGGTTGGCGCTCATGCGCAGGGTGCCCTTGGGGGCTATCTCCCGCAGTTCCGGCAACAACCGGCCCGCAGCGTCGAACAGGGTTTCCGGGCGGTAGCTGCGCAGCCAGGCCTCGAGCTGCTCCAAGTGCTCTGGGTTGTCGTGAATCCCAGCCAGTGGCACTTGGTGGGCGCGCCAGAAGCCTTCCACCTTTTTGCCGTCCACGAACTCCGGCCCGGTCCAGCCCTTGGGGGTGCGCAACACGATCATCGGCCAAGGCACGCGGCTGGCACGGCGGGAGGCGCGGGCCTGGCCCTGGAAGCCGCGGATCTCCTGCAGACAGCGCTCCAGGGTGGCGGCCATCCGCTGGTGCATATCCGCGGGGTCGTCCCCTTCCACGAAGTGAGGCGTCCAGCCGTAGCCGTGCATCAGGCTCGCCAGTTCGTCGCTGGGAATGCGGGACAGGAGGGTCGGGTTGTTGATCTTGTAGCCGTTGAGATGAAGGATCGGCAACACTGCGCCGTCGCGGGCCGGGTTGAGGAACTTGCTGGAGTGCCAGGACGTGGCCAGGGGGCCGGTCTCCGCCTCGCCGTCGCCCACCGCCACCGCCACTAACAAGTCCGGGTTGTCGAACGCGGCGCCGAAGGCGTGGGAGATCGAATAGCCGAGTTCTCCGCCCTCGTGGATCGAGCCCGGGGTCTCCGGGGTGCAGTGGCTGCCGATGCCGCCGGGGAAGGAGAACTGCTTGAAGAAGCGGCGCATGCCCTCCGCGTCCTCACTCTTGTCTGGATAGATCTCCGAGTAGGTGCCCTCCAGATAGACCGGGGCCAGCACTCCGGGCGCACCATGGCCGGGCCCGGCCAGGAAGATCGCCTGCTGCCCGTGCTCGCTGATCAATCGGTTCAGGTGCGCATACATGAACGACAGTCCCGGGCTCGCCCCCCAGTGCCCGAGCAGGCGGTTCTTCACGTGCTCCGTCTTTAGCGGCTGGCGCAGTAAGGGGTTGTCCTGCAGGTAGATCATGCCGACGGCCAGGTAGTTGCATGCTCTCCACCAGGCGTCGATCTTCTTCAGGGCTTCCGGGGTGAGGGGACCGGCGGCGGTCGGACCTTGGTTCATGGCGCGAATTCTCCTTGACGATGGCGGTGGAGGAAATATCCCGAGCATAGGCCGGGGAGCGTTACGGCTTGATCTCGCTATCGAGAAGCGATCTTGCGGGGGCGGGCTGCTCGTAGCCAGGCGTTGGCGCCTGCTGGGAAGCATGGCCATGGCGGCCGCCCCCGGGCTTCAATGTCTTGGAGAGGATGGCGACCGCAATGACCGGGTCTTCGGGGCGCCAGAAGTTGGCGGTCGTCGCTCCCACCGGCAGGGAAACGGCGCTAAGGATCCCCAGCGTGAAGGCCGATCCGGCAATGGTGTCGAGCATTGCGCGCGAACTCCTCGCGAGATGTCTCGGAATAGCGGCTCCGGGGCCCAGACGCCTTGCCGCAAATGCGGCCGGTCGGCCTTACCTCGAGGATTCTCCAGCGGCCGCTCGCGGCGTCAGCACATAGCATGATACCACCGCTCCGACGGCGGGGAACGCAAGCGCTCACCTTGAGATCCCCATGCACCGCCAAAACACCTATAATCCGCCCCCTGGCCAGTTCCATCGGAGGCCCGTATGCCCCTATCCGCCGCCGCCCTGCAACGCCGCTTTCTCAAACTCCGCCGCAATCGCTGGTTCGAGACCCTGGTGATTCTGGTGATCGTGCTCTCGGCCCTGGTGATCGGCGCCAAGACCTACCGCATCGATCCCTTACTGCAGCGCCTGTTCGAGCTGCTCGACCTGGGCATCACCCTGTTTTTTCTGGTCGAGATCCTGGTGCGCATGGTGGCTGAGGGGAATCTGCGCCGTTTTTTCCGCCAGGGCTGGAATGTGTTCGACTTCGTGATCGTCACCGCCAGCCTGATCCCGGTGGAGGAGAGCCAGATGGCCCTGCTCGGGCGCCTGCTGCGCATCTTCCGGGTGCTGCGCCTGGTTTCGATGGTCCCGGAACTGCGCATGCTGCTGAACGCCTTTCTGAAGGCGATCCCGCGCATGGGCTATGTGTCGCTGCTGATGTTCATCATCTTCTATATCTATGCCGCCATGGGCAGCATCTTCTTCGGCCAGATCAACCCCGAGCTATGGGAGAACATCACCATCTCCATGCTCACCCTGTTTCGGGTAGCCACCTTCGAGGACTGGACGGACGTCATGTACGAGACCATGGCGGTCTACCCCCTGAGCTGGGTGTTCTACCTATCGTTTATATTCGTGGTGGCCTTCGTTTTTCTGAACATGATGATCGGCATCGTGCTCGACGTGCTGCAGCGCGAGCACGAGGCGTTCGACCGCGAGACCGGCAGTGGCGAGGCGGGCGAGGTGCATTGGCTGCGCGAGCATGTCGAGCAGATGGAACAGCGGCTGGAGAGGATGGAGGCTCTGCTGGAGAATATCGGGCGGCGGGGTTGAGCAGACTGGAGGGGGACGCCCGTCAGCGGTCGGTTCCTTTCGCGCTCGGTGACTGGCCTGCCTCGCCCATCGTCGCGCGAAGGCGCTCGATCTCTCCCAGAGGACCCATCACCACCAACACGTCGCCGGCCTGTAATCGCAGGCCCGCGCCCTGGGGAGCGAAGATCAGACGCTGGCCGAGTTCCCGCTCCACCAGGCCCAGCAGCACCAGGTTGTAGTCCGGCTCCAACGTCAGCTGCTCCAGGCCCTGGCCGATCAGGCCGCAGCCGGGCCTGATGCTCACTTCGGCCAAGTCGAGGTCGCGACTGCTGAACACCGTATGTTCCAGGGTCTCGACGATCAGGGGCCGACGAATCAGCTCGTAGAGTCGGGCGGCGCTGATCTCGTAGAAGTCGATCACCTTGCTGGCGCCGGCACTCAGTAGCTTATGGCGGGAGTCTATGGATTCGGCAATGCTGACGATCTTCAGGGCCGGGTCCAGGCCGCGCGCCGAGATGGTCAGAAAGACGTTGGAGGCGTCCTCGGCGAACATGCAGAAGATGGCGTCCACCCCGGCGCCGATGCCGATGCTGCGCAGGGCTTCGTCGTCGGTGTAGTCGAGGCGCTCTGTCGCGTAGCCGCGTTCGCGTACCGCCCCCAGGGCGGCCTCGTCGTCGTCTACCAGCAGCAGCCGGTAGCCGCGCTCGCGCAGTTGGCGCGCCACCTCCTCGCCGAGGGAACCGCAGCCAAACACCAGGACCTCCTGCTGCCGACTCATGGTCGCCACCCGCGGCGGCCGCTGCGCTCCAACTGGTGGCGGAAGTGGCGCACGCTGACCTCGTGGCCGAATATCAACAGCACGTCGTTGCAGTGCAACTCGAAATCCGAGTTGGGATTGAAGTAGAAGCGCTGGTGACGCAGGTCGTAAACCGGGCGGTTGCCGGCGTCGCGCTCGGCGCCGCTGACCACCCCGAACAGCACCAGCTTGTAACGGCGGAAGTCGATGTCTCCCAGGCGCTGGTGGGCGCTGCATACCCGAGGGCCCAGGGGCACAGGCACCAGGCTTACCTGGTCCTCGCCGGCCAGCATGCCGTAGATGCCCTCGAAGGCCACTGGTTGGCCGACGTATTCCGCCGCGACCATGCCCACCACCTCGTAGGGGGGCAGGGCGTGGCTGGCCCCGGCCTGCAGCAACTTGCCGCGGCTGCCGCGGTGGTTGGCGCGGGAGACGATCTCGATGTCCGGGCTGAGGTAGCGGGCGGTCAGGGTGATGTAGACGTTGCTGACGTCGTTGCCGGTCAGGCAGAGGATGCGCTTGGCGCCCTGGCCCACCCCCAGCTGCTGCAGGAACTCGGTGCTCTCGGCGTTGCCCTGGATCGCCAGATAGCCGGCCTTCTTGGCCTCGGCCACGCGCTGCGGGTCCGGATGCACCACCAAAAAGCGCTCTTGGTCGGCGGCCAGTCGGGCGGCGATGAGTTGGCCGATGCGTCCGAAACCGCAAAGAATGTCGTAGCCCGGGTGGTGTTCCAGCTCGGCAAGGATGCGCTCGGCCCGGATCGAATCCATGCGCTCGGAAAAGGCGGATACGATGATGGAGGTGAAAAAGGCGATCATTCCAAGCCCGGAGACGATCAAGGCCAGGGTCACCACCCGCCCCTCGGTGGTGTGCGGGGTGATGTCGCCGAAGCCGACGGTGGAGACCGTGACCACCGCCAGGTAGATGCTGTCGAAGAAGTCCTGGATCTGTCCTTCGGGTTCCCGGGCCTCGAAGAAATACAGCGCCGAGGCGGAGGCGAATACCAGGAATGCCATCAGATAGAGCAGGTTGACCAGCTCGAAGCGCTTGTCGGAGAGGATTCCGGCAAAGGCGTTCATGCTGCGCGCATAGCGGAACAGCTTGAACAGGCGAAACAGCAGGAAGATGCGCAGAAAGCGCAGTGGCCGGTAGCTGGGGATGATGGCCAGCAGGTCGACCACGGCCAGGGGCGAGCGGGCGTATTCCAGCTTTTTGCCCAGCACCTGGCCCAGGGCCGGCAGCAGGCGAAACCGGGTGCCCGTAAACTCGGCCCGCTCGTAGTGTTCGAGCAGCACCTTGTGGCTGTCATCGTAGACCCACATGCGCAACAGGTACTCGACGATAAAGATGGCAACCGCCAGGCGCTCGAAATGGTCCGCGAATGGTCCCAGGTCGGACTTCACCTCATAGATCAGGATCGACACCGTACTCAGCACCAGCAGCATCATGGTGAGGTCGAACCAGGGCCGCATCGGCGAGCGCGGGTTTTGCAGCAGGTCGTAACAGAAGCCCTTGACCCGCCGATAGCGGGGCGAGTCGTCTATGGTGTAGCAGAGGGTGATCAGAGATCTTGAAAGCCACATGGGCGGGTTCGGGGTCCGGTTCGGGGCTGCGCGCCGCTGCCTGGGCTGATTCTAGCCGACCGGGGTAAAATAGCGCAGCCCAACCCAGCAGCGAGCCATGCCATGGAGACCGAGCGAACCATCGACCTGCATGCCAGCCACCGTCTCTACCTGGGACGGATCGACAAAGCGGCGGTCCTCAACCGACAGATCCTCGACGCCTACCGCCGGCTCGGCGAGTCGGACTTCACCCGCCGCACCCATCATGTGGGCGGGCGCTACGAGAATCTCTATCTGGAGCGCGAACGGATCCCGGCCCTGGCGCGGGTGCTGGAGCAGGCCACCGCCTATGCCGCCAAGATCCTAGCCATGCCGGCCAGCAGTCTGCGCTGCGGCTTCTGGCTCAACGACATGGGGCCCGGTCAGGCCACCAGCCGCCACACCCACGCCGAACTCGACGAGCTGCTGTCCGGGGTCTACTACGTCGAGGTGCCGCCGGACTCGGGCGAGCTCGTGGTCTTCGACCACCGCATGCGCACCCTGGTGCAACCGGAGCCCGGCATGCTGGTGTTCTTCCGGCCCGAGGTGCCGCACGAGGTGAGCCTCAATCGCAGCGGCGGCCATCGCCTGTCCGTAGGTATGAACTTTGGACCGATCGACGCGGCTTAATCCGCATCCGGCGCGCCCATCTCCAGGCGTTCTATGTCCGCCAGGGTCACCACCCGGCCGTCGACGGTAACGAAGCGGCGGTCCTCCACGTCGCCCCTGTGGGCGCGGTAGCTCTGACTGCTGCCGGTGTTGGTATTGATCACCCGCAGGTCGACGATGCGGTAGCCCTCGCGCCACTCGAAGAACAGGATCACCGAGCTGATCAACAGCATCAGCCCGATCAGGGCCCAGGCCGCCAGCCTCGGCAGGCGCGATGGCACGGTGGCCGGGGCAGGGGCGGGCGCCGGCGGCGGCGTGCGCAGGCGGGTACGGATCCCCAGGTAGACCAGCCCGAGCAGGCCGGCGGTAAAAAGCAGCTTGGTGAACATGGGAGCATAAGGTAGCACGCCGGGAGCGGGCGGAGAAAACGTTCGGTCCCGGAGCCCTTGCCTTGGCGGTGGCGAAGCGGCGACACTGTCGGTCCCGAAACGTGACGAGCACAGCCATGACATTCAGCGCACCGCGATCCATTTTCGCTTTCTTGCTGGCTCTGCTGTTGGTTGTTGCCTGCAGTGAGCCGGCCGAGCCCACCATCAGCCTCTACCGGGCGGTGCACGAGGGCGACCTCGACCAGGTAAAGCGCAACCTCTACTGGGGCGCGGACGTCGACCAGCCGGGCCCCGAGGGCGAGCGGCCGCTGCACGTGGCCGCTGCGGCGGACCGCTATATCCTGGTCAAGCTGCTGCTGGAAGAGGGCGCCGACGTGGACGCCCCGAACCGGGATGGCCACAGCCCCCTTTACGTGGCCCTGATGGCCCGAAATACCCGTGTGGCCCAGGAACTGGTGGCGGCGGGCGCCCAGTTCGACCCCAGCGCCCTGCTGCGGGAACTCGCTCTGAACGACGTGGGAGACCGGGACGCGATTGGCTTTCTGCTTGCCCACGGCGCAGATATCAACCAGACGGACGCCAACGGAGACAGCGCCCTGCATCTGGCGGTCAGCCGTGGCTACCGGGTGGTGGTCAAGTACCTGATCAAAGCGGGCGCCGACGTCAACGCGGTAAACGGGGCCGGCGCTACGCCCCTGGCTATCGCCCTGGAAGGCGGCAGCCCCGAGATCATCGACATGCTGCAGCGCAACGGGG